>JAHDWR010000209.1:0-5768 GCA_023382755.1 Dehalococcoidia bacterium
GCATGCCCGTGAGCGCCTTCTCCACGTCCTCCAGCACCTGGTAGATGATGCTGTAACTGCGGATCTCCACACCGGTGGCCTCCGCCCGTTTCTTCGCCGAGGGGTCGGTGCGGGAGTTGAAGGCGATGATGATCCCGTTCGAGGCTTCCGCGAGCATCACATCGCTGTCGCTCACGGGCCCGGTGGCCGAGTGAATGATCTTCAGCTTCACCTCGGGGTTGCTCAGCCGTTCCAGTGCGCCCTTGAGCGCTTCGGCACTGCCCCGCACGTCGGCCTTCAGGATGATGATGAGCTCTTTCAGCTTCCCCGCGCTGATCTCGTTGAACAGCGTGTCGAGGTTGACGTGGGCGTGTTCGGTTTGTTCCGAGGCCTCGCGCCGGCGGCGGCGCTCATCGACAATCGTCCGGGCCAGCCGCTCGTCCGCCACGGCACGGATGCGCTCGCCCGCTTCCGGCACCGCTTCCAACCCCATGACGACCACCGGCGTCGCCGGCCCGGCTTCGCGAATGCGCTTGCCCTGGTCGTCGAACATCGCCTTGATCTTGCCGCTCGTTTCGCCCGCGATGACCGCATCGCCCTGGCGGAGCGTTCCCGCCTGGACCAGGACCGTCGCGACTGGACCCCGGCCAGCATCCATCTCCGCTTCCACCACCACCGCGGAGGCCGGGCGGTCCGGGTTTGCCTTGAGTTCGCCGATTTCCGCCACCAGGTTGATGGATTCGAGAAGGTCGTCGAGCCCCTGGCCGGTCGTTGCTGAAACGGGCACGGCCACCACGTCGCCGCCGTATTCCTCGACGACGATGTTGTGCTCGGTGAGCTGCTGCTTCACCCGGTCCGGGTTTGCCGTGGGCAGGTCGATCTTGTTGATCGCGACGATGATCGGCACGCCGGCCGCCAGCGCGTGGTTGATGGCCTCGATCGTTTGCGGCATCACCCCGTCGTTTGCCGCCACCACCAGGATGGCGATGTCAGTCACCTGGGCGCCGCGGGCGCGCATCGCCGTGAACGCCGCATGGCCCGGCGTGTCGATGAAGGTGACTAGCTTCCCATCGCGCTCGATCTGGTACGCGCCGATGTGCTGCGTGATGCCCCCCGCCTCGCCCGCGGCGACTTTCGTCTTCCGGATGGCGTCCAGGAGGCTGGTCTTCCCGTGGTCGACGTGGCCGAGGATCGTCACCACCGGTGGCCGCGGCTTCAACGAAGCCGGGTCGTCGACGATCTCTTCCTCTTCTACCGCGATCGCCGCCACCGCGGGCTCCTCGGCCACCTCTTCCTCGGGATCGAGCCCGAGTTCGACGGCGATGATCGCCGCGGTGTCGTAATCGATCGTCTGGTTCACGTTCGCCATGACGCCGTTCGTCATCAACCGCTTGATCACTTCGATGGCGGAGATGTTCAGGATGTCGCCGAGTTCCTTCACGGTGAGGGCCGCGGGGATTCTCACTGCCGTAGAGGTTGGTTTAGCCGTCATAACGTTTCGCTTTCTTCTACCGGCAACGCCATTCCGAAGGCACGGAGCGCCTCGATATCGTCCTGGGCCGGGGTGAACTTGAGTGCGTTTCTTATCGTACCGCCTTTGAGCGCTTTCTCCCAACACGCGCGCAGCGGGTGGATGTAGGCGCCGCGACCGTTGGCCTTCCCGCCGGGGTCGACCACCACGCGGCCTTCGGGTGTCCGCACAATGCGCACGAGCCCGCGCTTACCCTGTTCGAGGCGGCAACCAATGCACGTGCGCTGGGGGATGGGCCGCGGTTTGGCGCCTGGCACCGGGAAGGCCCTCCGTCAGTGGATGCGCCCCGAGTAGTCGATGTCTTCCATCTCGTCCTCTTCCTCTTCGGCAAACCGCGAGGCACGGCGCGCCTTCTTCGCGGCCGGTTTCCGTGCCGTGTCCTCTACCTCGTCCGGGCGCTTGGGCAGCACATCCTCGGCGAACCGGATCGCCGAAGGCTTCATCTCGGCCACCACCGTCGTCGGGATCTCGTACTCCTCGTCCTCGTCTTCGCCGTAGTCTTCCGACTCCCGCTCTTCCCGGTCCGGGACCTCCATCTGGTCCACCACGGCCGCGAACGAGATCTCTTCCTCTTCGGGCGCGGTCTCGGCAGCCGGGACAGCGCTCGCCGCCGCGGGCACTGCCACTTCCTGCTCCTCAGCCAGTTCGGGCGCAAGCTCGGCGGCGGCCGCAATCTCTTCGGCTTCCTCGATGATGTCGATGTCCGGCGTCTCGCCCGGGGCGAACGGTTCGAACGCGAGCGGCGCTTCGGCCTCGCCCCCTGCCGCGCGGTCCTTCGAGGTCTGGCTGTGGATGTTGATCCGCCAGCCCGTCAGCTTCGCTGCAAGGCGGGCGTTTTGCCCCTCCTTGCCGATCGCGAGCGAAAGCATCTTGTCCGGCACCACCACCGTAGCCAGGTGGTCGTCGACGCTGATTTCAGTCTCCAGCACCTGGGCCGGGCTCAACGCGTTCGAGACGAAGTTCGCCGGGTCGGGGTCCCACTTGATCACGTCGATCCGCTCGCCGGCGAGTTCGTTCACGATGTTCTGGATGCGCGTGCCGCGCATCCCCACGCACGCCCCAATCGGGTCCACGTTGGCGTTGCGGGCGTGGACGGCGACCTTGCTGCGGTGCCCGCCTTCGCGGGCAATGCTCTTGATCTCGACCGTCCCTGCCTTGATTTCCGGGACTTCCATCTCGAAGAGCCGGCGAAGCAGGTTGCGGTGGCCGCGGCTCACCACGATTTGCGGGCCCTTCACGGCCTTCATCACCTCGAGCACCAGGACCTTCACGCGTTGGCCCGGCCGCAGGTGCTCGTTCCGTACCTGTTCGCTGAAGGGCAGCACCGCCTCGGTGCCACGTCCCAGTTCGATGATGATCTGGCGCGCCTCCACCCGCTGGACGGTCCCCACGAGCAGTTCGCCTTCCTTGCCCGCGTATTCATCGAACACCGCGTCGCGCTCGGCTTCGCGCAGCCGCTGGAGCACCACCTGCTTGGCCGTCTGGGCCGCGATGCGCCCGGCGTTCGGTGGCAGTTGCTCTTCGAAGTCCAGCACATCCCCAACGCGCACGTCCGGCTTCCACCGGCGCGCCTCGGGGAGGGCCATTTCCACTGCCGGCTCTTCGGGCTCATCCACAACCACCATCTGGCGGTACGCGCGGATGTCCCCGGTGGTGGTGTCGATTTTGACGTTGATGTTCGGCGCGTTGTCGCCCTCCCGCCGGAAGGCGGAAGTCAGCGCCGCTTCGACCGCCTCGAAGACGACCTCGCGGGGGAGGTTCTTTTCGGCGGCGAGTTGACCAAGTGCCAGCAGGAGTTCGTTTTTCATAGGTCCAACAAAAAAGTGGGCTTTGTGCCCACTCCTGAGAGGAATTGCCAGCACGCAGTATAGCACCCCGGGGCAACGGGGCCATCAGCCCGCTGGAAGGCCGCCTTTCCGCCCGCTACGCTGGCTGCATGGGACGCATTTACCTCGACCACGCGGCGACCACCCCGCCCGATCCGCGGGTCATCGAAGCCATGATCCCGATGCTCACAACCTACTGGGGCAACCCCTCGAGCATCTACCTCGAGGGCCAGGAGGCGCGGCGCGCTCTCGATGCCGCCCGCAAGCTCGTCGCCGACCTGCTCGGCGCCCAGCCAAAGGAAATTGTCTTCACCGGCGGCGGCACCGAATCCGATAACGCCGCCATTCGCGGCGCCGCCTTCGCCCAGCGCGAACGCGGCCGCGGCAATCACATCGTCACCACCCGCGTTGAGCACCACGCGGTCCTCCACACCGTCGAACAGCTCGAGCGCGAGGGCTTCCGCGCGACGTACCTCCCCGTCGACCCCGAAGGCGTCGTCGACCTGGCCGCTCTGGATGACGCCGTGGGGCCTGAGACCACGGTCGTCTCGATCATGGCCGCGAACAACGAGGTTGGGACCATCCAGCCTGTGGCCGAGGCCGCCCGCATCGCCCGCTCGAAGAACCCGAAGGTCGTGGTCCATACCGACGCGGTCCAGGCGGCCGGCGCCATCGACATCACGCCGGCAACCCTGGGCGTCGACCTGCTCAGCATCGCCGCCCACAAGATCTATGGCCCAAAAGGCGTGGGGCTCCTGTACATCAAGAACCGGACACCCTGGCAGCCGATGCTCTTTGGCGGGAGCCAGGAGAAAGAACGCCGCGCCGGCACCGAAAACGTTGCCGGCATTGTTGGTCTGGCGACCGCCATGAAGCTCGCCTGGGACGAGTCCGCGGCGCGTATCGCCCACGCCCGCAAGCTGCGCGACCGGCTCCTGTTCGAACTCCCGGAGCGCGTCCCCGACACCGTCATCACCGGGCCGGCAGACCCGGACCGGCGGCTCGCCAACAACTTCAGTTGCTGCTTCCGCAACGTCGAGGGTGAGAGCGTGTTGCTCGCGCTCGACATGGCCGACATCGCCGCGAGCTCCGGGAGCGCGTGCACCACGGGCGCCCTCGAACCCTCACACGTCCTCACTGCGATGGGCATCGACCCCGACCTTGCCCATGCCTCCCTCCGCCTCACTGTCGGCAAGCACAACACCGAGGCCGACATCGACCGCGTCCTCACCGCCCTCCCCGAAATCGTGGCCCGCCTCCGCTCCCTCGCCGGCACCCTCTAACCGCCAAGAACCTCCTAACACAGAGGCACGGAGGCACAGAGGAAGCCGGGGCCTTACCGACAGAAGCCGTTGACCACCCTTCGGATGCCGCGGCGAAGGGCGACGACGTTGAAGTTGATCAGAAGCCCCACCGGATGGCCCGTTGCCTTGAGGTACGACAGGATCTGCGCTTCGTGGATCGGCAGGATGCTCTCCACCGCCTGAGTTCCACCACCAGGCACCCGTCCACCACCAGGTCGATGCGCCCCTCGCCCACGGTCCGGCCCCGGTACCCCAGTTCGACGACCACCTGGCGGGAATACGGGATCCCGAGATAGTCGAGTTCCACGCACAGCGCCGACTCGTAGACAGACTCGAGAAACCCAGGTCCCAGTTCGCGGTGCACGGCAATTGCCGCGCCGATCACCCGCCCGGTGAGTTCACCCTCGGTCTCGATCGCCGAATCCAAATCCTCTGCGCCTCCGCGCCTCTGTGTTCGTCCGCGCTAACGGCTACCCAGGTCAGGAGAGGCCTTGCTGCGCGAGGAAGTCGAGGATGTCCTGGATCGTGCGGATGTTCTCCGCGTCTTCGTCGCGGATCTCGAACTCCGCGTCGTCCGCGAATGCCTCTTCGATCGCGATCGTCAGGTCCACGATGTCCAACGAGTCGGCCCGCAGGTCGTCGATGAGGTTGGCTTCCGGGGTGACTTCGTCGGGTTTGACTTTCAGCTGCCTCACGACGACGTCGCGGACACGTTCGAACACGGTGGCCATGGTGGTTCTCCCTCGGTGTGTGCTTTCTCTTCTGAAGGGCGCCACGGGGCACCCGGTCCGTTTTCGTAAACGCCGCCTAGGCTACGTCACGGCACGTACTTGCGGAAGATCACGCTGCCGTTCTGCCCGCCGAACCCAAACCCGTTCGCCGCGGCGGCACGCACGGTCATCTTTCGCGCTTTCAACGGTGTGTAGTCCAGGTCGCACTCCGGGTCGGGTGTTTCGAGGTTGATGGTCGGCGGCACCATGTCATGGTAGACCGCGAGCGCCGCCGCCAGCGCGGCCCCCCCCCCCCCCCCCCCCCCACCGGGGCCCCCCCCCCCCCCGGGGGGGGGGGCTGGGGGCGGGGCGGGGGGGTTCCCCCCCCCCCCCGGGTGTGCCCCCCGGGCCGGGGGCC
>JAHDWR010000209.1:5778-6167 GCA_023382755.1 Dehalococcoidia bacterium
CGGCGAGCTGATTGCAAGCTTCCGGGCGTGATCCCCGAACGCCAGCTTGATCGCCCGCGTCTCCGAGGCATCGTTGAGCGGCGTCCCTGTGCCGTGCGCCGCGATGTAGTCCATGTCCTCCGGCTGCATGCCCGCGGCTGCGAGCGCTTCCGCCATCGCGTCCTGGGCGCCAGAACCGTCTTCGAGCGGCGCGGTGATGTGGTAGGCGTCGCAGCTCAACCCGCCCCCCATCAACTCGGCATACACGCGGGCGCCCCGCGCAGTCGCGCGTGCCTCGGACTCGACCACCATCACGACGGCACCTTCGCCGAACACGAACCCGTCGCGGTCGCGGTCGAACGGGCGGCTCGCGCGCTCCGGTTCGTCGTTGCGGCGGCTGAGCGCCTTCA
>JAHDWR010000210.1 GCA_023382755.1 Dehalococcoidia bacterium
GCGGACCCAAAGGTCGGAGGTTCGAATCCTCCCGGGCGTACCACATCCGCTGAACGAAAAGCCCCGCCATCTGGCGGGGCTTTTTGTCAGTGCGCGGCCGGCGATTGCGCGGGTGGCGGGTCGTCCGGCCCGGGGACGAGCTCCCGGCCCCGGATGATGGTCCAGGCGTCGCCGATGGTCTGGGGGATCTGCTTCCGGCTCGCAATGAGCAGCGCGATGCAGAGCACGGTGTACATCCCGGCATAGACCAGCCGGGCCTGCTCATTCGTGATGAATAGCTGCGTGGCGAACAGCACGAAGAGCGCGATCGCCTCCTTGCGGCCCATGCGCAAGTTCATGAAGACGGCGATCGCGAAAGCCGACTGCGCCGCTGTCAGGAAAATCTCCTCACGCTGGCGGTCGTCGAGCGGCAGACCGTTGGTGAACCCGAACTCGCCCGCCGAGACGAGGAACGCAATCGGCAGCGTGCCGATGAGCAGCGTCCACTGGTTCACCTTCGACGAAATGAGCACGCCCATGCCCGCGGCGGCGCGCCCTCGCCACGCGAGGAGACACGCAACAAGCACCTCCGGCGATTCGGAAGCAAGCGGGGCCAGCCATTGAATGAGCAGGAACTCCGAGACGCCGAACTCCTCGCCAATGTGGACGAGCGATTCGGCGAACGGCTCGGCGGAACAGAAAATCGTCACCGCGCTATAGACGAGCACGGTGATCACCAGTGTTCGCCGGGGAGCGTCGGTGAGGGAGCCCATCGCCTGGGCCGGCCCGACGAGTTCGACGTGCTCCGACTCCACCTTTGATGTGAAGTAGAGGTAGATAACGAACAGCGACACCAGGACGATGGTGTCGATGATGCTGACGTGGTGGCGCAACGGGATGAAGATGACGTAGAGCGTGGCAATCGTCAGGAACGTGAGCTCGAGGCTGCGGTGGCGATCGACGATCAGGTCCTTCAGCCTCGTTCGGTAGAAGAACAGGAAGAAGACGATGGGCCAGCCGACGCCGATGAGCAGCCGGTTGCCGCCGGTCATGTTGGCGATGGCGAGGCCTCGTTCGGCCTCTGCGGGGTCGGCGCCTGCGTTCCAGGCGAGGACGAAGTCGACGGCGTACTCGGGGAGCACGGCGATGATGGCGATGATGGCGAGGGCAAGGCCCTGGGAGATGTCGAGTTCGGCGGTCTCGGCGCCCCAGCTGAGCAGAAATGCCGCGGCGAGGATGGCGAGCCCGAAGACGATCGCACCGGGGATCGGGTCCGGGTGGATTCCCGCAAGGCGCAACACAATCCCTGGCAGGCACACCACTGCCATGAAGCCGATGATCGTCCAGCTCTTCCCGAAAGTAGCTGCGTTCACGCCGGGGTCATTCGTAAAAGGGAATCGGCTCGGCCGTTTCCCAGTAGTTATTCAGCTTCCCTTCGGGCAGTCCACGTCCGGGGAAAAAGCGGCCCTTGTGCATCTGCTCCACCATGTGCTCGGGCCCGAGGATTTCCTCTTCGAAGACCGCGGCGAAGTATCCGATGCCCTGTGTGCTGTGGGCATCTGAGCCGCCGGTACCCGGCTTGCCCATGGTCTTGGCCACCTGGAGCGCGAAGTAGTTTTCCCGCGGCGTGTTGCAGCCATTGAGCACTTCGATGCCATCGACCAGCTGGAACACCGGCAGTTTCGCCGCCTGTTCGGGGGTCAGGTTGAAGGGCTCCTTGCCTTCGCGCTTGAAGTGCACGGGATCGAAGAAATGGCGAAAGGGGTGGGCAACGATCAGGAATGCGCCCTGCTCGTCAGCCACCTCGCGCAGTTTCTGGAGCCGCCGGATGCCCGGCGAGTAGCCCTTCAGGCCAACGGCCAGGATGTGCCCCATGTCGGTCGACACTTCCATGCCGTTCGAGACGAAGATGTGGGGGTGTTTCTTGCGAAAGGGGCTCAGGTCCCACGACTCCCACATGCGGTCATGTTCGGTGATATTCACCCCGGTGAGCCCCACGCGCGTGGCTTCCGTGATGAGGTCGTCTGGGTCAAGCATCGAGTCGGATGCGCCACGCGTGGTGTGCAGGTGCATATCAATGATGGTGCCCGGCACGCGGCGCCTCCGAGTGTTTTGCAAAGATTTTCACGAGTTCCGGCAGTATATCACCGCTCTGCGAGCAGAGGCATCAGCCACCCGAAGAGCCCCACGAAAGAGACCGACATCGACAGCCACAGCCACCACAACCGCCGCGAAAGCGCGACCAGCACCGGGACGGGGAGGAAGGCAAGCGCGCCCATGATGAACAGGAATTGCCAGCTTGGCGCACCCAGTGCGCCCGGCTTGTCCTCGAACCCGCCGAGCACGTACGCCGAGGCGAGCACGAGCCCGGCCATCGTCCACATGACCGTCGTGCCGATCGAAATCGGCACCGCCAGCAGGAATCCAGGCACTCCCGGGTCGATCCACGTCTGGACGAACTTCTGCGGGCCGGGTTGCACGGCCAGATAGGTCAACGCGAAGGTAGACAGGATCGCCATGGCGTAGCCCGCGGCCCAGCCGCCGACGACCGCGTTCACCGGGCGGGCGCCGTTCGCGTGGGGATGACCCTGCACGCGGCTCCCGCGGCGGCCCGCGCGATGTCTCCGCCCGACCCGGCCGGCCCAATCCAGAAGAGCGTCGGACCGGCCCCCGCGAGCCGGACCGCGCTCCCGGTCCGCGCCTCCAGCTCCTGCCAGAGCCCCGCCAGGGCGGGAAAGAGTTCGAACGCGACCCGTTCAAAGGCGTTGCACACATCCTCCGAGGCGAACCGATGTGGCGGCTCGGCGAAGAACCTGGCGGCCATGCCGCCGCGGTCGAACCGGTGCCGGTCGAGGGCAGCGAACATGCGCGCCGTCTTCCGCTCGATGCTGAAGGGCGGGACAAACAGCACGACATCGTGAGGGGGCAGGGGGCGGCATGGAGCCACGTGCTCGCCGCGGCCAGTCCCGCGCGCTGTACCGCCCCCGAGGAAGAAGGCCTCATCGCTCCCGATTGCCGCCGCGACCTCGGTGAGGACTGGTGGTGTCGCCTCGGGCCACACCGTTGCAAGGAGGCGCAACGTGGTGGCCGCATCCGATGCTCCGCCGCCGAGCCCGCCCGCTGGCGGGATGTGCTTGGTGATGCTGATTCCGAGACCGTCGGTCGATGCGCCGGTGCGGCGGGCCAACAGCTCTGCCGCGCACCAGGCGAGGTTCGTCGCGTCGGCGGGCGTGCCCGCAGCGAACGGGCCATCGATGACGACTCCCGTGTGGCCGCCGAAGGACGCTGTAACCTCGTCCGCGAGGGCGAGCTCCTGGAAGATCGTGTCGATCTCATGAAACCCGTCGTCCCGCGTCCCGAGAACTTCGAGGACGAGATTGACCTTCGCCGGCGCCCGGCCGCGCAGCACATCAGGCACTGGCGCGAACCTCTTCGCAGGCGTCCAGGAGGCGGAGCCAGTCACCGATGTCGAGCGTCTCGGCCCTCCGCATCGGGTCGATCCCGGCGGTCTTGAGTGCCAGTCCGGCGCCATCCGGCGGCAGCCACACGCCCCTGGCGAGGGAGTTATGGATCTGCTTCCGCGGGTTGCGAAAGGTCTTCGAAACGAGCTCGAAGAAGCTCGCGTTGCGCTCCCGGGGGACGAGCGGCGCGGCGCGCAGGTCCATCCGGATCACGGTTGAGTGGACCGCCGGGGGTGGGTCGAAAGCTTCCGGCGGAACGTCGAACAGACGCGTTGCTTCGGCATAGACCTGGACCGAAATCGTCAGCCACGACCAGTCACCGGCAGGGGCGGTGATCTCGCGGGCAACCTCGCGCTGGATCATCACCACCATGCTGGCGGGCTTCGGCGAGCCCTCCAGGAAGTGCCGGATGATGGGGTTGGCCGCGAAGTAGGGGAGGTTCCCCACGACCGCGTAGGGAGTGCCGGGCGGCACCACCGTGGAGATGTCGACCGTGCGGGCATCCGCCTCGACCACTCGCAGGTCCGGCGCCGCGCGAAACCGGCGGCGCAGGTGTTCGACCAGGCGCGGTTCGATCTCCAGTGCGACGACGGGGAGTCCGCGTTCGAGGAGCGCTTCCGTGAGCTGGCCGGTCCCGGCTCCCAGTTCGAGCACAAAGCCGCCACCGGGGCAATCGACGGCCGCGGCGATGTCGTGGAGCACGCCGGAGTCGCGCAGGAAGTGCTGGCCGAGTGCCTTGCGGGGCCGCGGGCCGGGAAGACGGGCTGGGGGCATGATCTGATGGTAGAGGCGGGCCCGGAACTCAGTCGAGGATATAGATGTCGACGTAGCCGGTGTGCCATGGATTGGAGCCGGCGTCTTCGGGGAAGCCAAGGTCGATCTTCGCCCCCTTGATGCCTCCTCCAGTATCGGCCGCGATGCACATCCCGTAGCCGGGGACCACGAAGCGCGTGCCCAGCGGGATAACGGATGGGTCGACCGCGCAGATGCCGTGGTCGACGATGACGCCCGTGGCCGTCTTGCCGTAGTTCGGGTCGTCCCGGCTCCATGCGCCGTGGCTGGCGTTGTACCAGGTGGCCCAGACATTGACCTTCTCCCGGTAGGAGCCCGTGAAGCCGGGCAGGTTGACGGTCGGCCTGGCGGCGCTCACGGCCCGCGTCCCGGAGACGTGGCGTGCTGGGACTGGTGCGGTCGTGACAACGGACGAGACGAAAGCGCGAGAGACCTCTTCGCCGTTCCGGTAGGTAACCGAGAACGTGCTCAGTCGCTCGCCCGGGCTGCCGTTGACGATGCGCACCTCGCCACGAGGAAGGGACGGGTCCTCTTCGAACAGCGTTGGCGGAGGAAGTTGTTCGGCCATCTGCTCCTGGACCACCTCGGTCGTGCCGATCACGAGCTCCATGCCGTTGAACACCTCTGCTTCGCGGGCGGGCGAAAGGATGTCCTCGGGGCCCGGGCTCACGCCCAGCACCGCAAGTACATCCCGCACGGTCTCTGCCTGTGTGTAGAGCGATGTCTGCTGCCCGTTCAGCGTGATGTGGACGGTCCGCGCCTTTGCGAGGTGCACCGTCATACCGGCGGCAAGGGGCGTCTCCAGGGATGGCCTGACAAGGTCGCCCTCGCGGACAGTCATGCCGAGGTCTGCCAGCAGGCTCCCCACCGTGGCAGCGGGGGAAACAATGTCCACCCTGGCCGTGTCGATGAAGACGACGTACGGGCGAGCCCGCACGACGGAGAGTTCGACCGGCCGCCCCTGGGCCGCCGCGGTGACGGCCGGGACCGACTGCGATGCGTACCGCACGCCTGCGAGCGGGGCTCGCTCCGTGGCCGGGACTCCATCCATCAGTACCTGGTCGCCCGGGCGCAGTTCGATGCCGGCTTCGGCAAGCGCGCCACCGGCGGTCGTGGCCATGGTGCTGAACGCGAACGTCTCACCATCGACGACGGCGGTGACAGGGCGCGCCCGCTGGACGGCAATCGAGGCGTGGCGGTCATCTCCGGCGATGAGCAGGCGATCGCCTGGAAGCACCGTGATAGCGGCTGCACCGAGCGCCTCGTGCTCGGTATCGAAGGTCGCGCTCACGCGGAACGCCTGCCCATTGCTGAGGATCGTGACTTCCTTTTCCGGGAAGACGCGGAAGGCCACGACCGCGAGCAGGACCACCACCGCGATGGCGGCGGCGTGATGCCGCCCGCGGAACCGCCGGGCGTGAGCGAGCAGCTCCTGCCTCTGGTGCCAACGATCTGCCAGGGGGTGCCCCCGAACGGGGCGCGTCCGAATCGCTTGAGCCAAACTCACCCTCGTAGACGAACCGGGCGCGACCTCAACGTCGCGCCCGGGAGCGATAGAGTACAGGCCGTGCACCTGCTGTCGAACTGAACACCGGGCTTGTCCTACGTCAGCCGGCTCGGACCCGGTTGACCTGCGGCACCCGAAGCATTCCCCTTATGGCTGCTTCCTTCCGGACCTGACCAGGTTCGAGGCGCCTCGCCGCGCAGGACCAGATCGTCAACGCCACTTAACAAGGACAGTCCCCAGAGACCCAGCCCTCGAGCAGGAATTCGACCCCGCTATAGCGGATTGCGGGTTCAGGGCACCGCTAGCTCCCCGCCTAGCACGGCCA
>JAHDWR010000211.1 GCA_023382755.1 Dehalococcoidia bacterium
TACGCCACCCAGTCCAGCTGACCCGGCGCATGCGCGTCGCTGTCGATAGCGAACAGGCACCCCATCTCCAGCGCCAGCCGCAACAGCCGCCGCGGTGGGTCCAGCCGCTCCACCCGCGAGTTGATCTCCACGGCCACGCCGAACTGCCGGCACGCCTCGAACACGATCTCCGCATCGAACTCCGACTCCGGCCGTTGCTTCCCCGAGATGTACCGCCCCGTGCAATGCCCCAGGATGTCCACGTTCGGGTTGGCGACTGCCATCACCATCCGTGGCGTCATCTCCTCCGAGGGCATCCGCAGCTTGCTGTGCACGCTCGCCACCACCACGTCCAGCTCCGCAAGCAGCTCCGCATCCTGGTCCAGCGAACCGTCGTCCAGGATGTCGACTTCGATCCCCGTCAGGATGCGGAACGGCGCCAGCTCTGCGTTCAGCTCCCGCACCACTTCGATCTGGCTCCGCAGCCGCTCCGCGGTCAGGCCCCGCGCTACCTTCAGCCGGGGCGAATGGTCGGTCAGCACCATGTACTCGTGCCCCAGTCCGACCGCCGCCTCCGCCATCTCCCGGATCGGGCTGCCCCCGTCCGACCAGTCGGAGTGGACGTGGCAGTCGCCCCGCAGCAGGGCGCGCAACGCCCGCCTGCCTTCCGGCGGCCACTCGCGGGCTGCAGCTTCTTCGAGTTGCGCCAGGTATTTCGGCACACCGCCCGCCACCGCCTCGACGATCACCTTCGCCGTCACATCCCCGATGCCCTTCAGCTGCTGCAGGGTCCCGGCTGCCACTCGCCGTTCGATTTCACCCGGCCCCAGCTCCCGCACCACCACCGCCGCGTTCCGGAACGCCTTCACCCGGTAGGTCGGCTCGTCCGCCCGTTCGAGCAGGAATGCGACGCGGTTCAGGGCGGCCACGGGCTCCACCGCGCGAGCATACCCGACGTTGCTTTGAACGACTGGCCCCCGGTAAGGCACAATGCCGCGACATGACTCCTCCACCGGTTAGCGAACGCGACAAAGATTCGATCGCGCGGTACCTCCTGAGCTTCCGCTGGGACTACCGCAACGAGGTCGTCCACAGGGTCCTCATCGACGGCGGGTTGCCGCTCTGGCGCGAGGTCCTCCGCCTGGTCCCCAACCCGAAAGAGCGCGGCCGCCTCCTCGAACTCGGCAGCCCTCCGTTCCACATTACCCTCATGCTCCAGAAGTTCCGCAACTACGACCTCTCGCTCACCGGCTACGCCACTGACGGGCGCCCCGAAATCCGCCAGACCCTCACCAGCCCGGACTTCGAGGAGCAACACGACTTCGTCTGCACCTGCTTCAACGCCGAACAGGACACCTTCCCCTACCCCGACAACACCTTCGATGTGGTCACCTGGTGCGAGGTCATCGAGCACCTCACCGAGAACCCGGTCCACGCCCTCGCCGAGATCCACCGCGTGCTGAAGCCCGGCGGCGCGCTCGTCCTCTCCACGCCCAACGCCAGCCGCGCCGATTCCATCATCAACTTCCTCCTCGGCCGCAACATCTACGACCCCTACCACCTTGGCGCCCCCCTCAAGGGCTCCCGCCACAGCCGCGAATACACCCTCGCCGAGCTCAAGGAGCTCCTTGAAGGCTGCGGATACAGCATCGACCGCGCCCAGGACATCGACATCTACCCGCCCCAGGGGCGCAAGCGCGCAGCCTTCCGGTGGCTGCTCGAAAACGTCGTCGCCCGGGTTACGAAGGGGAACTATCGCTTCCACCTGTTCGTCCGCGCCCGCAAGACCGAAACGCCGTTCCGCTACTACTTCCCCGACCGCCTGTACGACACCGGCCACCTGGCGTTCTACATGGCGCCCCGCCATGCCAACGTGGTCTTCGGCGAAAACGACGTCCCCCACACGGCCATGGGCTGGCACGACCTCAAGTCCGGCCCCGGCGACCGCAAGTGCCGGCGCAGTTCCGATGTCGGCGACATCTATCTGGTCAGCAACGAGAAGCTCACCTCCGCCACCGTCATGCTCGCCAACGGCAAGGGCGAAGCCCAGGCCTGGCACGACAACGGTGGCGCCCTGGTCAGCCTCGGCAAGACCAGCTTCGACGCCCCCGAGGGCCGCTGGACCGAGGTCACCATCCCGCTCTCGGATGACTACGAACCCGGAAACCCGCTGCACATCAGGCTCGATGTCCCCGGCGGAGTCGATGTCCACCGCGTCACCACGGCATAACGCGCATCCATGCGTTAACGGCGCGCAATTGCCTATCCGCTTTCGCCTTTGCTAGGATCACGCAAAGGCGGCGTGGGTATGGATGCGTCATCCGTCCTCGTGCTCAACCAGAACTACGAGCCGCTCAATGTGTGCAACGTGCGGCGCGCGCTCATCCTTGTGCTCCGCGGCAAGGCTGAAATCATCGAGTCCGCCCGTTCCGTCTTCCACACTGCCCGCGCCACCTTCGTCCTCCCCTCGGTCATCCGCCTGGTCCACATGATCAAGCGCCCCCGGCCGAAGGTCCGCCTCACCCGCAAGGAGATCTTCGCCCGCGATGGCTGGCAATGCGTCTACTGCGGCCGCGCCACCCGCGATCTCACGCTCGACCATGTTGTGCCCCGCCACCGCGGCGGCCCCCACACGTGGGACAACCTCGTTGCCGCCTGTCGCTCGTGCAACCACCGGAAGGCCGGCCGCACCCCCCAGGAAGCCCGCATGGCTATGACCCGCGAACCTGGCATGCCCCGCGTCTCCATCTACCACACCTTCTTCCCCTACCTCGGCTCCCAGGAAGAATGGCGCAAGTTCGTCCCCGGCTGGGAAGACACCGCCCTCTCCGCCGCCGGCTGAGCGCCGCCATCTCGCCGCGGCTGTCACCCTCCGCGCACTTCGCACTTCGCACTTCGCACTTCCGACTTCGCCCTTCCTGTATAGTCCCGATAGCTCACATCTATCATCGAGGTGCCCCCGATGACCCAGACCGCCACCGAATGGCATGCCCGCGTCGCCGACAAGCTCGTCTCGCCCGAAGACGCCGTCGCCCTCGTCAAAGACGGCGACATCGTCTGGGCCGGTGGTTGGACCTCTGTCCCGCCCCAGCTCTGCGGCGCGCTCTCCCGCCGTGGCGCCGAGCTCAGGGACGTGACCATCATCTCGTTCCTCACGCCGTACAGGTGGGACACGCCCGAAAACCTCGAACACTTCAAGGTGATCACCGCCTACGCCAGCCCCCTTGACCGCGCCGCCGTCCGCGAAGGCCGCATGGACTACATCCCCGTCGCCCAGTTCCGCGAAGGCCAGATGCCCGCCGGCATCGACCGCTTCGACGTCGCCCTGATCCCCATCTCACCGCCCGACGAGGAGGGATGGTGCTCCTTCGGCAGCGGTGTGTTCTTTGGCCCCACGGTCGCGTCCATCACCTCCACCCTCATCGGCGAAATCCACCCGAACTTCATCCGCACGGGCGGTCAGAATCGCATCCACATTTCCCGCTTCCAGCGAGTCATCGAATACACGCTCCCGCCTGCCGCTGCCCCAATTCCGCCCCGCAGCGAGGAGACCGAGATCGCCGCCCAGGTCATCTGCGCCCTCGTCGCCAACGAGATCGTCTACGACGGCTGCACGCTCCAGTTCGGCATCGGCGATGTCTCTGCCGCCCTCCCGGCTTTCCTCGATGAGCGACACGACCTCGGCGTCCACACCGAGCTCCTCCCCGGCGGCGTCCCCGACCTCGTCGACAAGGGCGTCATCACTGGCCGGAACAAGCCCCACCACGTCGGCAAGGTCGTCGCCAGCGCCCTCGGCCAGGTCCCGCCCGAAGACCTCGCCCGTATCGACGGCGACCCGGCCTACGAGCTCTACGACTTCACCCATACCGACGACCTTCGCATGCTCCTCCAGATCGAGAACTTCGTGGCGGTGAACAACGCCATGGCCGTCGACCTCACCGGCAACGTCTCTTCCGAGACCCAGGGTCCGAACCTGTTCAGCGGCACCGGCGGCCAGGCAGCATTCGCCGTCGGCGCTTCGACCGCGGCCGGGGGCTCGGTCATCGTCCTGCCCTCAAGCTCGCTCGTGAACGGCAGCCGCGCCACGCGCATCGTCGGCGGCCACCCGCCCGGGACTGTGCAGACCGTGCACCGCGGTTTCGTCGATTTCGTTGTTACCGAGCAGGGAATCGCGAAGCTCCGCGGCAAGAGCATCCGGGAGCGCATTGGCGAACTCATCTCGGTCGCCCACCCCGACTTCCGCGCCGAACTCCGAAAGGACGCTCTCCGCCTCTACGGTATCTCGGTGTAGCGCTCCCCGCCCCTACTCCGCCTCCACCGTCCCGGCCGCCCGGTGGTATGCCCCGTTGAACACCGCGTATGCGCCGCACCGCGTGCAGTCCACGTTGTTGCCGTAGCAGCAGAACGTCCGCTCGAAGTTCCCGCCTTCCCCCATGTACAGGGGGAGCATCTGGCGCAGCCCGCACGTCTCGCCGTGCTCGCCCGTCACCTCCATGCACCGGTCCGACTTCATCAGCTCGAGCGCGCCGATGTTCGCCTTCACGCGGTCGGGGTGCTTCCGTTTCACCGCGATCACCCTGTCGATGACGGCGTCGCGCTCCCGCAGGTCATCCCACCCCAGCCCCGTCGCATCGTCGACTGAGGGCACATAGAAGGTGAATGCGATGCCGGTAACCGGCCAGTCCTTCACCTCTTCCACGAACGCCTCGATGCCCGCCTCGTTCTGCCGCGTGACGGTCATTTGCAGCATCACCGTCGTCCCGTCGTCCGGGTCTCGCTCGAAGACGGCCTTCTTCACCCTGTCGTACACTCCCTCGCCCCGGATCGGGTCGTTGAGTTCCTTCGGCCCGTCGAGGGAGACGGTCACCAGGTGGCCCGGCACCGAGGGGATGCCGTAGGTACCGTTGGTCACGATCGATGAGTGCTCGAACAGCGGCATCGCCCGCATCACCAGGTCGCGCCGGATCATCGGCTCCCCGCCCATGAACAGCATCGAGCGGATGCCGTGCCGGTCCCGCAGCGTCTCCAGCTGCGCAAGCATCGTCGCGTCGTCCATCTTGTCCTTGGGACGGTTCGGGTTGTCCGCCCGGAACACGAAGCAGTGCGTGCACGAAAGGTTGCACACGTTCGTCACGTTCACGAGCGCGCCGCGGTACTGCCGGTCGCCGAAATCCGTCGGTTCCCGGACTTCGCGCGTGGGGATGAAGCTGCTCACGGTTGCCCTCCGCGACCAGTGGGTGTTATCCGCACCATACCACGAGTTTCCCCCGCCGCCAGGCCTGTTCGACAATCGCCACACGCCCATCGACAATCCGCCGCATGGCCTACGAACACATCAGCTACGACGTTGCCGACGGTGTCCTCACCATCACCCTCGACCGCCCCGAACAGCTCAACGCCTTCACCGGCACCATGCAGAACGAGCTCATCGACGCCTGCGATCGCGCCGACGCCGATGACGACGTCCGCGCGATCATCGTCACCGGGCGCGGCCGCGGCTTCTGTGCCGGCGCCGACCTCTCCGGCGGCCCTGCTACCTTCGACGCGACCTCCCGCGGCCGCTCCACCGACATCCGCGACTATCGCGATGGCGGCGGCAAGGTCACCCTCCGCTTCTTCGAACTGAAGAAGCCAATCATCGCGGCGATCAACGGTCCCGCCGTCGGCGTGGGTATCACCATGACCCTCGCGATGGATGTCCGCCTCGCCAGCGAAAACGCCCGCATGGGCTTTGTCTTCGCCCGCCGCGGCATCGTCCCGGAGGCATGCAGCTCGTGGTTCCTCCCCCGCGTCGTCGGCATCTCCCAGGCCATGGAGTGGGTCTCGACCGGCCGCGTCTTCACCGCCCAGGAAGCCCTGGCCGGGGGCCTCGTGCGCAGCGTTCACGCCCACGACGACCTCCTCCCGGCCGCCAACGCCCTTGCCCGCGAGATTGCCGACAACACCGCGCCCGTCTCGGTCGCCCTGTGCCGCCAGCTCATGTGGCGCGGCCTCGT
>JAHDWR010000212.1 GCA_023382755.1 Dehalococcoidia bacterium
GCCCAGATGCGGCGGGCAGCCCGGAACTTCGCCACTTCTTCGAAGAAGTCGTTGTGGCTGTTGAAGAAGAAGCTGATGCGGGGGGCGAATGAGTCGACGTCCATCCCCCGGGCGATGCCCCACTTCACGTATTCGATCCCGTCGGCGAGGGTGAAGGCGAGCTCCTGGGCGGCCGTCGCTCCGGCTTCGCGGATGTGGTAGCCGCTCACGCTCACAGGATTCCAGAGTGGCATTTCGTTGGCAGCGAACTCGATCGTGTCGGTCACCAGCCGCATCGAGTGGTCCGGCGGGTAGATGAACTCGTTCTGGGCGATGTACTCCTTCAGGATGTCGTTCTGGAGCGTGCCCGCCAGCTTTGCCCGCGGGATGCCGCGCTTCTCGGCAGCGGCGATGAACAGCGCCCAGACGACCGGGGCGGGGCTGTTGATGGTCATCGAGGTGGTGATCTTCTCGAGTGGGAGGCCGCCCAGGAGGATCTCCATGTCGCTGAGGGAGTCGACCGCGACGCCGCAGCTGCCGAACTCGCCTTCGGCCCACGGTTCGTCGTGGTCGTAACCCATGAGGGTGGGCATGTCGAACGCGATGGAGAGGCCGTTGTTGCCGGTGGCGAGGAGGTCCTTGTAGCGCTGGTTGGTCTCTTCGACCGAGCCGAAGCCGCTAAACATGCGGATGGTCCAGGGCTTGCCACGGTAGCCGGTGCGGTGGATGCCGCGCGTGAAGGGGTAGTTGCCGGGAAGGTTGATGTCGCGCTCGTAGTCGAGCCCGGGAACGTCCGTGGGGTCGTAGAGGCGCTCGATGGGCCGCCCGGAGACGGTCATGAACGGGCCGGCGAGCTCAGTGCCCTCGCTCAAGACGGCTGCGTCGTACTCGGCGCGCAGCTTCCGCGCGCGGTCAAGGTTGTCGGTCATGGCGGGCACACCTCGCCTGGAAGAGGGTGGAAGAAGTGTAGCGGGTTTGGCGCGTGGTGAGAGCCGCCGTGCCCGGAACCGTCCCGGGCGTGTACCCTTCCTCCATGGCGAAAGACGAATCCTTCGACATCACCACCGGGTGCGACCTCCAGGAGGTCGCGAACGCGGTCAACCAGGCGCGGAAGGAGATTTCCACGCGGTTCGACTTCAAGAACGTCGTGGCGGAGATCGACTACGAACACGGCGCGACGAAGATGGGCCTGCACGCGGCGGACGACTACAAGCTCGAAGCGATGTGGCAGGTGCTGAGCCAGCGGCTCATCGCTCGGAACGTGCCGGTGAAGAACCTGGTGCGCGGGACGGCGCAGAAGGCCTCGGGCGGGACCATCCGCCAGGAAGTCACGCTCGTCCAGGGCATCGAACAGGACATCGCGAAGAAGATTGTAAAGTTCGTGAAGGACCAGAAGTACAAGAAGGCGCAGGCGCAGATCCAGGGAGACGCGGTCCGGATAAGCGCGCCAAGCCGGGATGAGCTGCAGCAAGTGATCGCGGACCTGAAGCAAGAGGACTACGGCATCGAGCTGAAGTTCGGCAATTACCGTTAGGCCGCCGACCGGGGTGTGTTACCTGACCCCAAACGCCTCGAAGGTGAGGATCGTGAAGGTGTCGCGAATGTGCGGGATGGAGTGGATCTGGCTCTCGATCAGCCGGCCGAGACCGTCGACGTCCTCGATGTAGAGCTTCACCAACAGGTCGTACTGGCCGGTGATCGAGAAACACTCGGAGAAGCTATCGACTTCGGCGATGCGGTTGGCCACCTCAGTCGTGTGGCCGGGGTCGGTTTTCACCATCACGAAGACTGCGCGCATGGGGGCAGTGTACGACAGTGTGGCGGAGGGCGGTCCGGCGGCTAATAGTCGTTGGGAGCGGCTGACCCGCTGAGCGCATCGCGAAGCGCGGCGATGCGGGCGCGTTCGGCGAGCAGGTTCAGGATCTCCAGGGCCTCCGAGGGGGTGGGCGTCTCGCCTGCTTCCTGGATGAGCCGCGTGACCTGGCGGTCGATATCGCGGATCTGGCGTTCGACCTGGTCGAGGGTGAGGGTCTGGTTTCCGGCCCCCGGCGTGGGGGTGCCGCCGCCCTGGCCAGGGCCCGGCGTACCGGCGCCCGGGGTGCCAGGTCCGGGAGTGCCCGCCCCCGGAGAGGGTGTGCCATTGCCGACCTGGCCGCTGTCGCCAGGCGACGGGGTCGCCTCGGCGCCGGGCCGGGTGGGCGAGGCACCGGGCTGGTCGCCGGGTGGGGGCGTGGGCGTGGCGGTTTCTGGCGGGGGCGCAGGGGGGTAGAGGAGGCGGAGGACCACTTCGTAGTCGTGCCGCAACTCATCGGTCGGAGCTTCGAGGAGGCCCCGGCGGAAGGCTTCAAGGGCCTCCGGGAGCCGCTCGGCGGAGAACTGGTGGTGGCCGATACTGCCGTAGGCGCGGGCGCGGACATCGGGGCTGTTGGAGACGAGGGCCCGGCGGGCGGAGAAGATGGCTTCGTCGAAGCGCCCGGCGGCGTGGTATGCGACGGCCAGGTTGATGGCCACGGCGGGGTCGTCGGGGCTCTCGACCTGGGCCTCCAGGAACTTCTCGATGGCAAGCGAGCTATCACCGTCCTGGAGGGCCCGCCGGCCCGCTTCGTTGGCCTCGAAAGCAGTGGTTGCGCATCCCGAGAGCAGGAGCGCGGTGAGCACAAGTGCCGCCCCCCGCCGCCAGCCGGCCCGGCCGGCGCGCTCGGCGACTGCCCCGAGGACCAGCAAAGCAAGGGCGGCGCCGGCAAAGTAGCGGTAGCGCTCGATCGGGATGGTCGTGGGGCGGGCATCGACCTGGGCACGCTCGAGTGCCTGGAGGCGCCCATCGACCACTCCCGGCACAACGGAGAGGTCCGAGCCGAGATAGCGGCCCCCGGCTGCGACAGCCAGGGCGCGGAGGAAGGGCTCGTTGAGGCGGCTTACCACCTCCGCACCAGACGGGTCCCGGAGCGGCTGTTCGGTGCGGGTGCGGAAGTCGATCACCGGGATGGTGGCGCCTTCGGCCGTGCCGATGCCGGCCACCAGGAGGTCGGCGCCGGACTCGGCGACCATCAGCGCACTCGCCGCCGGGTCGCCTCCCAGGTCGTCGCCATCGGTGAGCAGGAGGATTACGCGGCCACTGGAGGACGGGTCACCCAGCAGGCTGACCGCCTCTTCGAGCCCGAGCCCGGCCGAGGAACCGCCCTCGACGAACACGACGCCGGTGGCGAGGGAGTCGATCACCTGGTTGGCGGCCGCGAAGTCCGTGGTGAGCGGGAAGCGCGTTCGGGCGCTGCCGGCGAACACCACGAGCCCGACGCGGTCGCCCCCGAGGCGGGCGAGGGTGGCCGTCACGGTGTCCTTCGCGGCCTGGAGCCGGCTTGGCAGCACGTCGCGAGCGTCCATGCTGCGGGAAATGTCCATCACGACCACGAGGTCGGCGCCGGTGCGGGGCACGCGCGACTCCCTGGTGCCCCAGCGCGGCTGTGCGGCTGCCCCAATTGCGGCAAGGGCGGCAAGGGAGAAGAGCACCGCCGCCAGGTACGGTGGAGCGGCACCCCGAAGGCGGGAGACAGCGCGGGCACGCCGCTCTCCCCGGCGCACGCCCCAGACCCAGGCGGCGAAGACGGCGGGGACCAGCGGCGCCAGCGCGAGCACCCAGGCGTTGGCAAAGGTCACATCGCTCATGCGGGAGACCTCCGCAGGAGAGTGCCCCGGAGCACGAGTTCGAGGAGGAGCAGGGCCGCGGCGCCGCCGGCGAACCAGGGGGCGAGCTCGGTGAAGCGCTCGAAGGATTCTCGGCTAATGCGGCTGGTTTCGAGGCTGCCGATCTCCTGGTAGACATCAGCGAGCGCCTCGGGGCTGCTCGCGGTGAAGTAGCGCGCGTTGGTCCGGTTGGCGATGTCCTGGAGGAGGGCCTCGTCGATTTCGCGGTTGTTGAAGGGGCTGTCGCCGGAGATGACGCCGATGGTGTAGACGCGGATCTTGAGGGCGACGGCGAGCTGGGCGGCCTCTTCGGGGCTGATCGAATCCGCGTTATGTTCACCGTCAGTCAGGAGGATGACGACCCGGCTGGCCGCGGTCGAGTCCTGGAGCATGTTGAGCGCGTTGGCGAGGCCGACACCGATGCCGGTCCCGTCCGGCAGGAGGCCGCTTTCGACATCGGCAACCATGCGGTCGAGGGCGTCGTAATCCAGGCTCGGTGGGGAAAGGGACAACGCGTCCTTCTGGAAGACGACGAGCCCGATCCGGTCGTTCTCGCGCTGCCTGATGAACTCGCGAATGACGTCCTTGGTGACTTCGAGGCGGCTCGAGTTGCCGAAGCGCTGCTCCATCGAGCTGGAGATGTCGAGCGAGAGGGCGATGTCTATCCCTTCGCCGGGGACGACGGCGGTTGCGTTGCCCTTGCGAGGACCGGCGACGGCGACCGCTAGCGCCAACACCGCGAGCACTCGAAGCGCGGGCAGGGCGCGGGCGGCCCGCAGGCGCCAGGTCGGCTGGATGCCGGCGACAGGCGAGACCGAAGGCACGGGGTAGCCGCGGGCCCGGCGGCGGGCGAGCCATGCCACGGGGAGCGCCAGCAGCGCAAGGACGAGGGCGGCGGGCAGCGCGAACTCCATCAGGCGCCCACTTCCACGATCTCGCGCGCCATGGTGAGGTCGGCCTGGCGGCGCTCCGCGGCGGGGCGGTAACCGGCGTAGATGACCGCATCGCACTCTTCGAGCAGGCCTCCGACGAGGCGCGCCTGCCAGCGGTCGATGCCGCCGTCTTCGAGCCGGCGGCGAAGCTCGTTGCTGGTGAGGGCGGTGGCCCGGAGGCCGTAACGGCGGGCGAGCTCGGCCTTCACGACGGAGGACATGACCCGGTAGGCGGAGACCGGGTCGGTATCGATGACGGCTTCGGCCGCCTGGAGACCGGGCAGCTCTTGCACAACCGCGGGGCGGGCGGCGGCCCTGCGCGGCCGGCGCATCCACCGCCGCACAAGCAACCACGCCAGGAGGCAGAGCAGGGCGACGCTCAGCACCGCGCCGGCGGCGATGGCCGGCCGCAGAAGTGGCGATTCGGCGCCCTCGATAGCGGCCGGGGGTGGCAGCGGCGTGAGTTCGAGGGGGTCGTCAGGGCCGAGCGTCGGGAGGACGGTCAGAGGGACCGGGAGAAGCGTGCGGGTCGTCACTTCGGCCCCCGACACGATGACGACGGTTGGGGCAAAGGTGATGTCGCCCGGCAGGAGCGGGGCGACCTTCACCTCGAAGATCCAGAGCGACTCGGCGCCGCGGGTAACCACCGAGGGGGAGGCGGTCGTGACGAGCTCGACACCGGCCCAGGAGGGGCCACCGGGCGCAATCTCGACGACAGCACCGGCAGGGGCGGTCACGCGGATGGTGGCGGAGAGGTGCTCGCCGAGGAGCGCGGACGCGCGGCGAAGCTCGACCCGATCCTCCCCGGGGGATTGCGCGGCCGCGAACGCCCCGGGAAGCACAGCCACGCAGGCCAGGAGCGCGATGAGCACGCCGCGCGGCACTAGGCGACCCCCACGGCGCGGCGCCGGAAGAACTGCAGCAGCGCGGGCACGTAGTCTGCGCCGACCATGAGCGGGATTTCATCGATGCCGATGGCGCCGAACAGGCGTTTTCGCTCGTCGTCGAGCTCGGCAACGCGGCGGGCGTAGGTGTCGCGGGCGGCGCGGCTGCCCGTATCGACTTCGATTGGCTGGCCGGTTTCGCTGTCGCGGAGGGTGATGATGCCGGCGTCCGGCAGGCGCTCATCGATGGGTTCGCGGGCGCGCAGGGCGATGATGTCGTGGCGGCGGGCAGCAGCGCGCAGCTGGCGCGGGTCGATTGCGGCGAGGAAGTCGGAGACCAGGAAGACGGTCGCGCGGCGTTTCTGGACGCCGGTGAGGTATTCGAGGGCGGCGCCGATGTCCGTGCCGGTGGTCTCGGGCCGGGCCCAGAGCATTTCGCGGACGACGCGGAGGACATGGGTGGCGCCGCCGGAAGGGCGCACGTAGCGCTCGGG
>JAHDWR010000213.1:0-4479 GCA_023382755.1 Dehalococcoidia bacterium
CGTCGAGCGCGGCGACCGTCTCTGCGCGCAGGCCGTCGACAGCCGCGCCTCCGGCTCCCGCCACCGCCTGGTAGGTGCTCACCACCACCCGCTTCAGCGGGTTCACCCGATGGATCGGGTTCAGTGCCAGCACCATCGGTGTCGTGGTGCAGTTCGGCTGGCTCACGATGCCCCGGTGCCACTCCAGGTCGTCCGCGTTGATCTCCGGGATGACCAGCGGGACTGCCGGGTCCATCCGGTAGGCGCTGGAGTCGTCGACCACGAAGCTGCCGTTCGCCTGGGCTATCGGCGCGTAGAGCTTCGAAGCTGCCCCCGATGCCGAGAGGAAGACGACATCGTCGCCCTTCGTGAAGCTGCTCTCGTTCGTCTCTTCGACGGTAATCTTCTCGCCCCGGAATTCGACGACCTTGCCGGCCGAGCGGGCGGTGGCCAGCAGCCGCAACCGCTTCACCGGCACCTTGCGGGTGTCCAGCAGGCTCAGGAACTCGCGGCCGACAATGCCGGCACCGCCGACGACGGTGATGTTGTACGCGTCCAAGGGGCGCTCCGGGGGGAAGAAGTGTCCGGTTATGGTATCGCGCCACGGGCGCACGGGCACATGGGCTAGGGCGTGCGCCGTCGTAACGTCGCCGCTCCCAGCGCGAGCGAAAGTACCGTCGTCCCGGCAAGCACTGCCGTGTCTATCGCCAGCCGTCCGCCAAATCCATCTCCGGCCGCAACGCGCGTGAGCGCATCATACGCGTAGGTCATCGGAAGCACGTTCGAAAGCGCTTCGAGCACGCCTGCCATCTGATGACGCGGGGCCAGCAGCCCACTCAGGAGGAACTGCGGCAAGAGAAACGCGGGCATGAACTGCACGGCCTGGAATTCGCTCCTCGCGAACGCGCTCACCAGCAACCCAAGCGCCGTCCCCAGGATGGCGTTCAGCACGGCCAGCGCCACGACCCCCGCTATCGGCCCCTCAACCTCTAGCCCCAGGAACCCGAAGGAGACGATCGACACCACCACCCCCTGGACCACCGCCAGGCTACCGAACGCCAGGCCGTAGCCGGCGAGCAAGTCGAATTTCGCGATTGGTGTGGTCAGGAGCCGTTCGAGCGTCCCCGACGTGCGCTCCCGGAGCATCGTTATCGAGGTGACCAGGAACATCGACGTGAGGGGGAAGATGCCCAGGAGCGGCACACCAACACGCTGAAATACCCGCTCCTGGTCGGCGAACACCCATTTCATTAGTGCTTCAAGCACCACCGGAACCAGCATCAACAGACCGATGGTCCGAAGGTCGTATCGGAGCTGGCTAAGGACGCGGATACCGGTCGCGCCTGTCATTCGTATATTCATCTCGCACCGCCCTTGTCGCCGACGAGATGCAGGAACGCCGCTTCGATGTTTTCGGCTGCCGCCTGCGCAAGGATCTCGGCGGGCGTCGCATGGGCAAGGATCTGCCCTTCGCGCATCAGGATGAGCCGGTCACATCGTCCCGCTTCATCCATCACGTGGCTCGATACCAGCAGAGTTGCTCCGGCGTCCGCCAGTTCGTGGAACGTCCCCCACAGCTCTGCCCGGAGGACCGGGTCCAGCCCCACCGTCGGCTCGTCGAGCACCAGCACGTCGGGCTCATTCAGCAAGGCCGTTGCAAGCGAAACCCGGGCCCGCTGTCCACCCGAGAGCTGGCTCACGAGCTGGCCGCCGAAGTCCTGCAGTCCTACAGTCTCTACCACGGCTGCCACGCGCCCGCTGTCCGCTCCGAGCACCCGGGCGAAGTACCGGAGGTTACCCTGAACCGTGAGGTCGTCGTACACCGCCGGCGCTTGCGTCACGTACCCCACCCGCGATCGCAAGGCTCGGCTGCCAGCCGGCAGACCGAGTACCGTTACCCGTCCGCCGGCTACCACTTGCACACCCACGATCGCGCGCATCAACGTGGTCTTCCCGCACCCGCTGGGGCCCAGCAGTCCGGTAATCTGCCCGCGCGCAATCTCGAGTGACATGCCCGGGAGCACTTCCCTTCCTCCCCGTACCACGCGCAGTCCGTCCACGACGATCGCTGCTGATGCCAACGGAGTCCTCCTTTCTCCAGCGGGCCATCAGGGTCCGCTGGTTTGCCGGTCCGAGAAGCTACGACCAGAACGTCTCGACCGGCCTCCACAAGCGTAGGGATTCGAACGGGGGAGCGCCCGATCGCGATTCCAGCAATCTGCGAGGCGGCCGCGCGGCTCGGCATTCGGCGCGGCCCATTCCGGCTGCCCTTGAGCTCATCGGCCGATTCGTGTTGAGCGTAAACTCCCTCGCATTACCGAACGGAGCCACGACATGGAACTCAACGACATCGCCTACAGCACAGACGGTCCCATTGCCTGGATCACCTTCAACCGGCCCCGGTACCGCAACGCCCAGTCATGGCGCCTGCTCGACGAGTACGACATCGCCATGGACCGCGCCGTCGCGGACCCCGATGTCCGCGTCATCATCAGCCGCGGGGCTGGCGGCAATTTCTCCAGCGGCCACGACCTCGGCACCCCCGAGCAAATGGCAGACCGCCAGGCGCGTGGCATTGGCGAAGCTGGCATCGAGTTCTACGACAACTTCAAGCATTACAACCTGGACCTGCTCCTCAAGTGGCGGAACGCTCCCAAGCCGACCATCGTGATGGTTGAAGGCTACTGCATCTTCGCAGGCTGGATGATGGCTTCGTGCGTCGATCTCGTGTTCGCCGCCAGGGACGCGCTCTTCCTCCCCGCGCTGCTCGAGTACTTCTCCCTCCCCTACGACATCGGCACCCGCAAGGCGAAGGAGCTGATGTTCGAAAGCCGCTTCCTCACCGCCGATGAGGCCATGGACCTCGGCTTCGTCAACCGCGTTCATGACGGGGCAGACCTCGAGCGCGAGACCGTGAACTACGCCCTCCGCGTCGCTGAAAACAGCCCGATGAACGTCCGCATGGCCAAGCTCGCCGCCAACAAGTCGCAAGACCTCATGGGCTACACGAGTTCGCTGGAATCCGGACTCTCGGACTACATGCTCATGGCCGCCCACCGGGGCTCGGGGCGGGTCGAGGGTATGCGAAGGCTCGGTGGCGTGGACCTCGCCGTCCGCGGCCTCCGAGGCGAGCGCCCTGGCCTCACGCCAACCGAGGCCTGACCGCCGCTACCGCCACAGCAGGATGTTCTCCTTCACGAAGTGCCACGTCGCCGCTTCCCGGTAGTGCATCACGTACTCCTGGAGCACCTTGGGCGCGCCCACGAAGACGACGATGCCGGCCAGCCACCGCCACGACGGGATGCGGAACGCCGGGTCGATGGACCTCATCCCGGCGACGAACAGATAGAAGTTCTCGAACACGTTCGGCGTCACCAAAAAAGTCGCGCGGATCTCCGTGAGTTCGTAGAACACCACCCCGGCCGCGCGCAGCCCGAACAGCGCAATCCCCGCCCAGCGCGCCAGCGGGTCCAGGTAGGCCACGATCGCCTCGAAGGACAGGTAGTACGTGTCGAACGACTTGTCCACCAGGTGGTAGTGGCCCTTCAGTGGCTCGGCACCCAGCGCGTCCTGGAGGATCGAGTCGCTCGCGTCCGCGAGGATGCAGAGCAACCCGCCCGCAAACTGCCAGCGGAACACCAGGAACGGCACGCCAGCCCGGATGGCGACGATGACCAGCAGGACGGCCAGGTCCTTGTCCATCCCTGCGCCCGCCTCAGTCAGCGCCCGTGAGCAGCATCGCGAACGCCACGCTGCCCGGGACATACGCCACGCCCACGATCATCACGAGCACGAGTGCCCGCCGCACGCGCTCTGGCCCATCGCACTCGAAGTACTTCCGGATCACCGCGTCACGATACTGCGCCAGCTGTTCCCGGCACCGGGCCGGTCGGCTCGGAATGTCGGGCCCGGCCGGACGGCATCGCACCCTTACGAAACGCCGCCGGCCGCCCGCCTTCCCAGCCGCGCACCGGCTCGCGAAACCGCCTCGCGGAGTTCCTCCACGCCGAGCAGGTTCGCCATACCCGCGTAGATCGCCCCGCCCGCGACAGCCCCGGCGAGCCCGACCACCAGGTGGTCGCTCCAGCCTTCCAGGTCGAACGGCGCGAACCCGGCAGCGAGCACCAGCGCCATCACACCCCCGCACACCGCGATTGTTGCGATGGCCCGGAGGTCGCTGGCTGCATCGGCCCCGGTGCGCCGGGTGTACAGCCAGTAGAGCAGCCCCCATTCGAGCCACGCGGCTGTCGACACGGAGAATGCCAGACCCTCGGTTTCGAACCGTTGCCAAAGGGCCGCGCTCAGCGAGAGGTTGAACGCCACCGCGATCACCGCCAGCACCACCGGCGTCTTCGTGTCTCCGAGCGCGTAAAAGCCCCGGCTGTGGATCTCGATCCCCGCCTGCGGGACGATCCCCATGCTGTACCAGCCCAGGGCCGCCGCCGTGATCAACGAGTCCGCCCGGAGGAACTCGCCCCGCTCCAGCAACACCACCGTCGC
>JAHDWR010000213.1:4579-5964 GCA_023382755.1 Dehalococcoidia bacterium
CGTTCGCGGAAGAGCCCTGGCACCTGGATAGCCAGGTGGAGGCCCGCGCCAATGACCACGCCCACGGCCAGGCCCTTGACGCCCCATTCGTCGGCCAGGAACAGTGCCCCGAAGATGATCGCGAGGTTGTAGAGCATCGGCGAAAGCGCGGGCAACAAGAACCGCTGCCGCCCGTTCAGGATGCCCGTGATCATCCCGCTGACCGCGAACAGCAGCGGCGAGAGCAGCATGAGCCGCGTGAGTTCGACCGCCTCATCCATCAGCTCGTCGCGCCGCCCGATGTCTTCGCCCAGGCCCGGCGCGAGCATCGGCACCAGCACCGGTGCCAGCACAAACGCCGCCGCGCAAAGCACCGCGGTCGCGACCGTCACGATGTTGAGCACGCGGCTGGCGAGCCGCCACGCCTCAGCCTCGCCCTCGCGCCGGTACAATCGCGCGAAGACCGGGATGAACGCGCTCCCGAGGGTCGCCCCCGCCAGCACCTGGAAGATCAGGTCTGGCACGCGGAAGGCAATGTTGTAGGCGTCGAGCTCCGGGCTCGACCCGAACGCGTTGGCGATGACGACCGTCCGCAGCACGCCGAGCAGGCGCGACCCGATGAATCCAAAAGCCACGATCGCGGCGGCGATAGCCAGCCCACCGGCGGCCCGCGCCGGCATCTCGCTCTCGCTCCGGGCGGGGGCGTCCGCCATGGGCCGATCCTAGACGTTCGCTCTCCTACAGGCGCAGCGGGCGCTCAACCCCCTTCGGCGCACCCCGTAATCTCCGCGGGGTCGATCCGGAACACAATCGCCTCCGCCAGCGTCGTCCGGTGGCCGTGCCCGGCGGTCACCAACAACGGGTTGCCCTCGAACGCGCGCACCAGCACCTGCCGTGCGTGGATCTGCTCCTCCTCGCCGGTCAGCTCCCGGAACGCGCCCTGCACGAGCACGCTCTTCCACTCGACCGGGTTCACGATCGTGTCCACCTGCAACGCGACGTGCGGCCAGAGCCGCATGAGACGGAGCTTCTTGCCCGGCGCGGCGTGCCCAAACACGGCACCCTCAGCGAAGGCGTAATGGATCGGTACGATGTAGACACCATCGGCGTCGCGGACGGCGATCCGGCCCACCGTCTGGGCTTTCAGGATGTCTTCGCACTCGGCAAGGCTGAGGTCCCTCAAGGTCGTCACCTCCGGCACCAGCAAACCGCAATTCGCCCCCGCTTCCACCGTCCGACAGGCAGCGATTCCGTGTCCGTTCGCACCTTTTCAACTCAAGGATCCAACCAGTAGTCCGCCATCGGTTGCCGCCGCGGCAGCCGCGCCCGGCGCAGCAGCAGGTCCGGCTCATCCAGCTCGTGGATGCTCAGCCGTCGCCCCAGGAGCTGTTCGATCCGCGTATAGA
>JAHDWR010000214.1:0-1881 GCA_023382755.1 Dehalococcoidia bacterium
GACATGCTCTTCGTCGGCGGTGGCATGGCAAACACGTTCCTCAAGGCCACCGGCGTCGACGTCCAGATGTCCCTCGTCGAGGACGAACAGGTCGAGGTCGCGAAGACCATCCTCGCCACTGCGCGCGGACGGGGCGTGGCTGTCCACCTGCCGCAGGATGTCGTAGCCGCCAGCAAGTTCGCCGCCGACGCCGAAGCGCTCGTCCGCCCGGTCGGAAAAGTCCCCCACGGGTACATGATCCTGGATATCGGCCCCGAGACCGTGAAGGCCTACGCGGCCGCCCTGAAGGCCGCGAAGGCCGTCGTCTGGAACGGTCCGATGGGGGTGTTCGAGATGGAGAAGTTCGCCGCCGGCTCGTTCGGGCTTGCCCGCGCGCTCGCGACGCTCGATGCCATCACCGTGGTCGGTGGGGGCGAGACCGCCGCGGTCGTCGCCCTGTCCGGCCTGCAGTCGCGCTTCACCCACGTCTCCACCGGCGGTGGCGCATCCCTCGAGATGCTCGAAGGGCGCGAACTCCCCGGCGTTGCCGCGCTCCTGGATGCCTGAGGTGCCGTTCCCGCCCCGTGGAGAAACGTTCCCGTTCCGCGGCGTCCGCCAGATGCAGGCCCTGCTCGTGGGAAGCACGGTGTTGATCGCTGCAGGGGCCGCCGGGATGGTCTGGGCCGCGCTGACCGAGGGCGCATGGTTCCTGCTCGCCACTGCCCTGCTGCTGGTCGTGACCCTCGCCTACCTGGTGATGATGACCGTTCGCCTGCCGGCCGCCTGCGCCGTCGTGGGCGAGCGCGAGCTCTACGTCCGCTTCCCCGGGGCCGTCGATGCCGCCATGCCGCGCTCGAACGTCCGTTCCGCAAACCTTGCCCAACACCGGTGGTGGCAGGGTCTCGGCATCCGCTCCGACCTTGCCGGCACCGTCATGCTCGCCACCGCCACAGGCACCTGCGCCCAGTTTGAACTCGAACAGCCGTTGCGCGTGTGGGTCATCCCACGCATCCTCCGGATCCGGGCCCGGCGCCTCCGTTTGAGCGTGCGCGACCCCGGCCGGCTCGTCGCCCATTTCGAAACGTCTACGCCCGTCGTGAAGCCCCAGGAGAACTGAGATGCGCAGGCCATTCGTCGCCGGCAACTGGAAGATGAACACCACCGAGGCCGAGGCCATCGCCCTCGCCCGCGATGTCGCCGCCCAAACCGCCGGCGTACCCTGCGATGTGGCCGTCTGCGTGCCGTTTCCGCACCTCGGCGCCGTGCGCGATGCCCTGCGCGGCTCCCACGTCCGCCTCGGCGCGCAGGACGTGTATTGGGAGCCGAGGGGCGCATACACCGGCGAGGTGAGTGCCGCCATGCTGGCTGACTACTGCTCCCACGTCATCATCGGCCACAGCGAACGCCGCCAGTTCTTCGGCGAGACCGACGATTGGGTGAACCGCAAGCTTGCCGCAATCCTCGCCTCGCCACTCGACCCGATCGTCTGCGTGGGCGAGCTCCTGGAAGAGCGCCGCTCCGGCCAGACGGAAAGCGTGCTCTCCCGGCAACTTCGCGCAGGGCTGACCGGCCTCACGCTCTCCGCCCGCGTCACCATTGCCTACGAGCCCGTCTGGGCCATCGGCACCGGAGAGACTGCCACGCCGGAGGTCGCCGAGGAAACCTGCGCCTACATCCGCCGTGTGCTCCGCGAAATCGCGCCCGCGGCCGCCGATGCCATCCGGATCCAGTACGGTGGAAGTGTGAATCCCGAGAACGCCGCATCGCTGCTCTCCCAGCCGGACATCGATGGTGCCCTGGTTGGAGGCGCCTCCCTCAAGGCCGATCAGTTCGCGGCCATCTGCGCGGCGGCCCGAGCCTGATGTTGCGCCGCCTCGTCGCCATCGTCGGCGCGACGGGCAC
>JAHDWR010000214.1:1981-5957 GCA_023382755.1 Dehalococcoidia bacterium
TCGCGGCGCCTTCGCCTGGCTGGTGGGCGGCACGCCCCAGTATGTCTGGGCCCTGCTCGAAGACTGGCAGGTGCCCGAAGTTGCTCCCGACGAAGCGCTTCGTCGCGACCTCGAGGCGTTCGCCGCGGCAAGCGGCTGGGAGGCCCTCCACGGCCGCCTCGCGTCGGTTGATCCTGTTGCCGCCGGCCGCATCGATGGTCGCAACGTCCGCCGCGTGGTCCGCGCCATCGAGGTGTACGAAAAGAGCGGCCGGCCCATTTCTGACTGGCAACGGAAGGGCACGCCCGACTTCGAGTTCCTGCTGTTCGGCGTCGACTTGCCCCGCTCGGAGCTCTACCCGCGGATCGACCGGCGCGTCGATGCGATGTTCGCCGCCGGGTTCATCGAGGAGGTCCAGGCCTTGCTCCACGCCGGCGTACCCGCCGGGGCGCCCGCGATGTCGTCCATCGGCTATGCCGAAGTCGTGCGCCACCTGACCGGCGAGCTGCCCCTCTCGGAGGCCGTCGAGAAGACGAAGATTGCCACCCACCGCCTCGTCCGCAGCCAGGACCAGTGGTTCCGCCGCGACGACAACCGCGTCACCTGGGTGCGCGATGCCGGCGGCATCGAAATGCAGGCCAACATCTTCACCGGCGCCTGCACCAACGTGATCCGCGGCGAGGCGCGCTGAACGGACCCGGGGCCGGAGCCGGCCCCGGCGGTTCAGACGTACGGGGCGCGTTCGGCGGCTTGCATCAACCGTTGCCCTGTCGGCTCGTAGCCGAGCCTCGTGCACACCAGCGCCGTCGATAGACGCTCCACCGTCGCCCACTCCCAGATAGCCGTGGCGTCGCGGCCCGTCCGCAGTGCGAGCCACCGGGCGCAGTCCAGCGGGTCTTCTCCGTCCGGCCCGACCGGGTCCTCGCGCATGATGACTCCGAGGTCGTACTCGGGTTCGGCGAGCAGTCCGTCCGGGTCGATCAGCTTGAAGCCCGAGTCCGCCTGCAGCGTGTTTCGCTCGTGGATGTCGCCATGTACCAGCACCGCGTGCGCGTCATCGTGCGCGGCGATACGGCGGCGCGCGCACGCCAGCGCGTACGCCACGGCTTCCGCCGAACAGGGTCGCCCGAGCGCCTCCCATTCCGAAGTGATGAACTCAACCAGCCAACGGCCCTTTTCCGCGCCGGTGGGAAGGCCATGCCCGCCGGCCGGCCGCCACAGGTTCCTCGCCGTGTCGCAGAGGACCTCGCGTCGGCGTGCGGACGGCAGATCGAGTTCTGCGAGCGCCGGTCCCAGGCGTTCGAGCAGCATCACGCTTCGTTCGATGTCGGCCCGCAGCAACCGCGCACAGCCGGCCCCGCCCGCCAGTTCGAGCGTGGTGAACTCGTGCCGCGCGCTGTCATCGTCGCGCGGCATGAGGACTTTCAGCACGGCCGCCTGCCCGTCCCGCAGGGCCGCCTCCACCACCAGCGCCTCGGAACCGCCCCCAAGCACGCGCCCAGCGCGGAACTCCCACTCCTCCTCGAATGAAGCCACGATCTCCGGCAGGCGGGCCAGCCACTTTTCCTGGCCAGCCGCGATCGCCCTCCGGCGGACCGCTTCTGGGACGTCGGTCGTTGACACATGTGCCTCCACGTCGACGGCAGTATCGGCGCTCGCTGGACCGCCGGACAATCGCTGTGGTGGGCCAAATTGAGACCAAGTACCATTGATGCCCATGGACGCGTCCGCTACACTCGGCCCATGCGCGTCACCAAGATGCACGGGCTCGGCAACGACTACGTCTATCTCCTCCCCGCGGAGGACATGGACTGGCCCGAGCTCGCCCGGAAGGTCAGCGACCGCCACTTCAGCGTCGGCAGCGACGGCCTCATCCTCGCCCTGCCATCCGCTATCGCCGACATGAAGATGCGCATGTTCAACGCCGATGGCTCCGAGGCAGAGATGTGCGGCAACGGCATCCGCTGCGTCGTGAAGTTCGCCGTCGAAGAGGGCCTGGTGCCCGCCGACCGAGACACGGTCACGGTCGAGACCCTCGCCGGCATCAAGACACTCCAGCTCTTCCGCGAAGGCGGCGTCGTCGTCGCCGCGCGCGTCGACATGGGACCCCCGAAATTCGACCCGTCCTCGCTTCCGGCGAATGTTGAAGGCGCAGGCCCCATTATCGACCTTCCCCTGACCGTCGACGGTATGGGCCTGAAGCTCACCCTGGTGAGCGTCGGCAACCCCCACGCCATTCACTACATCGACTACGACCCGGACCAGTTCCCCCTCGAACGCATCGGTCCGCTGGTCGAGAACCACCCGCTCTTCCCCCGCCGCACGAACTTCCAGGTCGTCCAGGTGCTCGACCCGGGCCATGTGAAGCACCGGGTCTGGGAGCGCGGCTCGGGCATTACGCTCGCCTCGGGCACCAGCGCGACCGCGGTCGCCGCGGCGTCGCGCCTGCGCGGCTTCACCGGCGACCGGCTGGTCGACTCGCTCCCCGGCGGCGACCTGGTGCTCGAATGGGATGGCCAGGGCTCGGTCTTCATGACCGGCCCCGCGACTCGCGTGTTCGACGCGGAGTGGTACGTCTGACCTCCCCTTCCGCCGATCTTCGGCCCTTCGACCCCCTATCTTGAACCCGTTCGTGCTTCACCATTCCCGGTCATGTGCGAAGCTGGATGCTGACCATCGCAGCACACGGAGGTGCCCCGCGTGAAATTGGAATCGATCCTGGCGGCCAAGGGCCCACAGGTCATCACCACCCGGGCTGGCACGTCCATCCCCGACGCTATCGAACTGCTCGCCCACCACAACATCGGCGCCATCGTGGTCGTCGACCCTGCTGGCGCGCCGGCGGGCATCCTGTCCGAGCGCGACATCATCCGCCACCTGGCCGCCTCTGATGCGCCCGCCGGCGCCACGGTCGGCGACTGGATGACCACGCCGGTCACGGTCGCCACCCCCGCCGACGATGTCGACGCGGTCCTCCAGACCATGACCGCTCGCCGCTTCCGGCACGTGCCCGTGGTTGAACGGGGACGGCTCCTCGGCATCGTCACGATCGGCGACCTGGTGAAGGCCGAACGCGATGACTTCCAGGGCGCCATCGAGTCGCTTGAAAGCCAGTTGCTCGACGCATGAGCGGCGGCATCCCCACTCCAGCCATCCTCAACGTCGCCATCATCGGGGCCGGCCCGGCAGCCTTCTACGCCGCTGAGGCGCTCCTGCGCGATGGCCCCGCGGGCACCCACGTCGACATGTTCGATCGGCTGCCCACCCCCTTCGGCCTCGTCCGCCATGGCGTCGCACCCGACCACCAGAAAATCAAGACCGTCACGAAGGCATTCTCCCAGGTGGCCGCCGACCCGCGCTTCCGCTTCTTCGGCAACGTCGAATTTGGGCGCGACCTCTCCCTCGATGACATCCGCGCGCACTATCACCAGGTGCTCTTCGCCACAGGCGCCCAGACCGACCGCCGCATGGGCATCCCCGGCGAGGACCTCCGCGGCAGCCACCCCGCAACCGCCTTCGTCGCCTGGTACAACGGCCACCCCGACTTCCAGGATTGCCAGTTCGACCTCTCCCAGGAGCGCGTCGCCGTTGTCGGTGTCGGCAACGTCGCGGTCGATGTCGCCCGCATCCTCTGCCTCTCCCGCGAAGAGATGGAACAGACCGACATGCCCCGCCACGTCATTGAAGCGCTCAGCCAGAGCCGCGTCCGCGAAGTGCACCTGCTCGGCCGTCGCGGCCCCGCCCAGGCCGCGTTCACGAACCCCGAGCTCAAGGAACTCGGTAACCTCGCCGACGCCGACCTGGTCATCCGCCCCGAAGAGGCCGCGCTCGACGAACTGAGCCGCGCCGAAGTCGAAGCCAGTGGCGACCGCATGCTCCAGCGCAAGGTCGACATGATCGCCGAGTTCGCCGCCCGCCCGCCCGAGGGCAAGAAGCGCCAGCTCTTCCTTCGTTTCTTCGTTTCGCCCGTTGAACTGGCCGGCGACGCCTCCGGCGC
>JAHDWR010000215.1 GCA_023382755.1 Dehalococcoidia bacterium
TCGGTACCGAAACCAACGAGGTCATCATCATCCACAGCGACGGCCGCACCGAGGAGCTCCCGCTGATGAGCAAGTACGCCGTCGGTCACGCCATCCTCGACCGCATCCTCGCCCGCCTGGCCTGACCAGCCTCGAATACCGCCCACCACCCGGAGCCGGCGAGCCCCGACCGCCAGGGAGGGTGCACGCCCGCAGGTCCCACCATCGCCACCCTCTCGCCTGGGACCACCGCCCAACGGCCAATATGGCCACAGGCCAGGCCCACGGCCTACAGACGCAACACCAGCCCGTCCTCCGCGCACACGTACCCCTCGCCCACCTCCGCCCGCCGTTCGAGCATGTCGCCGCTCATGTGCGTGAGTACCGTCCGGCCACACCCCAGGCGGTCGCGGTTCGCCCGTAACGCCGCGAACGGCAGGTGGAACTTCACCTCACGCTCGAACGTGTACGCCTCCGCGATGAACACGTCCGCGCCCGCCGCGGCCTCCACGAGCGCATCACACCACTCGGTGTCGCCCGAGTAGGCGACGGTCCGGCCGGCAACCTCCACGCGGTAGGCATGCGCCGGCGCGCCGCTCGCGTGCATCACCGGGAAGGCCGTGACCCGAAGGCCGCCAACCTCCGCCCGATCCCGCTCGACGAGCTCCAGCACGTGCGTCTGGAACCGCCGCTCCACCGTCGACGACCCCGGGTAGAGCGTCTCCATCGCCTCCACCAGCCGCGCGGCAATCCCCACCGGCCCCGCCACCACCAGCGGCGCCGTCCGCCGCGAGAACTGTCCGGCCAGGATGAGGAACGGGAGGCCGCCGAAGTGATCGCCGTGGAGGTGCGTCACCAGGACGACATCGACCACGTTCGGGTCGAACCCCTGTTGCCGCATGGCAACCAGCGAAGTTGCCCCGCAGTCGAGCAGCGCTGTGCCTCCCGGCGCCTCCAGCGCGATGCACGCCTGGAACCGTCCCCCGCTTCCAAACGCATCCCCGGACCCGATAAACCGAAGAAGTGGAGTCTCGTCAGCCATGCGCCGAAGTCTCGCACAAGCTCCGGGGCCGCGCTCGCCGCATTCTCGACCGGCACGGGAGGCCCTCGTGAATCGTCTCCGCGCGCCCCTTCGCGCTCTTGGCGCCATGGCGGCTCATCTTTTCGCTTGCCGCTAAATGTCGAGGTTCTTCACCTGGCTCGCGTTCGCCTGGATGAACCGCCGCCGGTGGCTCACCTCGTCGCCCATGAGTTCGTAGAACAGCGTGTCGGCAGCCGCGGCATCCTTCACGCCCACCTGCAGGAGCATGCGCGAGTCCGGCTTCATCGTGGTCTCCCAAAGCTGCTCCGCGTTCATCTCGCCGAGACCCTTGAAGCGCTGCACGTTCAGGTTCACCCGCTTGCTCTGCTTCTTGTACTCGTCGAGTTCGGCGTCGTTGTAGAAGTACCGCACGTCCTTGCCGGCTGCGGCCCGGTAGAGCGGCGGCTGCGCGATGTACAGGTACCCACCATCGATCAGCTCCGGCATGTTCCGGAAGAAGAATGTCAACAGCAGCGTCCGGATGTGGGCGCCGTCGACGTCCGCGTCCGTCATGATGATGACCTTGTGGTAGCGCAGGCGCGCCACGTCGAACGTCTCGCGGATGCCCGTGCCCAGCGCCGAAATCACGAGCCTGATGGCTTCGTGGCCCAGCATCTTGTCCGGCCGCGCCTTCTCGACGTTCAGGATCTTGCCGAAAAGCGGCAGGATCGCCTGGTATTTCCGGTCGCGCCCCTGCTTCGCCGAACCACCCGCCGAGTCGCCCTCGACGATGAACAGTTCCGATTCTTCCGGGTCCCGGCTCGAACAGTCGGCCAGCTTGCCCGGGAGCGTCCCACTTTCGAGCGCGCTCTTGCGCTGCACCAGGTCGCGCGCCTTCCGGGCCGCTTCCCGCGCGCGGCTCGCCACCAGGCACTTTTCGATGATGCGCTTCCCGTCCGAGGGGTTCTCCTCCAGGTACTGCGCCAGCGCCTCGCCGACCACCGTCTGGACCTGTCCGGCCACTTCCGGGTTGCCCAGGCGCGTCTTCGTCTGGCCCTCGAACTGCGGCTCCGGCAGCTTCACCGAAACCACCGCGACGAGGCCCTCGCGCACGTCCTCACCCGTCAGGTTCGGGTCGTTGTCCTTCAGGATCTTGCTCTTGCGCGCATAGTCGTTCAGCACGCGCGTCAGCGATTGGCGGAAGCCCGTCATGTGCGATCCGCCATCGATCGTGTTGATCGAGTTCGCGAACGTGAACACTGCCTCGTTGAAGCCGTCGTTGTACTGGATCGCGCACTCGACGACGTTCCCGTCGACCTCGCGCTCGACGTATACCGGCTCGAAGTTGATGGCCTCGCGCTCACGGTTCACGTGCCGCACAAAGCTCTTGATGCCGCCCTCGAAGTAGTAGTTCACCTCGCGCCCGGTCCGCTCATCGCGCAGGTGGAACCACACCTTCTTCGTCAGGTAGGCGTACAGCCGCAGCCGCTCCGCCTCGATGTTGAAGTCGAAGTCGACGCTCTCGAAGATAGAGGAGTCCGGCTTGAAACTGAGCGTTGAGCCCGATTTCCGGGGCTCCTTCAGGGGTCTGGCCACCAGGTCCGTGATCGGCGCCCCACGCTGAAACTCCTGTCGGTAGACCTTGCCCGCCTTGTCCTTCCCCTGCACATCCGGGTCCGGCACAACTTCGACCCACATCTCTTCCGAGAGCGCGTTCACCACGCTGGCGCCGACCCCGTGCAGGCCACCCGAAACCTTGTAGCCGCCACCCCCGAACTTGCCCCCGGCATGCAGCACCGTCAGCACCGTTTCGACAGCGCTCTTCCCGGTCTGTTTCTGCACGTCAACAGGGATGCCGCGGCCATTATCGGTGACCGTGCACCAGCCGTTGTCGTGGATGATGACCTCCACGCGGTCGCAGAAGCCTGCCATCGCCTCGTCGACCGCGTTGTCGACGAGTTCCTTGATCAGGTGGTGCAGGCCCGACTTGTCGGTCGTGCCGATGTACATGCCCGGCCGCCGCCGGACGGCTTCGAGGCCTTCGAGGACCTGGATGTTTTCAGCGGTGTAGGAAGACGACGTTGCCTGTGTGGTCATAGTCGAAAGAGCTATCCCTGGCGCGCTTCGCCCCCGGTGTTGGGAGATCGGGGACAATTCGTTCGCTTACCTTCACAGTTTATCAGAACAAGGGTTCCGGGGCCAGCTTTTCGAAGCGGAAACAGCGGTCCCCGAAGCCCTCACAACGCCTGCCACCACTGGCGCTGTCCTTCGCGCACGAACCGGCCCAGCCCCGGCGCCGGCAGGTGGCTTGCGCCCACCAGCGACCCATCCTCGATCAGCCGCTCCACCGTATTCTTCCGTGTCTCCCGGGCGATCCCGCTATCCCAGTCGAACACCGACGCAATCTCCGGGTCCTCCGCGTCGATGGCGGTGATCACGACATCGCCAAGGATGAAGCCGCGCTCCTGCCCGGAGGTCACCACCACGCTCGTATGGCCGGGCGTGTGGCCGGGCGTCGGGATCGACGTCAGCGCCGCAGAGATCGCCCGCTCGCCTTCCACCAGCTCCATCACCCCCAGGGCCTCCAGGGGCCGCATGTCCCGCTCGAACGAGGCGTTGGGGTTTGCCGTGTAGTGTTCCCAGTCCAGTTTCGGCACCAGGAACTTCGCCTCGGGGAAGAGCACGCCCCCGCTCGCACGGTCGAAGTTCCAGCCCGTGTGGTCACCGTGCAGGTGCGTGAAGAGGATGTGCGTCACCTGCGCCGGCTTCACCCCCGCTTCCGCCAGCTCGGCCAGCAGGCGCCCGCCGTGCTCCGGGCCCCAGCCGGTGTCCACCAGCAACAGCAGTGCTCCATCGCGGACCAGGAACGACCCGAAGTTCAGCGGTACGCGCCCCTCCGCGTCCAGGTGCCGCGCGTATGGAGCGAGGTCGGCTTTCGGATAGACCGTCGTGGCTGGATAGGCCTCGATCGTGTCCACCAGGGCGGTGATTTCGACGTGTCCAACGGTTGTTCGTTTCATACCGCGCAGTCTACCCATCCCTGGCGGGCCCGCGCCCGGATCTGCTAGGGTCTGCGCCATGACGGAGACCGATAGCGCTGCGGCGTTGCTGGAACAGATTGGTTCCGAGCAGCGGCACCTGCGCGAGTTGCTCACCGGCAGGGACTCGTCGCTCCTGGCCGAGCGCACGCCGGCCAGCAAGTGGTCCGTGGTCGAAAACGTCCGCCACCTGCTGTTCGCCGAGCAGGCGCACCTGGGCCGGTTCTTGCCGGGCGGCCCGCAATGGAGCACCCTCGGCCTCCCGCCAACCGGCATGCAGCGCCAGGAACGCTTCCGCGCCATGGCCAGCGCCGCGCCGTCGATCGAGGACGTGTTCGACGCATGGAGCGTCGCGCACGCTTCCACCCGCGAACTCGCCGGCCGCGACACCGCGGAGGTCCGCACGGCGCTCACGAAGAACCTCAAGCACCTGCGCTCGCACGTTACGCTCATCGAACGCCTGCTCCGGGTCCGCGCGGGGAGATGACGGGCCCGGACTCTACGGGCCGCCCACCCTACCATCGTGCCCATGAGCACCAACATGTTCGAAGGCCAGAAGGTCCGCCTCCGCGGCGTCCGCCCCGAGGACTGGGAGCACTTCCTCCAGTGGGACCTCGACAACGACGCCCAGCGCTACGGCTGGAACGTGTGGCCTCCACTCGGCACCGAGGCCGCGCGGGATTTCGCCCGCCAGGAGTCCGCGAAGCGCCCGGACCGGGATGAGTTCCGCCTGGTCATCGAAACGCTCGACGGCGCGCCCGTCGGCTCCCTCAACGTCCACGGCGCCGACCAGCGCCGCGGCTCGTTCGAATACGGCATCGCCCTCGCCCGTGAGCACTGGGGCAACGGCTATGGCGAAGAGGCCATCGCGCTGCTGCTCCGCTACATGTTCGGCGAACTGCGCTACCACAAGGTCCAGGCGTGGGTGTACGCCTTCAACGAGCGTTCCGCCGCGATGCACCGCAAGTTTGGCATGGTCCTCGAAGGCACCGTACGCGAATCACACTACACCGACGGCCGCTACTGGGATTGCTATCTCTTCGGCATGACGCGCACCGAGTACCTGGGACAGTACGGCCCCCACTGGGGCGACCTGCCCCGCTGACTCGGCCGCGGCCGCGGTCAGTCGGGCGGGCGTTTCGCCGCCCTGCGGATGGCGAAGCCCGCTGCCTCCACCCGCCGCGTCAGCCCCAGCTTGCTCAGGATGTCGCTCACATGGTGTTTCACGGTCTTTTCCGAGAGGTAGAGCTGCTCCCCGATCTCCCGGTTCGTCATCCCCTCGGCGATCAGATCGAGGATCCTGAGTTCCCGCTCGCTGAGCTGCTGCGCCACGCGGTCCTCCTCGCTCACCACGTTCCCCCGCCGGATCTGTTCGATGACCGCCGCCGAGCTCGTCGCATCCAGGATTTTCCCTCCACGCCCGACGACCCGCATCGCCTCAATCAGGTCGGCCGTCTGCACTTCCTTCAGCACGAACCCGCTCGCCCCGGCCACGATCGAAGCCATCACCGCCTGCTCGTCCGCGTACGAGGTGAGCATCAACACGTTCGTGTCCGGCAGCACCGAACGGATGTCGCGGCAGGCCTCGATCCCGTTGAGTTTCGGCATCCGGACATCCATCACTACCAGGTCCGGGTTCGTCCGCTTCGCCTCGCGCACCGCCTCATTCCCGTCCCGCGCCTCGGCGACCACGCTGAACTCCTCGTAGCCCCGCAGCGCCGCCTTCAGTCCCGACCGCACAAGGTCGTGGTCATCCGCAAGCAGGACGTGGATCGTGTCACTCATACGAGTCTTCCTTTTCCTCTTCGTACCGGCGGGGAATCGCGACACGGACGGTCGTCCCCATTCCCGGGATCGGTATCACCGTGAGTTCGGCCCCGAGCC
>JAHDWR010000216.1 GCA_023382755.1 Dehalococcoidia bacterium
CGGCGAAGGCCTACTCGGCGTCCGTCGAGGACTGGGACCAGGACCAGGCGATGGTGGAGCAGGTGCTCGCCGACTTCGGGCACATCGACATCCTGATCAACAACGCCGGCATCGCCAGCCGCGGGCAGGGCGTGGCCGATACGGACCCCGCCGAGATGGAGCGCGTGGTGCGAACGCACGCCTTCGGGCCGCACTACCTCTCGAAGCTCGTTTTGCCCGGCATGCGGACGCGCCCGCGGGGCGACATCATCATGATTTCGAGCGTCGCCGCCCGGGGCCTCGGCCCGAACGGCGCCCCGTACAACATGGGCAAGGCGGCGATGGAGGCGCTGGCGATGACGCTCTTCAAGGAAGAGCGGCGCCACAACATCCGCGTGAACGTTGTCCGGCCGGGGCTGACCGAGACGGAGATGGGTAGCCGCCTGGCGCGGGCCACCCAGGGCGTGCAGAGCATGCGCGATATCGACAAGCGGTCGGCGTTCGGGCGCGTTGCCCAGCCCGAAGACGTGGCCAACGTAGTGCGCTACCTGGTCAGCGAGCGCGCGTTCTACCTCACCGGCCAGACCATCGAAGTCGATGGCGGCGGGATGGCGGCACTGCCGAACCTGTAAGGCCCGGACCCGGATTCAGCGTGCGGGCCGGCGCCAGTGGAGGCGCCGGCCCTACCTTTCGTATTTCGCGAGCACCAGGCAGCTGTTCTGGCCGCCGAACCCGAAGCTGTTCTTCAGGGCCACGCGGACATCGGCCTTGCGGGCGACGTTCGGGACGTAGTCGAGGTCGCAGGTCGGGTCGGGCGTGTGCAGGTTGATGGTCGGGTGGATGACACCGGTCTCGATCGTCTTCACGGTGGCGATGGTCTCCATGCCGCCGCTGGCGCCCAGCCCGTGGCCGATGAGGGACTTGGTAGCGCTCACGGCGACGCGGTAGGCGTGGTCGCCGAGGACACGCTTGATGGCGTTGGTCTCGGCGGTATCGCCGAGCGGGGTGCTGGTGGCGTGGGCGTTCACGTACTGGACCTCGGCGGGTTGCATGCCGGCATCGCGCAGGGCTTCGGCCATGGCGCGGGCGGCGCCCTCGCCGTCATCGGGTGGGGCGGCGACGTGGTAGGCGTCGTTGGTGCAGCCGAACCCGGCAACCTCGGCGTAGATGCGGGCGCCGCGGGCGAGGGCGTGGGCTTCGCTTTCGATGAGGAGCGCGCCTGAGCCCTCGCAGGGGACGAACCCGTCGCGGGTGGCATCGAAGGGGCGGCTGGCGGTGGCAGGGTCATCGTTCTGGCTGGTGAGGGCGCGCATGACGGAGAAGGCCGCAAGCCCGAGCTCGCAGATGCCGGCCTCGCAGCCGCCGGTCAACACGACATCGGCGCGGCCAGAGCGGATGATCATCGAGGCTTCGCCGATGGCCTGGGTGCCGGCAGCGCAGGCTGTGACGATCGTGCCGTTGTAGCCGCGGAGGTTGTACTGCAGTGCGACCTGCGCGCCCGCCATGTTCCCCAGGCTGCGCGCGAGGTAGAGCGGGTCGATCTTCATGCCGCCACGCTCGAACAGGGTCTGAGCCGCATCCTGGATATCCGGGTAGCCGCCGCCACCGTTGCCGATCAGCACGCCCACGCGGTCGCGATCCTCGGCATCGAGGTCGAGCCCGGCGTCTTCGAACGCCTGCCCGGCGGCGGCGACCATGAACTGGGCGAAGCGCGCCATGCGGCGAGAGGCTTTGCGCTCGATGAACTTCGTCGGGTCCCAGTCGCGCACTTCGCCGGCGACCTTGCAGGGGAAGCCTTCGGGGTTGGCGCCGGTCATGAGCTGGATGCCGGAGCGCCCATTCACCAGGTTGTCCCAGAACTCGCTGACCGTTTGGCCGGCGGGCGTGACGGCGCCCATGCCGGTGACAACGACTCGTGTGCGCGCGCGAAGGGTCTCGTTCATGGTTCGTAGCGTACAGGGGCGGGGCGCTGAGGAGCGAACCTGCGGCCGCCGCCAGGACCCCACCACGGGGCAGGAACCGCAGCGCCGCCCGGGTTTCAGGGGTTGACACGTTTGTTACCTTGGCAAAACGGGCCACGCACGGCCCGACCACCACCGGCGACGGACCCCCGGGAGGCCAGCCGTGCTTCGAATCGCCTTTGCCGCCGCGCTGGCGGGGGCGCTCATCGCCGCATTCGCGCTTGGCGTGAACTCATCGGAGCGGGCGACGGCCCAGATTGCCCCGAACCCCACCAACACTCCGGGTTCAATCCAGCTGCCGCCTACCAACACGCCAACACCGCGGATCACGAACACGCCGACCCATACTCCCACGCCCCGGGTGACCAACACGCCGACACCAACGCGGACGAACACGCCGACCGCGACGCCGACAAACACGCCGCGCCCGACCGCGACCTACACACCGACGCGGACGCCGACTCCAACCGCGACCGCCACCTACACTCCCACACCCACGCCCACGCCCACGAGACCGCCCGTGGTGACGATCACGCCGACGCCGACGCCCACCGCGGCCGGCGCGCAGTTTGTGACACCTACGCCGACGAAAGTCCCGGGGGTGGCGACGAGCCAGCCAACCACGGGCGGGTTCGCCGTCCCGAGCCCCACGCCCACGCCGATCTCCGGGCTGACCGGGCCGACGAGCACGCCAACGCAGGGCTCCATCCAGACCAACCCGACGAACATTGACCTGCGCGCGACCGCGATGGAGGTGACGCAGGGCATCCAGGACCTCGAGAACCGCATCCCGCTGGTCACGAGCCGCTGGACCGCGGTGCGCGTGTACGCGGACGCGCCGGCCTCGGGCGTGGCGCTGAACAACGTGCGGGGCGCCCTGGGTGGCTGGAGGGGGAACACGTTCCTCGGCATCGTCTACCCCGAGAACGACCCCATCCAGGTGCAGCCCGACGGCGGCGACCGGGTGAACATCGACGACAGCCTGTACTTCTACCTGCCCCAGAGCTGGCGCTCGGGGACGGTGAAGCTGCGCGCGGCGGTGTACCAATCGGTCCCCCAGACCATGCAGTTCGAGCCAAACGAACAGAACAACTACGTCGAGGTGACGGTCAAGTTCGAGGAGGTCGACCCGCTCTACGTCCGCCTCGTTCCGGAGCACGTGCACCAGGACTACGACGGCACCAAGCCCGAGACGACGTTCACGTTCGACGACGACCCCGCCCTCGTCCACTTCGTGATGTACAGCCTGTTCCGGTACTTCCCGATCTCTGCGCTGTGGTACGACCCGAGCCTCACCTTCCCGATGGTGCTGGAACTGTTCGGCGAGACGATCGAGACGGAGTTCACCGGACCTGCTTTCCCCAGCAACCACTTCACCGGGGACGAGTGGGACTTCCGGCCGACCGACGACGCCAAGTTCGGCGAGTGGCCCCAGGCGAACGCGGTGGTCGACCTCTATCGCGACCTCTCGGCCGCGCCATGGGCGGACTGGTTCTGGTACGGCATGGTGAAAGACACGATGGACACCGGGAGCTGGACCGGACTCGCGACCAACGGCGTCTCATCCGGGAAGTTCGGGTACAGCTCCGAGGCGGGATCGCCATGGCATCTGCGCTACGGCACGACCATCGTCCACGAACTCGGCCACGTCATCATGCCCGGCGCCGACCACGTCGACTGCAAGGGCACCGAGGAGAGCGGCGGCGGCCTCGACCCCGACTACCCGTATCCCGCCCCCGACTGCAGCATCGCCGCGGTCGACCCTGAGGGCTTCTACGGGTTCGACATCTACTGGGCGCTCTGGCCGAGCCTGCTTTCGGGGCCGACCGTCATCAGCAACGACCCGGCGGAGGCCCAGCCGAACCGCGGCTTCCCGTTCATGGGCTACGAGAAGCCGAAGTGGGCCGACCCGTACAGCTACTGCAAACTCCTCGTCGGGCTGGGCATCACATGCGACCCCTCGATGGTGGCGCGCTGGCCGGGCGACACCGGCTACGTGGCGCTTTCGCCGACCGACGGCCACTCGCACACCCACCTCGACGCCGCCCCGCAGGCCGCACGGGCGCCCCTCTACGGCCAGGCGCCGGAACCGCTGGTGCTGGTCAGCGGGTGGGCGAACACGGCGACCGGCAAGGGCGAGATCCTGAATGTCTTCCCGAGCGAGTCGGCGCCCGCCGCACCGGCCGCGGCGTCGCAGCAACGGCTGGCGGAGATGGCGGCGGCGAACACCGGCGTCGAGCTCGTCTTCCTTGACGCGACGGGCGCTGTGCTTGCACGACACCCGCTGGCGAACCTCGAACCGGCACCCCACGAAGACGACGGCGCGGCCGAGCCCGAGCAGTGGTTCGGCGAGTGGTTCCCGCTGCCCGATGGGCTCGCGCGCGTGGAGATCCGCGCCGGCGGGGCGACTGTCGCGAGCCGCTCGGCCAGCGGTTCGCCGCCGGAGGTGCGCCTGCTGGCGCCGACCGGCGGCTCAATCGCGGCGCCCGTGACCATCGAGTTCGAGGGCAGCGACCCCGACGGCGACCAGCTGACGTTCACCATCCTCTACAGCGCGGACGACGGCGTGAACTGGCGGCCGGTCGTCTCGGGCGTGCCCCAGGGCAAGCTCACGCTGCCCGAGCTGGCGCCGCTTTCGGGGAGCGGCCGCGGGCGCATCAAGGTGGTCGCCAGCGACGGTTTCCACACGGCCGAGGACGTTTCGGAGCAGCTGAAGGTGCCGAACCTGGCGCCCTTCCCGTCGATCCAATCGCCAGCGGACGGCGGCACCTACCGCGCGGGCACGAGCGTGATCCTCGCCGGGAGCGCGTTTGACCTGGAGGAACTCGGGCTCGACGACCGCGCGCTGACGTGGGAATCGGACCGCGACGGCAAGCTGGGCACCGGCAGCGAAGTGATCACGCGCACGCTCAGCGCGGGCCAGCACCGCATCACCCTGCGGGCGCGCGATGGCTCGGGCGCGGAGGGCACGGCCACGGTCACCATCACGATCGGCGCGGACGCTGCGTGGCAGGCCCCGGACGACGAGGCCACGGCGCAGGTCGAAGCGCTGTTCGGCGTGGGCGGCGGCGGCGGCACGAACTGGTGGCCGTGGGTCGCCGGAGCCGGCGCGGCGGTGCTCGCGCTCCTGGCGGCGGGCGGGGTGTTCCTGCGCGGGCGCCGGAAGGTCACGCCCGCCGCGTAGCCCGGGACTATCCGCGCGGGAGGCCGAGCCCGCGCGTGGCGATGATGCCGCGCTGGATTTCACTTGTGCCCGCGGCGACGGTCGCGCTGACCGACGACAGGTAGCTGGTCGCCTGGTCGATGACCTGGTGCTTCGTGCCATCGCGGAGCTGGCCGTGGGTGCCGAGCAGGTGCATGCCGGTGGTTGCGATGCGTTGGCCCATCTCGCTGCCGAACAGCTTCGAGGCGCTCGCTTCGTGGTTCGGCACCATGCCCCGCGCCTGCATCGTTGCCACCCGGTAGGCGAGGAACGTGCCGACGTTCACTTCGACCGAGCGGTCGGCGAGTTCGTAGCGCACCGAGGGGCGGCGCTCGGCGAGCTCGGGGTGCGACTTCGCGAGCGAGACCAGCCGTTCGACCGTGCGCCGGCCGCCCGCGTAGGCCTGGATGCCGCTCCGTTCGAAGTCGAGCGCGACGGCCATGTGGTACCAGCCGCGGTTCACTTCGCCGACGACCTGCGTGGCGGGGACGCGCACGTCTTCGAAGAACACCTCGTTGAAGCCGTGGCGGTCGGCGATATTGATGAGCGGGCGGACGGTGACGCCGGGGCTCTTCATATCGAGCATGAACATGGTGATGCCCTTGTGCTTGGGCGCGTCGGGGTCGGTGCGGGCGGCGATCCAGCCCCAGTCGGCGAGATGGCCGCCGGAGGTCCAGATCTTCTGGCCGTTGATGATGTAGTCGTCGCCGTCGCGCGTGGCGCGGGTCTGGAGGGCGGCGAGGTCGGAGCCGGCGCCGGGTTCGGAATAGA
>JAHDWR010000217.1 GCA_023382755.1 Dehalococcoidia bacterium
CCGGGCTGGCGCGCGCGGTGGCCGCGGCCCATGGAGGAACCGCGGACCGGCGGCCTCGCGGAGGCGATCGCCGCGAAGCTGACCGGCAGGGAGCGGGAAGCCCTGCTGGAAGCGCTGCAGCGGCGTGGCATCCCGGCGGTGGCGGTGGTCACGCGCGACGAAACGACGACGGACCCGTGGCTGCACGCCAACGGGTTCTGGGAGGAGTACGAGCTGGCACCGTTCGGGACGGTGGCGGGGGTGCGCTCATACGCGGAGTTTTCGCGGACGCCGGGAGGGTTCCGCTACCCGGCCCCGCAGCTCGGCGAGCACACGGAGGAGGTGCTGGCGGGGCTAGAGGGCGAGCGAGGGACCGCACCGCGAGTCAGCGCGGTCCCTCGCGACGGATAGGTCAGCCGGCGACGCAGGTGTACTGCGAAGCCTCGCTGCCGTAACCGGTTTCCCAGAGCTCGACGACATCGGTGAGGTTGGCCCACTGGACGCGGCCGGTGGCGAACTCGTCCTCGAGGGCGTCGAGGATCGCCTGGACTTCGGCCACGGTGTCCGCGTCCCACTGGCCCTGGGGCGGGAGCATGATCGACGCGGTGTAGAAGCCATCGGCGGGCGCCGCGCCCGATTCGAGGTCGGCGACGAGCCCTTCGATGCCCGCCAGGTCGCTGCCGCAGGTGCCGACGTAGACGAGGTCACTCTCGGGGTTATCGACGAAGAAGCTGGTGGCGTCGGTAGGCCGCCAGATGCCCGAGACGTGTTCGTCTTCGCCGCGGTGCCCGGGCGTGGCGGCGCCCCAGAGGATATTGGCGTCCCAGGTGTAGTCCGGGTACTCGCGCCCCTGGAGGACGGAGAAGAACTGCTCCCATTCCTGCTGCTCGTAGGGGTAGTAGAGGAAGCCGCCGACCACGTCCGTCGGTTCGACGCCGAGCTGTTCGTGGAGGTAGGCGACATCGGCGTAGTTGTAGATGGTCTCGTGGGAGTGGGGGTCGATCTCCACGCCCATCACCTCATTCATCCAGCGCAGGACGTTCATGCCTTCGGTGTTCGCGGTCACGGCGCCGGTGTCGGAGCGGGCGATGGCCTGGAGGAAGTTCCAGTCGCTCTGGAAGTTGTAGGCGGCGCCGTACTCGTCGAGGAGGTTGACGATCTCGACCAGGATCTCGCGGTTCTCCAGGTAGAAATCGGGGTTGGCCAGGAAGTTGGGCTGGCGGGTGTTGGGCTCTTCGTTGTGGCTCACGAGCGTGAGGTAGACGGTGCCGGAGACATCCTCGGGCGACGGCGACGGGGCCGGGGCGGTTGCGGGCGCAGCCGGGGCGGCGTCGAGCGGGATGGCCGAAGCGGTGATGAACGACTTCCCGTCGACCCCGGCGAGGTCTTCGACGAGGGCCGCCAGGTCAACCAGTTGGCCGTCCGATGCGCCATCGATGCCGGCGATGAAGAGGTGGGCGAAGGTGACGCGCCCGGACTCGTTGCATTGCAGGCCGAAGATCACCCGGTCGTTGTCGAGCCACGAGGGGTACGACGGGCTCACGCCGTTGCAGGCGCCATAGCGGCCGTCGAACGCGGCGTAGGTTGCCGGCCGGCCGGCGGTGAATGCGTGGTTGGGTTCGCCCCAGCCATCGCCGTCGCGCTCGATGAGGGTGAGGACCGGGAGCTGCGAACTGCCCGAGATGACCGTTTCGCCATCCGGGCGCACGGCAACGTGACCCGAGCCATCAACGGGTGTGAGCTCGGTCAGGCCGGTGCCGTCTGTTGCGATGACCGCGGCCTGGGAAGGGACGAGCTTTCCGGCGTCGATGTGGAACGCCAGCGTCTCGCCGCCGGGGAAGAAGTCGGGGTCGCCGGCGCGGGATTCGGCCGCCGCCTGGCTGGTCACCTGGACGGTGTCCCCGAGAACGATGCTGCCGGAGTAGCAGTCAGCCGCGACGTCCGTAATGGAAACGTTCTGCGGGGTTGCGCCACTGGATGCCCAGGCGAGCGCGTCGCCCGCGGGGGACCAATCCGGGAAGCGCGTGTCCGCGCCGAGGGAGACGGTCTCGCCGGAGGCGATGTGCATCGCGGTGGCGGTGCTGCGCGATGCGGCGTCCAGGTTATAGGCGACAAAGCACCCATCGGGGCTGAGGGACGGGAACCACTCGGCGGCCGAGGAGGACGTGAGCCGCTGGAGGTCGCTCACGGTGCCGGCGGCGTCGTCGTAGACGACGGAGTAAATGTCGCAGCCCGAGCTATCGCCGTAGTGGCACCCCGAAGACGAATCGAGGTTGGCCGCGAAGGCGATGAGGTAGCGCGCGGCGCCGCTGGCCGGGGCGGGAGCTGGCGCCGTGGGCGAGGCATCGGCAGCGATGCCGGGCACGACGACGGAGCCGGCATCGGCGTCCCGGGACGATGAGCACCCGGCGAGGACAAGCGCCAGGACTCCGGCAGTGAGGAGGAAAAGACGTTTCATGGTTCTGCTCCGTGGGGGCACGTCGGGCGCGCCGTTCACGGGGTTCATGGCGTGGCGGAGTCCGGGGTGATGTGGCGCCAGGTGGACAACCGGTGGACGGTAAAGAACGTGTCCGGCGGAGCGAGCGCGCAAGGTAAAGGTGGCTGGGGCGTCTAGCGGAAGGAGAGGCCGAGGCCGAGGCGGTCTGATTCGCGCTGGAGCACCCGGAAGGCGGCGCTTACCTGTCGACGGGTTCCTTTAGTCCGGACCGTAGTACCCCACGTAGGTCCATCCATGGGCCCATGCATCCTGGCAGTTGTTCACGTAGTTGTAGGAGATGTAACAGACTTCCGTTGCGTTGTTGCAATCACAGTCATCGTTTGGGTTCTTGTATCTTCCAAAGTAGAGGTCCACCCAGTAGCTCCCACCTGAGCACGTTGGGTCGCCGATATCGTGCAACATGAACGAAGTCGGATACACAGCGGATCCGTCGCCCTGGTACATCGTCGGTGCAGGGCTGAGGCCCCAGATCCAGGTACCAAACGACCAGTACGCGGAGGGGTCTCCGGGGCACCAGGAGGAGCTGTGGTTGGCGAAGTGCCCCTGGGTTAGCTCCCCGAGCCCCGACGCGGCACCGGTGAGGCTGCCGAAAGCGTAACCCGTGGATACTTTTCCGGAATACCACGTCGTTGCCTTGCCGTGGCCCGCGCCGAACACCAGAGCCACGGCCACAAGTCCCAACGCGATGGCAGTCAGAAACCTTCCCATTGTGCACTCCCTGGAACGGAGATGAACGCCAGGGTGCGCCCCACGAACGTCACTTGCGCACCGCGCCCGGGGACTTCGGTCACCTGGTGCCAGGTTTGGCCGTGGTCTGCCGTCAGGACCACGGCGCCGGTGTACAGCGCCGCCAGCGCGATCCCAGAATCATCGAAGTCCGGGGCCACCGCCAGCCCGAGAACACCGCCGGGTTGCGTGAGCTCCCAGTCCGCCCCGGCACTACCGGCCAACTCGATGCCGCGCGGCGTGACCCGCAGGGTGTACTGCCCTGAGGCACCCGACGCCAGGATGGTTTGACCGGAGCCAACTTCCTCAAAGGCCACGGCACCGGGAATATCCGCGAACCGGGTCACGCGCTGCGGACCCACCAGCTCCCAGCGCGAGCCCGCGGTGTCCCACCGGTAGTGCCGTGCCGACTCCGGGTCTGCCTGCTTCATCAAGATCGCGTGGAGCGTCCCATCCGCGTCCAGCAGGAGGTCGAGCACCGGGCCGCCGGTCTCGATGACGCCCAGCGACCCGTCGGGGATGCGGTACACCCAGACGCCATCGTTGGTGGCCAATAGCACGCTATCGGCCCCATCCCATGGCCCGGCGACCATGGCACGCGCGGAAGGGCCAGCCGGCCCGGGGAGGATCGCCACGCGCGCCCACGATTGTCCTGCATCGCTCGTTGCCCAGAGCCCCAGCGAATCACCGGACCAGGCTGCGGCAAATACACGTGGAGTGACCTGCACGGCGGCCGCATCAGCCGCAATCGCGGTCACCACGCCGGACAACCGGGATTCGGCCCAGCTTTCGCCCGCATCCCGGGATACGAGCAAGCCACCGCCACGCATGGCGAGGCGCTCGGCCCGCACCACGGCTTTCGCGTCAGGGTCGATGAGCACTCGCGCAGGCGCCCCGATGGCCTCACCCGAAACGGACGCCAGCCAGCGGCCGGTCAGCGGGTCGGGGGCATAGGCGAAGTGGTAGCCGTGCGCTTTGTCCGCACCCGGCCGAAGCGCCGGGTGTTCGCGAAGGGCGAGCGCAAGGAGATCTGGGGAGTCGATGGCCGGAGGCCGGGAAGGACCTCCGTCCACTGCCATCGCTGCGTACCCGGGGTCGATGGCATCGACTGCGACGCCATTGGTCATTCGCAACCAGCGTGTCGCGCCCGCGTCGTTGACGAGGTCGGCCTGCCACGTCCGGCGGCGGCCGGAAGTGCCCGTATCTGGTGTGGGCGCATCGTTGACATCTGTGCTGAGCAGAGCCGTGATCGACCAGTGGCCATCCCAGCCGGAAGCGGTTGCCTCGGCGAGCTGCCACGCCTCAAGCAGTGTGAGCTCGCGCGAGGTCTCGGGCACCGGCGTCACCAGGATCACTCGAGCGCTTTGTGGTTCCCGGGTGAGTGCCACCGCTCCTCCGGCAGCCAATACGAGGATAGCCGCGCCAACCGCCGCCACCAGCCAGGTTCGTTTCCGCAACACGATTCCTGCCCCCATTGTTCCAACCTGCGGAGCACAGAATAGGCTCCCTCCGATGGCGCCTGCCATCCCCCGATCAGTGATTTCGTTGAACCCAGACATCGGCAGCCTGGTGGCGGCTCCGAACGCCAAGCTTCTTCAGGATGTGGGCAACGTGGGTTTGAACGGTGTTCACGGAGACCACGAGTTGGTCCGCGATCTCCTGGTTTGTCCGCCCGTCAGCAATGAGACGCAGGATGTCCTGTTCCCGCCGTGTGAGTCCGCTGATGTCCGCAGCCATGTCCACGCTCCCGGCATGATTCTGGCCGTGCCGGTCATGCGCCGTCAAGATAATGTGCATGCCCGGAATGCTTGCCGCCGGCCCACCGCAACTCCCCGGCCCCTCCCTCTGGCGCGGCGCTGGTACACTTGGCCAATGACTACGACGGTTTCCGCACTTCGCGAACGGGCGTCGGCGGCGCGGGTAGCCTCGCGGGCGCTCGCGCGGCTTTCGTCTTCGGCCAAGAACGCGGCCCTCGAGCGCATCGCCACCATGCTCGAGACCGAGCAGGAGGCGGTCCTCGCCGCCAACGCGCTCGACCTGCAGGCGGCGCGCGAGGCCGGGCTCGACGACTACTTCATCGAGCGGCTGACGCTGACGCCGGACCGGCTGCGCGCCATCGCTTCGGATACGCGCGGCGTGATGCGGCTCGAAGACCCGGTGGGCGAGGTGTTCGATTCGCGCACGCTGCCGAACGGCATGCTCATCGGGCGGCGGCGCGTGCCCCTCGGCGTGATCGCCTGCATCTATGAGTCGCGGCCCAACGTGACGGTCGATATCGCCGTGCTGGCGATGAAGAGCGGCAACGCGGCCATCCTTCGCGGCGGCAAGGAGGCGCGGAACAGCAACGCGGCCCTGGGCCAGCTCATCCAGCGGGCGCTCGCCGGCACCGCGGTGCCCCCCGAGGCCGTGCAGGTGGTGAGCGACCCCGACCGGGCCCACGTGGACGAACTGCTGGAGATGAACGACCTGGTGGACCTGATCGTGCCGCGGGGCGGGGCCCAGCTCATCGACTACGTGCGGCGCAAGGCGACGATGCCGGTGGTCGCGCACGGCGACGCGGTCGTCCAGATTTATGTCGATGAAGACCTCGACATGGAGATGGCGCTGAAGGTGGTCGACAACGCGAAGACGCGGCGCTACAGCATCTGCAACGCGGTGGACACGCTGCTG
>JAHDWR010000218.1:0-1731 GCA_023382755.1 Dehalococcoidia bacterium
GCCCCGATGGCGACGAATGGGTGATCGACGGGCACAAGATCTTCATCAGCATGGCGCCCGCCGCCACTCACTTTTCCGTCGCCGTCTCCTATGTGGACCCGGCGGGCGACGAACGGTACGGCTACATGGTCGTTCCCGCCGGTGCCCAAGGCGTCACCGTGAACAATGACTGGGACGCGCTGGGCATGCGCGACTCGGGCTCCACATCAGTCACCTTCAACGGTGTCCGCATGAAGCGAGGCCCGGGCTCCGGTGTCCTCGCGGGCATCATCACCGCCGAACACCTCGAGATGATCCTCACCTCGGGCCCGTCTCACGCCGCCTCGGCCGTCGGAGTCGCGGAAGCAGCCTACGAACTCGGCATCCGGGCCTTCCGGTCGAAGCTCGAAAAGAAGGGCGAGCGCGCATTCCGGCCGACTTTCCAGCACCTTGCCGCCGAAAACTCGGTGGACCTCGCCGCCATCCGGGCCATCTTCGATCGGTCGCTGCGGGGCATCGACGAGTACCAGGCCCGGCACCTCACCGGGCACGGTGAGGACGAAGAAGCCAACGCCGTCTTCAGTGACGTTCAGCGAGCCAAGATCTTCATCAACCAGGCCGTCCTGCGCGTGGTGGACCGTGCGATGACCATCGCCGGCGGCGCCGCATACACGGCCGGAAACCCGCTCGCGCGCCTCTACCGCGATGCCCGTGCCGGTGCGTTCATGCACCCGCTCGGGGCCAACGTCGCCTACGAGTACGTCGGCGCCGAAGCGCTCGGCCTGCGCCCGACGACCCTCTAGGCAGTCTCTCCCCGGCCCTGCCAACCCGTCGCAGCCGCGGCCGGGAAGCAGGGCCGGACTGTGTCCATCGCACCGGGTCCTTCCAGGTTGGAGCTCCCGGCGGCGGCCGCCAACTGGGTGAGCCACATCACACTCGCGGGCCGCCTCCATGAGTTCTCCAGAGTCCCTGAACAACAGCTTCAGGCTTCGCCGGGAGTGGCTCCCTACTGTGGAACCTGTCAGCGGCACAGCCCTGGCAATCACAACGCATCCGGTTAGGAGAACCACGAAAATGACTCAGATCGAAACAACCCCGACCATCCGCAACGGCGTCAACGTCGACACCATGTTCGCCACGCTCGACGCCATCAAGGCCACACCTGCCATCGCCCAGTTCAAGTGGCGCGCGAAGAATACCTGGCTGGGCGGCTCCCACAACCGCTCCACCATCCAGGGCTTCTACGCCGCCCTCCAGGAAGACACCTCGCGCTCCAGCGCCTTCACCGTCGACGCCGGCGAGCCCGGTATCCTCCTCGGTCACGACGAGGGTCCCAACCCCGCTGAGTTCCTCCTCCATGCGCTGGCAGCCTGCCTGACCACGTCGGTCGTCTACATCGCCTCGGCGCGTGGCGTGCACCTCACCGAGGTGTCGTCGGTCGTCGAAGGCGACATGGACGTCCAGGGTGCCCTCGGCCTGAACAGGGAAGTCCGCAACGGCTTCCAGAACATCCGGGTCACCTTCACGGTGAAGGGCGATGCACCGGCCGAGAAGATCGAGGAAGTGGTCGCCCGCGCGCAGGCCCGGTCCGCCGTCTTCGACAGCATCACGCGCGGGGTGCCCGTCACGGTCCAACTCGCCCGGTAACCAACGCACGTGCAGCAAGAACGCGGCGGTCCGCCCCTCTACCCGGACCGCCGCTTCTTTGTGTCCGCGGCGGCGCGTCCAGCCAGGTTCCGCTAGCATTCCGCC
>JAHDWR010000218.1:1741-5739 GCA_023382755.1 Dehalococcoidia bacterium
TGTCAGCACCATTTCCCCGGTGGAGAACAACCCCATGCCCCGTCTACGCCAGGTCCCCCGTTCCGAAGCCTCGCCCGAAGCCCTCGCGGCTTATACCCGCCTGTTCGGTGACCGCGATCCCGTAGCCGAGCCCGGCACGGCCACGGGATCGCCGGGCAATTGGTGGACCGTGTTCGCGCTCGTCCCCGATATCCTCGCCCATGCCCAGGACGGCTTTGGCCTCTTCAACAGCCGTCGCCGGACGCTCACGCCGTACTTTCGCGAACTCGCCATAACGCGGGCCGGGTTCGTCGCCGCGAGCCAGTTCGTGTTCTCCCAGCACTGCAAGGCCGCCCGCGCCGCCGGCGTCCCTGAGGAGAAACTCGGCGCTATCCCCGCATGGAACACCTCTTCCGCCTTCGAAGCGGCGGACCGCGCGGTGCTCGGTTATGCCGACGAACTTGTCTTCCAGGACGGTCGCGTCCAGGACGCTACATTCGCCGCCCTCAAGCTTTACCTGAAGGATGAGGCGATCCTCGAACTCACCTACGCCGTCACGATGTACCGCCTCCATGCGACGGTCTGCCGCGCGCTCCGCCTCGAATACGACGACATCGAAGAGCGCGTGGTGGAGATCGCGGCTCCCTCGGGTGGCGCCGCCGACGACGTGATGGGCCAGATCTCGCGCTGAGGCCTCGGGCGCCTCTGCTAGACTCCACGTGTGCCGTTGCCCGACACGCTACTCCAACGCCTGGCCGCCATTGTCGGCGAAGAACACGTACTCACCGACCCCGACCTCCGCGCCGGTTATGAGACCGACTGGACTCGGCGCTACCGCGGGAGCACTCCCGCGGTGGTTCGACCAGCTTCCACCCGGGAAGTCGCCGCCGTACTCCAGCTCTGCCACGAGTTCGGGGCTCCGGTCGTGCCCCAGGGTGGGAACACGGGCCTCGTTGGCGGAGGTGTCCCCCGTAACCGTGAACTTGTGCTCTCCCTCCGGCGCCTGGATGGCGTGACCGATCTCGATGCGGCGTCCGGCGAGGTCACCGCCGGCGCGGGAGTCACGCTGGCCGCGCTGCAGGAGGCTGTCCGCGCGCAGGGCTGGAACTTCGGTGTCGACCTCGCCTCGCGCGATAGCGCAACCATCGGCGGCATGGTGGCCACAAACGCGGGCGGCATCCGCGTGCTTCGTTACGGCGGCATGCGCCAACAGGTCCTCGGCATCGAGGCGGTCCTCCCCGACGGGGCGGTCGTGAGCCGCATGCCCGGCCTCCTCAAGGACAACTCCGGGTACGACCTGGCCCAGCTGCTCGCCGGGAGCGAGGGCACCCTGGCGGTGATAACAGCCGTCCGGCTCAAGCTCGTGCCGCAGCAGCCCCATCGTGCCGTTGCCCTGCTCGCGGTCGAAAACATCGCGGGTGCTCTCCGGGTCGTCTCTGCGGTCCGGCGGGCGCTCACCTCGCTCGAGGCGGCGGAGGTCTTCTTCCTCGAAGGCCTCGAGCTCGTTTGCCGGCACGCGGGCCTTGCGCCCCCGTTTCCCGCCGCCCACCCCTGTTACCTGTTGCTCGAGTGCGCCGCCCAGTCGGACGAATCCGCCGCACTCGCGGGAGTCCTCGCAAACGCACCGGGCATCCGCGACTCGGCATTGGCGACTGACCGGCCCGGGCGCGAGCGGCTCTGGGCGTATCGTGAACGTCACACCGAGTCGATCAGCGCCGAGGGAATCCCGCACAAGCTCGATGTCACCCTGCCGCTCAACCGGCTCCCCGAGTTCGAACGGCGGGTCCGCGGCACTATCGCCGCCATCAACGCAGGTGCGCGCCCCATCCTGTTCGGCCACGCGAGCGACGGCAACCTGCATGTCAACATCCTTGGCCTTGCCCCGGACGACGACCGCCCGGACGACGCCGTGCTCCGGCTGGTTGCCGAACTCGGCGGAAGTATCAGTGCCGAGCACGGCATCGGCATCGCGAAGATGCCATGGCTCCACCTCACGCGTTCCACGGCCGACCGCGAGGCGATGCGGGCGATCAAGCTTGCGCTCGACCCCGCGGGTATCCTGAATCCCGGCGTGGTTATCCCGCCGGCGTGATGCAAGCGCGGGCTGCTCACGCTATTGTGCGCGGCGGACGGAGGGGTGTATGGCATTCGAGTTCTTCGAGAGGACGCGGTTTGTGGAACTGCGCCTGTTCGGCGAGGTCTCAGGGGCCACCGAGCCGCCCGATGAGTGGCTTGCCCGGGTCGCCGAACTCCAGCGCCTGCTCATCGATGGGTCGGAAGTCTCGGCCATCACCGCCGATGTCTTCTGGATGGCGGGCGTCGTCAACAAGGCGCGGGCCTATGGCCCGTTCTGGACAGCGGTCTTCGCGCCGTCGGATGTGGTGTTCGGCGTCCTCCGGCAGGTCTCGGCCTACCGGGCCGATCCCGCGCCCACCGTGGACTTCTTCCGCGAACGCGATGCCGCCGAGGCGTGGCTGAACTCCCGGGAAGGTTTCCCCGCGGCCTGATACGATGCAGCCGCCCCCAGGAGGCCGCGTTTGACCGTCGAGAGCTACAAGTACCTCCCCCGCTCCATGCGGGCCATGTACGAATCGATGCCGGCCATCGATGAACCCGCCGCATGGGCGCCCCTCCCCAGGCCCCTGCACCACTGCACCGTCGCGCTCATGACTTCCGCGGGCATCTACCTCCGCGACTCCCAGGAGCCGTTCGACATCGAGCGCGAACGCCGTGAGCCCACATGGGGCGACCCGACCTACCGCGTTATCCCGCGCGACGTGCGCTCGGGGGACATCGCCTGCTCGCACCTGCACATCAGCCACGACGACCTCCTCGAGGATGTGGATGTCGTTTTGCCCATTCGGGCGTTTACGGCCCTCGAATCCGAAGGGCGGATCGGCCGGCTCGCCGATGAGCACTACTCCTTCATGGGCTACCAGGATCGCCGCCTCATCGACTGGCGCAACGTCCAGGGGCCCGAACTCGCGGCCCGGCTGAAAGAACACGCCGTCGATGTGCTGCTCCTTGCCCCTGCCTGACCGGACTGCTGCAGAAACGTGCCCGTGCTGGCGCGTACCATCGAAAACCTCGGCATCCCCACCGTCACGGTCACCATGATCCCGGACCTCGCGATGAAGTTCCGACTCTCGCGCGTGGTCGGTGTCGAGTTCCCCTTCGGCCACAACTTCGGCACTCCCGGGAACGACGAGCTCATGTTGACCGTCGCGCGGGCCGCCTGCCAGGCGCTCGAAGAAGCGGGAGGCCCGGGCTACCGCCTGGATGTCGATGTGGAGTGGCCGGTGCCGCTCGAAACCGCGTACCGCACGTGGCACCCTCCCGTGCCCAGCCCGATCGTTGCCGAGATGCTCAAGCGCCGGCAGGGAGGCTAGAGGGCACTGCCGCCCGTTCCGCGAGTACCGTCCGGACCCGCTCGCGGACTCGTTCCTTTGCCGCGGGCAAGTCCTCGATGGACCGCTCCGCGCGCGGCTCCGTGAACACGAACCGCACGTCGGCCACCGGGCGCCCGAGCGCAACCTCCAGGGCCACCGCGTAGGCAGCGCCCTGCAACCGGTAGCGATCCATCGCCCGGTCGATGTCTGCCGTGCTCCGCGCTGAGTCTGTCTTGTAGTCCACAACTACCAGCCCGTTCGGTCCTTCGAAGAGGAGGTCGATGAACCCCTCGACCGTGGCTCCCTCGACCCCGGTGCCCACGTACACTTCGCGCCAGAACCGGCCCGAAGCCACAGCTTCCCGCACGGCCTCGGAAAGGCGGGCGTTCTCGGCCAGCGTCGCGACCCGTGCCGCCTGGCCCGCGATGCCCTCGGCGACAGCCTGTGCCCGCGCAGCGTCCGCGATCCCGGTGCCGGTCTCCAGATCGATGGTTTGCAGCACCGCATGGACCGCCCGCCCCACCGATGTGCCCGCGCGCCCCTTCCGCCATGGCTGCTGCTCGTCGTCTTGCGGTTGCTCCTCTTCCGGCACTTCGCCTTCGTGCGCGATCGCTGTCGCCGCCACCACCG
>JAHDWR010000219.1 GCA_023382755.1 Dehalococcoidia bacterium
GCTGCTGCGGCACAACGCCCAGGTCGCGGAAGAGCCCGAGGATCATGCTGTAGTACCCGGAATCGCGGTCGAACAGGATGAGCGAGTCGTCCGCCAGGTCCTCCACCTTCACCGACCCCCGCTTGGCATACCGGTGCTGCGACGACACCACCAGCACCAGTTCGTCGTGGTACAGCGTGACCGTGCGGACGTCCGGGTGGTTGATCGGCCTGCCAATCCCGACCTGCACGTCGTCGTCAAGCACCATCTGGAGCACTTCGTCGCTGTGCCCCGTGCGCACGAGCACGTCGACGCCGGCGTGGTTGTCGCGGAAGACCTTGAGCAGCCGTGGCAGTACGTACGTCCCGACGGCGGGGGCCGTGCCGATCATCAAGCGGCCGGCAGTGCCGTCGCGGGTGCCTTCCAGCACCATCAACCCGTCGTTGAGCGTCCGGAGCACGCGCTGGGCATAGGGGAGGAAAGAGCGCCCGGCGTCGGTGAGCTTGACGCCCCGGCCCATGCGCTCGAAGAGGGCCTGGCCGACTTCCCGTTCGAGCGACTGGATGCGGTTGCTGAGCGAGGGCTGGGCGACGTTGAGGAGGTCGGCCGCCCGGCTGAAACTCCCGCAGTCGGCGGCGGCGATGAATGCGTCTAGCTGGGCCAGTTCCATGGATGGCTTACCCGCGAGCGATAGTGTCTCGCTATGCTTCGAACAATACTGCCCGCGTGAGCCATAGGCTAGGGCTTGGCATCCATCAACGTATCGGTGTTGCTTCTGGCCTCAGTCGAAGTACCGCCCCAGCACCCAGTTCATGATGTCCCGGACCGTGATCATCCCGACCAGCTCCCGGTCGCGCATCACAGGCATGTGACGGAAGCCGCCGTCGCCCATCTTGTTCAGCGCAACGGCCATCATGTCGTCGTCTCGCATGACCACCGGGTCGGGCGTCATGAACCGGGCAACCGGCTGGTCCATCACCCCGGGGCGGCCCGCGACGCGGATCATCACGTCGCGGTCGGTGAAAATGCCGGCCACCGTCGTGCCGTCCATCACCACCACCGCCGCCGCCGGGTCACTTTTCATCGCCGAGATCGCCTCGCGGACCGTCTGAGTCGCCAGGACCGTGTGCGGCCGGCTCAGGCGGACGCTGGAAACGGGCATCGTCAGGTCGCTCTCGGAAACTCCCTGCGTGGACTCGGGGACATCAATGCTCCGGAGGTCCATCGTGCAGTGCTCGCAAGTGTCGACGCCTTCGATGTTCTCGGTCCCGCAGCTGGGGCAGACCACGACGTTGCGTTGTTCGGTCGACATGAGCGGCTCCTTCCGTGGCCGAAACAGCAAGGCTCCCCGGAGGGAGCCCAGACTGTACCAGATTCGCGATGGTCCTGGCCCGGGCGTCTAGTCCACGACCCAGGTTTCGCCGCTGTGCAGGATTGCCGCCAGGTCGCCGGGGCCTTTGGCCATCGCCTCTTCCACCTGTTGCTGGACCAGGTCGTCGAACACCGGGGCGTCGATGTCCCGGAAGATGCCGATGGGCACCGGGAAATCGGGGTAATCCATGCCGACGAGGATGTTGGCAAGGGTGATGTCCTGGTTGTGTGCGTCGTGGACGAGCAGCCCGTCGTCGGTTGCGGCGTCCTGGACGATTTCGGGCGTGAAACCGTCGAGGCGGATGCCGTTCTGGCTATCCTTGCCGTAGCGCAGCGGCTTGCCGTGTTCGAGATAGACCATTCGGTCCTGCCGGACTTCCTTCTCCGCGAAGGCCGCGAAGGCGCCGTCGTTGAAGATGTTGCAGTTCTGGTACACCTCGACGAACGAGATGCCCTTGTGCTGGGCGGCCTGGTAGAGCGTTTCTTCCAGGTGCTTCGTGTCGCGGTCGATGGAGCGGGCCACGAACGTGGCGCCGGCCGCCAGGGCGATGCGGATCGGGTTCAGCGGGCGCTCCGTCGTGCCGTAGGGCGACGACTTGGTCACCTTCCCGAACTCCGACGTGGGCGAATACTGCCCCTTCGTCAGCCCATAAATGCGGTTATTGAAGAGGACGACGGTGAGGTCGACGTTCCGGCGCATCGCGTGGAGCAGGTGGTTGCCGCCGATGCTCAGCCCGTCGCCATCGCCGGTGATGACGAAGACCTTGAGCTCGGGCCGCGCCGTCTTCAGGCCGGTCGCCAGCGTGAGCGCGCGGCCGTGGATGCTGTGGAAGCCGTACGTCTCGACGTAGTAGGGGAACCGGCTCGAACAGCCGATGCCGCTGATGAAGACCAGGTTCTCCTTCGGGACATGCAGCTCCGGCAGCATCTTCTGCATCTGGGCCAGGATCGAGTAGTCGCCGCAGCCGGGGCACCAGCGCACTTCCTGGTCGGAGACGAAGTCCTTCCGCGTCAGGACGGGAAGGTCGGCGGAGATGACTCCGCTGTTGGGCACGGTTGGTGCTGTCACTGGTTAGCCTCCACTCAGGACGGACGATTGCCCGAACTCGATGGTGTACGGGCCTCGCAGCCCGAGGACTTCGTCTATCTTCCCTTCGATCTCCGAGATCTTGAACGGCTGGCCCGAGATCTTGTTGAACGGGATGGCATCGACCATGAACTTGCCCCGCACGAGGAGGGACAGTTGGCCGGTGTTGAGTTCCGGGATAAGCACCTGCTTATAGCGCTTCATCACCGCTTCCAGGTTGCCCGGGAAGGGGTTGAGGTAGCGCAAGTGCGCCGATGCCACGCTCAAGCCCCGCTTGCGGGCGCCTTCCACCGCGCTCGTGATGGCGCCGTAAGTGCCACCCCACCCGAGCACTAACAGGTCGCCTGTCTCCGGACCGGTGACCTGGAGGTCGGGGATGTCCTGGACCATCCGGTCGACGCGGCCCTTGCGAGCGAGGGTCATCTCGTGGTGGTTGCGCGGGTCGTAGCTGATGTCGCCAGTCTGGCCCGATTTTTCGAGGCCGCCGATGCGGTGGGTCAGGCCCTTCTGCCCGGGGACCGCCCACGGGCGGGCGAGCGTGTTGGGATCGCGCTCATACGGGTTGAACTCGCCGTCGCCGTCCTGTTCGGTGGCGTACTTCCACTCGATCTTCGGAAGGCTCGCCACATCCGGGATGCGCCACGGCTCTGAGCCGTTCCCGACGTACCCGTCGCTCAGGAAGATGACGGGGACCATGTACTTGAGCGCGAGGCGTGCGGCCTCGATCGCCATGAAGAAGCAGTCCGACGGCGTGCAGGGTGCGACGATGCCGACGAAGCTATCGCCGTTGCGGCCGAACATCGCCTGCAGCAGGTCGGCCTGCTCCGTCTTGGTCGGCATGCCCGTGCTCGGTCCGGCCCGCTGCACATCGATGACCACGAGCGGGAGTTCCGTCATGACCGCGAGGTTGAGCGCTTCGCTCTTGAGCGCCAGGCCGGGCCCGCTGGTGCCGGTCAGGCCGAGGTGGCCACCATAGGCGGCGCCGATGGCCGCGCCGATGGCCGCGATCTCGTCTTCGGCCTGGAACGTCTTGATGCCGAACGACTTCAGCTTGGAGAGTTCGTGGAGGACATCGGAGGCCGGCGTAATCGGGTAGCTGCCGTAGAAGAGGCGCAAACCGCTGAGGACCGAGGCCGCCACGAACCCGAGGGCCGTTGCTTCGTTCCCGCTGATGTGACGGTAGGTACCGGGCTCGACCGTGGCCGGCGCCACCCGGTACTGGACGCGGAACATCTCGGTGGTTTCGCCAAAGTTGTAGCCCGCGCGCAGCGCCCGGAGGTTTGCATCGAGGATGTCGGGCCGGCGCTTGAACTGTTCGGTCGCCCACTTGACCGTCGTATCCATCGAGCGGCCATAGAGCCAGAGGATCAGGCCGAGCGCGTAGAAGTTGCGCGACCGGAACTTGTCCTTGGCGTTGAGCGGGAGCCCTTCGAGGGCGAGCTCGTTGAACCGGGTGATGGCGATCGGGACGACCTGGTACTGCGAAAGCGAGCCATCCTCCAGCGGGTTGACCGGGTAGGCCGCCTTCTTGAGGTTGATGGTATTGAACTCGTCCTCGTCGACGATGAGGAGTCCGCCCGGGCGCAGGTCGCCCACATTGGTCTTCAACGCGGCGGGGTTCATGGCGACCAGGACATCCGGCCGGTCGCCCGGCGTGTGGATATCGGAGCTGGAGAAGGAAAGCTGGAAACCCGAGACGCCCGGCAGCGAGCCCGTGGGGGCGCGGATTTCGGCCGGGAAGTCCGGCAGGGTCGCCAGGTCGTTGCCGAAGACGGCCGCGGTCTTGGTGAACTGCGTCCCCGTGAGCTGCATGCCGTCGCCCGAGTCTCCGGCGAAGCGAATCGTCACGCGGTCGAGTTCTTCGACGGCGTGCTCGGGCTTGAGTTGCGTTTCTGTGGTCATGAGCCTCTGCTATCCACCCTCTGGTCTCTCCATCACCTGGTGGGGGCGAGGAGGCAGGTTGAGGACGTCTTCCGGGTACGCTTCCGCGAGGTCCTTGAGGAGATCTCCGAGCCGAACGAGACCGACGACCGTTTCGCCCTCTACCACGGGCAGCGTGCGGTACTGATGCTGCTGCATCGTCGCGATTGCCTCGGCCACCGTCCTCGTGGCCTGAATCGTGCGAGGCTGTTTAGTGAGCACCGATGTCTCGAGCGGCTGGTCCCAGTCGAAACCGTCCTCCATGCACTTCGTCAGCACGTCCCGTTCCGTGAAGATGCCGGCGATCCGGCCCCCATCGAGCGCAAGGACACACGAGCCGGCACCCTGGCGCATCATCTCGACAGCTGTTCGGACGGAGGTAAATGGCGAAACGATCGCTGGCTCGACGAGCGGCAGCTCTTGCAGTCGTTGGTTAACGAACCGGCTAAGCCGGGAGCGATCCATGTGTCCTGTTCGTTCGCCTGGGCGGTTTCGGCGGGATTGAGCAGGCGGGGACCCGCGCAACACGCTTTGGTGCCAGTGTACGCCTTCGGTGCGTATCGTGCAGAGCCGGGCCATCCCTGTTTCACGCTCAATCCCGCCCCGTGAGCCCCTGGCGCCGGGCATACACCCTACGACTCTTCCCTATTTCCGCCGGCCTTCACCGCTCTGTCTCTGCAGGTTCACGAAATCGCGGCCGATATTCCCGGTACGGTCCCTCCCCGGGAGTTAGGACAGAGCATGGCTTCGAAGGCACTGATTCAGACGGTCAAAGCGGACTTCCTGGACCCGTCGCTCTACGACGACGCCGGCCTTTCGGGCATCCCCCGGCTGAGCCGGGGCACCGTGCTGGCCGCACTCAGCCGCGCGTTTGACCTCGCCGAAGGGCGCCGGCCCGGCCACGCCCAGCGTGTCGCCTATATCGGCGTCTTCCTTGCCAGCGAACTCGGACTCGAGGCCCAGCGCGTCGAGGAAGTCTTCTTTGGCTGCCTACTTCACGATGTCGGCATGGCCGCCAGCGGACACGTCCCGAAAATGGACGCTTCCCGCGGCGCCAGGATCATCGCGGGCGGAAGCGGCACCGCCGATGTGCTCTCCCAGGTCCCGCCCGGCGGCTGGACCCAGGTGGTTGCGGCCATCGCGCACCACTGCGACCTCGGTTCGAAGATCGTCCGGAAATTCGGCCTTGGCGAGTCCGTGGCGCGGGCAGTCGCCAGCCACCACGACTGCTGGGACGGCTCCGGCACGCCTGGAGCACAGCCCGGAGACAAGGCGCCCATGGTGGCGCGCATCGTCGCGCTCTCCGACCGGGTTGAGTCCATGATCGACGCGGAGGGATCGC
>JAHDWR010000220.1 GCA_023382755.1 Dehalococcoidia bacterium
CCTACCTGGTGCAGCGGGCGACGTTCGTGGCCTGCCACCAGTTCCATCTCCTCGACGAATTCGACATCCTGGAGCTGGCCGAGCCGGGAGCGACGTTCCTGCTGAACAGTCCTTACGGCCCCGATGAGGTGTGGGACCACCTCAACTCCGGGCTGCAGCGGGAGCTGCTCGAAAAGCAGGTCCGCTTCTTCGTCGTTGATGCCTCCCGCGTTGCCTCCGAGGCGGGGCTCGGCAGCCGCATCAACACGGTCCTGCAGACCTGTTTCTTCGCGATCTCGGGGGTGCTCCCCACCGCCGAGGCCATCGCCCAGATCAAGGCGGCGGTGCGGAAGAGCTACCACAGCCGGGGCGAGCGTGTGATCGAGCGCAACTTTGCCGCGATCGACGCCGCCCTCGCAAACCTCCGCGAAGTGCCGCTCGCCGCGCGCGTCCCCGGCGAACGCACGCGGCCCCCGGTCGTCCCGGCGGCGGCGCCGGACTTTGTGCAGCGGGTGACGGCGCTGATGATCGCCGGGAAGGGCGACCTCCTGCCGGTGAGCGCGATGCCGGTCGATGGCACCTTCCCCACCGGGACCGCCCAGTGGGAGAAGCGCGGCATCGCCAGCGAAATCCCCATCTGGGACCCGGCCATCTGCATCGAATGCGCGAAGTGCGCCCTTGTCTGCCCCCATGCCGCCATCCGCATGAAGGTGTTCGACCCGTCCGAACTCGGCGAGGCGCCCGCGGGCTTTCGCCACCGCGAGTGGAGCGGCCACGACCGCCCGGGCGCGCTGGCGACTATCCAGGTGGCGCCGGACGACTGCACCGGCTGCGGGATCTGCGTCGATGTCTGCCCTGCCCGCGACAAGTCCATCCTGAAACACAAGTCCATCAACATGGAGCCGCGCGCCGAGCACCTCGCGCCCGAACGTGAGAGCTTCGCGTTTTTCAGCGGGATCCCGGCGCCGGCGCGGAGCGAGACGCGCACCGACACGATCAAGGGCTCCCAGATGATCGAGCCGCTGTTTGAGTTTTCGGGAGCCTGCGCGGGCTGCGGCGAGACGCCGTACCTGAAGCTCCTCACGCAGATGTTCGGCGACCGCCTGCTGGTGGCGAACGCGACCAGCTGCTCGTCGATCTACGGCGGCAACCTTCCGACAACTCCGTGGTCGGTGGGCGCGGACGGCCGCGGCCCGGCGTGGTCCAACTCGCTCTTCGAAGACAACGCGGAGTTCGGCCTGGGCATGCGGCTCGCCCTCGACCAGCAGACAGCACTCGCCCACCACCTGCTGCATGGCATGGCAAGCCACCTCCCCGAAGGGCTGGCGGGGGCAATCCTGGAAGACCAGGACCGCTCCGATGCGGGCATCGCAGCCCAGCGCGCGCGGGTGGCGGAGCTGAAGCTGTGGCTCGAAACGCGCAAGGACACCCCCGCGGCGCGTGACCTGCTTGTCCTGGCGGATTTCCTCGTCAAGAAGAGCGTCTGGATCGTCGGCGGCGATGGCTGGGCGTACGACATCGGCTTCGGCGGGCTCGACCACGTGCTGGCGACCGGCAAGGACGTGAACATCCTGGTCCTCGATACCGAGGTCTATTCGAACACCGGGGGCCAGGCCTCGAAGTCGACCCCGCGCGCGGCGGTTGCCAAGTTCGCCGCCTCGGGGAAACGCGTCGGCAAGAAAGACCTGGGCATGATCGCCTCTGCCTATGGGAACGTGTACGTGGCGAGTGTCGCCCTGGGCGCGGATAACGCCCAGACGCTGAAGGCCTTCGCGGAGGCGGAGGCGCACCATGGGCCCTCGATCATCCTCGCGTACAGCCACTGCATCGCCCACGGCATCGATATGCGCACGGCCATGTCGCACCAGCGCGATGCAGTCCAGAGTGGCTACTGGCCGCTGTTCCGGTTCAAGCCCAGCTCTGATGAGCCCGGCTCGACGCCGCTCCACCTGGACTCCCGGAAACCCACGATCCCGTTCCGGGAGTTCGCCGCGAAGGAGGCGAGATTCGGGATGCTGAAGCTCGCCAACCCCCACGATGTCGAACAGCTGATGTCCATGGCCCAGGCCGACATCGACGAGCGCTGGCACTTCTACGAGCAGCTGGCTGTGGTGGAGCGGACCGCACCGGGCGTGCTCGATGAACCGTTAGAAGAGGAGCACACAGACCTGCACGGAGAGATGGGCTATGACTGACCTGAGCACCGGCTATCTTGGCATGCGCCTTCGCAACCCCCTGGTGGTTTCAGCCTCCCCGCTCTCCGACAGGATCGCGACACTGCGCCAGCTGGAAGAGTGCGGGGCGGGCGCGGTCGTCATGCGCTCGCTCTTCGAAGAGCAGATCGAACACGAGTCGTTCGACCTCCACGAGCTGCTCGAACAGTGGACCGGCGGCAATTCCGAAGCCCAGGACTTCTTTCCCGTGCTTGCCGACTACAAGACGGGGCCGGCAACCTACCTGGAATCCATCGAGGCCGCGAAACGCGAACTCTCGATCCCGGTCATCGGGAGCCTCAACGGCGTTACCCCTGCGGGCTGGACGCACTACGCCCGGCTGATACAGGATGCCGGCGCCGACGCCCTGGAACTGAACATCTACCTCGTCGCCGCCAACGCGGACGACACGGCGGCGTCGGTCGAAGAGCGCTATATCTCGCTTGTCGCCGCCATCCGCGACACGGTGTCGATCCCGCTCGCGGTGAAGATCGGGCCGTACTTCTCGGCCCTCCCCGAAATGAGCCGGAAGCTGGTGGCGGCGGGCGCCGATGGGCTCGTGCTCTTCAACCGCTTCGTCCAGCCGGACATCGACCTGGAAACCCTGTCGGTTGTGCCCCGCGTGCGGCTCAGCAGTCCCGCCGAACTTACGCTGCCGCTGCGCTGGATCGCCATCCTCCGCGGCCAGGTGCACGCCTCCCTGGCGGCGACAACGGGCATCCACAGCGCCGAAGATGTGCTCAAGGTCCTTCTTGCGGGGGCCGACGTCGCGATGATGGCGTCCGCGCTCCTGCTGAACGGCCCGTCGCACCTCACGCGCGTGCACGACGACCTCGTGAGCTGGCTGGGCGAGCATGAGTACGAATCGGTGGAACAGATGAAGGGCAGCCTCAGCCAGGCTACCTGCCCCGACCCGGCCGAGTTCGAACGGGCGAACTACATGAAGGCGCTGGTCTCGTATTCGGGCGCGGTACCCGGCGTGCGGTCCTGAGGGAACGGCCGGCGCAGGTTGGCGTGGGCCGCCACAGGCGGCCCACCGTGGGGAACCGGTAGCGGTTTCCCCTAACGCTTCCCGATCTCCACGTACTTCTGGCCGCGCGCTCCGGTGTACACCTGGCGCGGCCGGGCAATCTTTTGCTCGGGGTCCGTCACCATCTCGCGCCACTGCGCGACCCACCCGGCGGTCCGCGGGATGGCGAACAGCACCGGGAACATCTCGACCGGGAAGCCCAGCGCCTGGTAGATCAACCCCGAATAGAAATCGACGTTGGGGTAGAGCTTCCGCTCGATGAAGTACTCGTCCTCCAGCGCGATGCGCTCCAGTTCGAGGGCGATATCAAGCAGCGGGTTGCGCCCCGTGACTTCGAAGACTTCGTCGGCGGTGGCCTTGATGATGCGGGCGCGAGGGTCGTAGTTCTTGTAGACCCGGTGCCCGAAGCCCATCAGGCGGCGCTCGCCGGCCTTCACGTGCTTCACAAACTCGGGGACGTTCTTCACCTCGCCGATCTCGTTGAGCATCAGGAGCACGGCTTCGTTGGCGCCGCCGTGCAGCGGCCCGTAGAGCGCTGCCGCGGCCGCGGCGGTGGCAACGAACGGGTCCGGGCGCGAACTCCCGACCGCGCGCATGGCGTTGGCGCTGCAGTTCTGTTCGTGGTCGGCATGGAGGATGAACAGCACGTTGAGGGCGCGCTCGATCACGTCGCTCGCGACGTAGTGCGATTCGGACATGCGCCAGAGCATGCTGGCGAAGTTACCCGCGAAGGTGAGGTCGTTATCCGGGTAGACGTACGGCAGGCCACGGCTGTGGCGGTAGGCGAACGCCGCCAGTGTCGGCACCTTCGCGATCAGCCGCCAGGTCTGCAAGTCGCGGACGGACGCATCGTCGACATCCTTCGCGTCTGGATAGAACGTCGAGAGCGCGGCCAGCGAACTCACCAGGACGCCCATCGGGTGGGCGTCGTAACGGAAGCCCTCCATGAACTGGCGAATGTTTTCGTGGACGAAGGTGTGGAAGGTGATGTTGTGGGTCCACTCCTTCAGTTCGGCGGCCGAAGGCAGGTGACCGTGGACGATGAGAAACGCGGTCTCCAGGTAGGTGCTCTTCTCCGCCAGCTCCTCGATCGGGTAGCCGCGGTATTCGAGCACTCCGGCATCGCCATCGATGAAGGTGATCTCGCTCCGGCACGAAGCGGTATTGGTGAAGGCGGGGTCGTACACCATCAGCCCGAAGTCGTCGGGAGAAGTCCGCATCCGCCGAAAGTCCATCGCGCGGACGGTGCCGTCCTGTATTGGGACTTCGAAACGGTCTCCCGTCCGGTTGTCGATCACGGTCAGGGTCTCACTTGTCACGCCACACTCCTCGTTGCGTTGTCGCGTCCTGTGCGCGGGCGCACCACCGATGGTACGCCGGGCAGCCATCCCTCGGGGATGGCCGGATGACCGTTGAGGGATGGGCCTGTCGTTCGCATTACAACTTCCCCCGGCCACGGGCTCGGGGCTGGCGAGGCCATGGCCGCCGTGCCTAAGGTGGTAGGGAACATTTGCGTACCGCGTGAGGTGAGCCATGACCGACCGAATCCCCGTCTATCTCCAGAGCCATGTGATTGCGGGTGACCGGATGACGTTCTCTCTCGATCAGGAGGCGCGCGAGCTCCAGGCGCAGGCCAGCGCGAACCGCCGTGGCGTCACACTCTTCAAGGACCACGGTTTGAGTCTGGTGCTCCTGGCGATGCCAGCCGGCAACGAGGTGGCCGACCACACGGCGCCTGGGCCGCTCACCGTCCAGGTCCTGAGCGGGCGCGTGGAGATCCGGCTCGAGAAGGAAGCCATCGATGGTTACGCGGGCACGCTTGCCGTACTCGGGCCCAATGTCGCCCACTCACTCCACGCGAAGGAAGCGAGCGTCGTGCTCCTTACCCTCGCTCCGGCTTCGTAATCGGCGATGGTTCATCCCCATCCCCTGGCACACGTACAATTTAAGCACCGGTGCAACGCCTGCGGAGATGCCTACGCTGTCACGCTCTACGACGTGCTGCAGGAGAAGCGAATCCAGCGTGAATGGCGGAGCCCACGGCCGCCCCGCGGTTGCCACGCCAACTTCGACAGCCTTGTGAGCGAGATCCCCGCGGAGCTCCTGGACGATGTCGACAGGGCGTGGCAACGGCTCATCGCGCACCTTCCGCCGGAGATCGATCTCCAGTCGGTCTGAATGACTGGCGAACCAACCCTCCTTGCGGTGACCCGTTCCCCATGGCAGGGTTGCCGCCATCGATCGCTTTCGGTTGGGAGGGCACGGGATGAAACTGGGCATCAGCATTGGCTATTCGGGGGCCGATATGCGGCTCCCTATCGAGAAGGTCCTGCGGGCAGAGGAACTGGGGTACGACTCGGTCTGGACCGCGGAGGCCTACGGCTCCGACGCGGTGACACCGCTTGCCTACATCGCGGCACTGACGAAACGCATCCG
>JAHDWR010000221.1 GCA_023382755.1 Dehalococcoidia bacterium
GAAGAAGAGGCCGGCCCCGTAGTGGCCGGCCTCTGGCAGCTTGATCCCAAGCTGGGCGCACTCGCGCCGCAGGAACTCATGCGGCATCTGGAGCAGGATACCCGCGCCGTCTCCGGTATTTGGCTCGCTGCCGGAAGCCCCGCGGTGATGCAGGTTCTCCAGCGCGGTCAGGCCATCCTCAACCACCTGGTGAGAGCGGTGCCCCTTCAGATGGACCACGAACCCCACGCCACAACTGTCGCGCTCGAACTCAGGGCGATATAGCCCTTGAGCGGACGGCTTTCCTCGCTGGCTCATCGTCCTCTTCCCCCCGAATCGCAGTCTCTGAGCACCCCCCTTTTCGCGAATGCCATGGCCCCCGCGGGGCCGGCGGTTTCGCCGCCCACGATTGTGAAAACATTCGCAAAGTCAGGCGAACAGTTGGGTGAGCTTGCAGTATAGCAGTGATGTCAACCAATCCGTCGACCCCCATCCTCTCTATCCCACCCATGGCCGTCGCCTATCCACATCCCCGTGCCGCGTATACTGACCTCAGCCTCTTACCGGCAGGAATACGATGACAGAGCCCTACTGGACACCGGAAACCCTCGAAGAGATGGTCAGCGCCCGCTCAAAGATCCTCGGGCCGGCTGTCTGGGCCGCCGCTACTCCCGACCCCCGCCAGCTCATCTCGTTCGCCGGCGGCCTCCCCGACATCCCTTCGCTCCCCGGCGAACAACTGCTGCGCGCGGCCCGGACGGTCATCGACCGCGAGCAGAAGGAAGCCCTCGAATACGGCGGCACCTATGGTCCCGCGCCACTCCGCGATGCCATCGCCGAACGTTCGACCCGCATCGAGGGCATCCCGGTCACGCGCGACAACATCATCATCGCCAGCGGCTCGGCGCACGCCATCGGCATGGTCTGCGAGACCCTGTTGGATGCCGGCGATTACGTGATGGTCGAGAGCCCGAACTTCCCCGGGAGCATGCGCACCATCCGCTCGTTCGGGGCATACCAGGTGGCGATCCCCATGGACGAGCACGGCATGAGGACGGACGTGCTCGCCGCGGAACTCCAAAAGCTGGCGGACCAGGGGAAGCGCGCCAAGTTCATCTATTGCATCCCGACGCACCAGAACCCGGCCGGCTGCACGCTCTCGCTGGAGCGGCGCCACGAGCTGCTGGAACTTGCCCGCAAGTACAACACGTTCGTCCTCGAAGACGACGCCTACGGGGAACTGTGGTTCGAAACGCCGCCGCCGCCCTCGCTCTTCTCCCTGAGCAACGGCGACCACGGCATCAAGGTATCGAGCTTCTCCAAGATCATCGCCACCGGCCTCCGCATGGGCTGGATAGCGGGGCCGCCGGCACTCGTCTCGCGCATCGCGGCGCTGCGCTACGACATGGGCAGCAGCCCCTTCCTCGGGCGCGTCATCGCCGAGATGATCCGCAATGGCGACCTGGACCGTCACATCGAAGGCCTCCGCCGCACGTACCTGCGCAAGCTCGAACGCGTCGAAGACGCCCTGGGTCGCTACTGCGCGGACTATGCCACCTACGTTCGGCCGCTCGGCGGTTTCTTCCTCTGGCTCCAGCTCCGCCCCGGGATGAGTTCGCGCGACGTCCAGGTCGCAGCGAACGAGCGCGGGGTCATCGTCGGGCAGGGGCCGCAGTTCTTCGCGGACGGACAGGCCACCAACCACCTGCGGCTCGCATTCAGTTATGTCGCAATGGAAGAGATCGAAGAAGGCATCCACCGCCTCGCTGAAGCGATGTCCGAAGTGGCCGCCCGCTCGATTGCCAAATAGGGTTAAAGCCTCGCCACCTGTTCGAATCCGAAAGCGCGGGCGATAGCTTCGGCCGCTGCCTCCGGCTCCATTTCGGTCGTATCGAGGCGCAGATAGGGATCGGGGAACGGCAGTGCGCCGCCGGATTCGAAGCTGTACTTTGCGTCGATTTGGCGGAGCCACGCGGGTGTGCTTGCCTCGTCGCTCCGTGCCTTCATCGCGCGCCGCGATGCCATACCGTTTCGCTCCGCCCGTACCTCAAGCGGCGCCACCAGCTCGACGAAGTACACCGTGCCCCCGGCCCTCAGCACGGTCTCGCGGTACCGGCCAATCGACACTCCCTCGCCCGGCTCACTGAATGCCCAGACATACGTGAACACAAGGTCCACCTCGCTGGAAGCCGCCTCCTCCACCACGCGCTGCCGGAACTCGCCAACCAGGCGGTCAAATGGCGCGGTGCCCCAGTCGAAGACCGATGCGACCGCATCCAGCGACACGTGGTTGTGGAACAGCCGAAAGCCGTAACCGTCGGCCAGCGCCCTGCCGACCGTCGCCTTCCCCACCGCGGGCGCGCCGATGATGACCACGAGCCGCATGCCGCAAGCATACCGCGCCGGCCAAACGACACCGGGGCGGCGCCTGCGTAGAATCCGCCCCCTGGAGGGATGCCCATGCACAAGGTCACCATCGGGAACGTCGAGGTCACCGCGCTTTTTGACGCCCCCATCCTCATGGACCCGCGCCACTTCATGCCGCAGCACGCCGACGCGTTCCTGTCCGAGTTCGGGCACCTCGCGGACGAGCGCGGCCTGATGCAGATGGCCGTGACCTGCTACCTGGTCCGCTCCAACGGAAAGAACTACCTGGTGGATACCGGGCTCGGACCGCGAAAACGGCCTGGCTTCCCCAGCGGGAACCTCGACCTCGCGATTCGCGATGCTGGCCTGAAACCCGCCGATATCGACGCGGTCGTAAACACCCACCTCCACATCGACCACGTCGGCTGGAACACGTTCGACCGGGACGACGGCACGCGCGAGGTGTTCTTTCCCAACGCCCGGTTCTTTCTCCAGCAGCAGGAGTGGGACTACTGGATGACCCCTGAGCACCTTGCCGCACCGGGAAACGCCCACCTGGTCGAGTGCGTCGAGCCCCTCCGCGACAGCGGCCGCGTCACCTTCATCGGCGCCGAACATGCCATCGATGAACAGTTGACCTGTGTCCCTACACCGGGACACACGCCCGGCCACGTTGCCGTCGGCATCATGTCGTCCGGCGAACGGGCCGTGATCGTTGGCGACGCCTCGCACCACCCGGCCCAATTGCTCCACCCGGACTGGTCTCCCCCGTTCGACACCGACCCCGTGCAGTCGGCCAGGACCCGTGAACGGCTCTTCGACTGGGCAATCGAGGAGCAACGCACCTGGATCGCGGGCCACTGGGAGCACCCCGGCCTGGGGCGGCTGGTCCGCCTGGACGGTAAGCGGAGTTTCCGGGCGCTGTAAGCCGTCATCCGCTCCGCCAGCCTGGCGACGTATACTCGCTCCTCTACTCACCGGAGAAGGCTCATGTCGATCGAGATTCGCTCCTGCCGCGACGCGGAGGAGATGCAGCAGTACGGGCAAATCATCAGTTATGTCTTCGCCTCGACCGAGGGCGTCGACGAGGAAGTCGCGAACACCCTCCCCGAGTGGACGACCTGCGCCTGGGTCGATGGCACGATGGCCGCCACGCTCGGCGCCTTTCCGTTCACGATGCGGCTCAACGGCTCACCGGTTCCGGTGGGAGGAGTGACCGCGGTCGGGACGCTCCCGGCGTACCGCCGCCAGGGACTCCTGCGAGCGATCATGTCGCAGGCACTGCTGACGATGCACGACCGCGAACAACCCCTTGCGATTCTCTGGGCGAGCATGGGCGCCATCTACCAGCGCTTCGGGTACGGGCTGGCTTCCTCTTCGGTGCGGTATTCCTTCGACCCGCGATTCGCCGTCTGCCGTGACGAGGTGGCGGCGCCAGGCCGGGTGGAACTGCAGCGGAGCGCGGAGGAAGCCCTGCCGTTGCTGAAGCAGGTCTACATCCAGTGGGCCACACCCCGGAACCTGTGCCTCCATCGCTCGGCAGCCCTGTGGCGCTCAAGCACGCTCCGCCCCCGCAAGAAGGACGCCCCCGTGTACTGCGCGGTCTACCGCGACGCCGCGGGAGACCCGCGGGGCCACATCGTCTACACCACAGAGGAGAAGCCGGGGCCCGAGGCGGGGCCCGACCAGGTGCTCACCGTCCAGGACTTCATCGCCCTCGACCCGGAGGCCTACCGCGGACTGTGGGACTACATCCGCCGCCACGACCTGGTGGGGCGGGTGGAGATGCCCGGTCCGGAGGACGACCCCATGCCGAGCCTCCTCCTCGAGCCTCGCATGCTCAACACACGCGTCAGCGACGCGATCTGGATGCGAGTCGTCGATGTGGAACGCGCCCTCCCGCGAAGACCGTACGGCACGAGGGGCGAGATCACGATTTCCGTTGAAGGTGACGGGATGTGCCCATGGAACAACGGGCGCTTCCTGCTCGAAACCGATGGGCAGACCTCCCACGTCCGGCGGGTCGACCTTGAGCCAGGCATCACCGTGTCGCCAAACGTCCTGGCGTCGTTGCTGGCCGGCCATCGCAGCGCGACCTACTTCAACCGGGCCGGCCTCCTCCGGGCGCGGGATGAGCATGCTCTACGGGCGGCGGATGCCCTTTTCCACACGGAGTACGCGCCCCACTGCCCAAATGGGTTCTGAGTTGCCGGATCGGCCCTCGTGGATTGCCGCAGGGGCACTCGAACCACGCGACTCGGCAACGAAGAACCGGCGCGAGAGGCCCCGGCAACGGCGCCTGATCTACACTTCTCCCCAAGACCGAGCCGAAGAGCGTGCCATGCAGATCTCCCCCGACTCCACCGACATCCTCCCCTTCCCGGCCATCGAGCACACCCTCTCGAACGGGCTCCAGGTGATCGCCCTGAATACGGGCTACCCCAACCTGGTCTCCATCCAAATCCCCGTGCAGACCGGCTCCCGGAACGAGGTCGAGCCCGGCAAGTCGGGCTTCGCCCATTTCTTCGAACACATGATGTTCCGCGGCACCGAGCGCTACCCTGCCGGCGTCTACCAGGACATCGTCACCCGTTCGGGCGCCCGCCAGAATGCCTACACGACCGACGACTACACGAACTACCACCTGACGTTCGCGAAGGACGACCTGGAAACCATCCTCGAACTCGAGGCCGACCGGTTCATGAACCTCGCCTACAGCGAGGCTGACTTCAAGACCGAAGCCAGGGCGGTCCTCGGTGAATATAACAAGAGCGCCTCCGACCCGCTGACCAAGCTCATCGAAGTCCAGCGCGACCACGCCTACGCCACCCACACCTACCGGCACACGACGATGGGCTTCATCGCCGACATCGAGGACATGCCCAACCAGTTCGAGTACTCGCAATCCTTCTTCCAACGCTGGTACCGGCCCGGCTTCACCACCGTCATCGTCGCAGGCGATATCGACCCGGCAGCCACCATCGCGCTCGTCGAGAAGCACTGGGGCGCCTGGCGGACGGGTTCGCCGGCGGAGATCGAGATCCCGCGGGAACCACCGCACAACGCCCCCGTCGTCGTCCACCACCGGTGGGCGACCCCAACTCTCCCGTGGGTGGCGGTCGGGTTTCACGGCCCCGCGTTTTCCGCCACTGAGAAGGACTATGCGGCTCTCGATGTCCTCCTGGACCTGCACTTCGGCGAAACCTCCGACCTGTACCGCCGGCTGGTCGAAAAGGAGCAGGTCGTGGACCAGCTCTTCCCCTACCTGCCCTCGCAGCAGGATCCCGGGCTTGCCACGGTCTTCGC
>JAHDWR010000222.1 GCA_023382755.1 Dehalococcoidia bacterium
ACCTGCATCCGGTGGCGCTCCTGTGCGTAGACCTTCGCCTTCTCAACCTTGCCAATTAAGCTCGACTGCATGACCCGCTGTCCCTCCTTCTAGAAGCACAAACGGCGGCACCAGTCGGTGCCGCCGTGTCGGTCAGAGGATGCCAGTAACCACATCCATGAGTTCACCCTACGCTCGCCCGGATCGGCCTGTCAACAGATTTTCACGTTTCCCATCAGGGCCAACCACTTCACGGGTGCGCAGTCCCGAGGGCGCCCTCCACCCCCTCCCCAGCCGTCGCGAGAGGGCCACTCACCGGGGGAAAGCGGACAACCGCCGCCGAGGGTGCCGACACGGTCACTTCGTCTCCCCTGGCCGGCACTTCCCCGTCCACCACCGCCCGCAGGAGCGTCTCCCCGGCGCGGCCCCATGCCTCCAGGTGGGTGCCCATGTCGCCCACCCCTTCGACCCGCATCGCTAGCTCGAACTCGCCCGGCCCCACACGCAGCGCCCCCGGACGGATGGCGGCGTCGCCCAGCACCGCATACCCCAGGAAGGCCGCCACATCGCGGTCGGGCGGCGCCCGGAACACCTCGCCCTTTTCGCCGTGCGCCCGCAGCCGCCCGTTCATCAGCACCACCAGGTCGTCGCCCAGGCGCATCGCCTCGTCGCGCTCATGGGTCACCAGGATCGTCGTGCTGGCAAACGTGCGCAGCATTCCCGGCAACTCCGCCAGCAACGCCTCCCGCGTGCCCCGGTCCAGCCCGTGAAGCGGCTCATCGAGCAGCGTGACCGGCGCCCGCAGGCAGAGCGCCCGCGCCAGGTTCGCACGCTGGCCCTCCCCCCCGGAAACCCGGTGCGCGTTCCGCTCCAGCAGGTGCCCAATCCCGCACACCGCCGCCGCTTGCTCGATCCGGCCTGCACGCTCCGCCGCCGGAAGCGACCGCAACCGCAACGCCAGGTCCATGTTCGAACGCACCGTCCCCGTGAGAAACGCCGCGTGCTGGAATGCGTACGCGATCGTCTCGCGCGTCTCCCGGTCCGCCCTCGATGGCCGGCCCCCCAGGAGTACCTCCCCGGCATCGGGGCGCTCCAGCGACGCGATCAGCCGCAACATCGTCGTCTTCCCCGAACCGTTTGGCCCCAGCACCGCCGTTACCCGCCCGCTTGCGAGGGTCAGCTCCGGCAACGCGAGCACGATATGGCCGCTTCGCCGGAACTCCAGCCCCCGGAATGCGACATCCATCGGCCCGCTACCGCGCGCGCCGCTGCTGCACCATGGTCAGCAACAGGTTCACCAGGAATGCCATCGCAAGCAGGATGATACCGAGTGCGATCGCCCGGTCGTTGTTCCCCCGGCTCGTCTCCGTCACGATCGCGGTGGTCAACACCCGCGTGTTCCCCTGCAGGTTGCCGCCCACCGTCATCGAAGCCCCAACTTCCGAGACGACCGCCCCGAAGCCAGCCATGATCGCCGCCAGCAGCCCGAGCTGCGCCTCTCGCGCCAGCAGCAGCAGCGACCGCAGGCGCCCCGCGCCCAGCACCGCCAGCAGGTCCGGGAGGTCGCGCGGCAAGGACTGTACCGCCGCCGCCGTGAACCCCACCACCAGTGGCGTCGCGATCAGGAACTGCGCGATCACCATGGCCCGCTTGGTGTAGATCAGGTCCAGGTCGCCGAACGGGCCGCTCCGGACGAGCATCAGCCACACGATCAGGCCCATCACCACCGGCGGCATCCCCATCCCGGTGTTCACCGCGCCCAGCAACACCATGCGCCCCCGGAACCGCCCCCGCGCCAGCCAGTACCCCACCGGCACCCCCGCCGCCATTGCCAGCAGGGTGGCGATCCCGGAGACGAAGATCGTGCGGAGGGCGATGTCGCGCAACTCGGCATCGCCCTCCGCGATGAGCCTTACGGCCTCCTGCAGCCCCTCCCAGAGCGCTTCCATCAGCGGCTATTTGCCGAGGTCCTCAACCTTCTTGCCTGCATCCGGGACGAACAGGGATTCACCGAACTCCGCCTTCCCGAACTCGGCGATCACAGATTGCGTCTCTGGCGCCACCATGAAGGCGACGAACGCCCGGGCCTGCACTGCCTTGACGCCCGTGTGTTTCTCCGGGTTCACCACGTACACATGGTAAATGTTCAGCAGCGGCGCGGCCCCTTCGAATACCACCTCCAGCGCCAGGTTCTTCTTCAGCGCCAGGTAGGTTGCCCGGTCGGTCAGCGTGTATCCCTTCTTCTGGTCGGCCACGTTCAGCGTCGCGCCCATGCCCTGGCCGGTCTCTTCGCGGTCCTTCACGGCACTCAGTTCGATGCCCGCTGCCTTCCAGAGCGCCAGCTCCTTCGTGTGCGTGCCCGAGTTGTCTCCCCGCGAAATGAACGGCCCCACCGGCGCGATCGCCGCCATCGCCGCGTTCAGGTCCTTCGCCTCCTTCACCTTCGCCGGGTCGTCCTTCGGGCCCACGATGATGAAGTCGTTGTGCATCACCAGTTGCCCTTCGACCAGGTCGCCCGAGTCGACGTACTTCTTCTCGCTGGTAAGCGCATGCGTGAGAGCCACGTCGGCGTCGCCCTTTCCCGACATCTCCAGCGCGGCGCCGGTGCCCACCGCAATGACCTTCACCTCGACGCCCGTCTCCTTCTCGAACAGTGGCACGAGCACGTCGAGCAAACCGCTGTCCTGCGTACTCGTCGTCGTCGCGAGGATCATGCTGCCGCCGATCTTCGTCGGTTCCGGGCTGGGCGAAGGAGCCGAGGTCGGCGTGGTCGCGGCGGTGCCCGTCGCTTCGGGTGTGGCGTCGCTATCGTCGTCGCCGCACGCGGCCGCGCCGAACGGGAGGACGAGCAGGAGGGCGAAGATCCAGGTGAGGAGGAAGCGTGGTTTCGTCATGTCCGCCGGAGCATAACGCACCCGCGCGCCGCTATGCCAGCGCCAGCACGACGATTGTGGCCGAACTACCGCTTATCGAGCCGCCACGCCGAGAGGAACTCCAGGTGGTCTCGCATCTGGGCCGCGTCGACCAACCCGCCAAGGCGCGCGAGCAACTGCACCCGTTGTCCAAGTCCCATCGTCTGGCGGGCAATGATGATTCCGGCATGGTGCCGCCCACTCTCGAACCACTCCCAGTGAAGCCGGACAAAGTCTGCCTGGTTGCCCGTCACCAGGGCGTGGCCCTCCGCCGCGCTGAATTCAAGGTGTTGTTCGTCGGGCACTCCACGCATCCCGGCCTCGTCCGGCGTGCGGACGTGGAATCCGAGCCGCGTCAGTTCCCGAACCACCATCCGGCTGGCGCTGTCGTCATCCAGGTAGAACGAAAGGCGCACTCAGAGGTGTAGTCCGCGCTGCGCGTGGTCGCAGTCGGCCCCCTCCTCGTCCGCAAGCTCCAGGTTGCCCAGCCACTCCTCGAAGAGTTCGCGGTTCAAGTGGAAGAAAGCCAGTGCCGCGTGGACCTGGCCCAGGCTCAGGCCGAGGTCGCTGGCAATCTCCGCCGGGCCCATCGCATCGACTGTGTGCAGAACAGCGATGCGGTCGACGGTGACGCCCGAGCCCGCGATGTGCGGCCGGCTCCCCCGGTACCCCGGGGTGACCTCGATGAAACCACCGAGATCGACAAACTGCGATGGTGCTCCCATGCCCCAAGGTTACCATGACCCGGACAGGGCCGATGACACTTCGTGGCGTGACCGCCTCCCTGTGACCTACCTCACGCACCGTCATAGCCAACACAACCATACGTGAACCACCTCATAGTCCTCCTCCCCCAACAGGCGCACTGTGCACCCGGGCATCACGCCCAATTCCAAGGAGGAAAGCATGAACGCAATGCTTCGCCACATCGGGCTGCCGTATCACGGCAGCAACACCCCGAGCGGGTTCACCGGCACCTCGATCGTCGCCGCCGCGGTCGCCGCCTTGCTCGGCGTGGCGATCGGCCTTGGTGTTGGCGCGTACGCCTGGCGCGATGGTAGCGCCCCAGCCCCCGCGGCCGCGGCGTTCACCCTCACCACCGAGGGATACACCGGCGCCGTCAACGAAGCCCTCTTCGACGCCACCCTGCCGCTCGAAGCGACCGACCGAACCACCGTCTCGACGGCCGACTTCACGCGGTTCGCCATCGCGCAGCACGACGCCATGTTCGAGCCCTACACCGGTTCCGCGCCCGTGGCCGGCGCCTCCACCGGCTCGCCCGACCCCTTCGCCGGCGGCGTCCAGGAAGCGCTTTTCGACGGGACGCTCCCGCTCGATGTCCCGGGTGCCATGGTCCTGGCGGAGGCGGCCCGTGCCGCCCTCGAACACGAGACGCTCATCGCCGGGACCCTCGGCAACTAATCCAGACTTCGCGCCAACGCAGAAGGGGCAGCCAACCGGCTGCCCCTTCTCCATGTGCAGTCCCCCGCAGACTTACACGTCGAAGTACATGTGGAACTCGTACGGGTGCGGCCGCATCCGGATGGGGTCCACTTCGTTCTCGTGCTTGTAGGCGATCCACGTCTCCAGCAGGTCCGGCGTGAACACCCCGCCCTTCAGCAAGAACTCGTGGTCTTCTTCCAGCGCCTGGAGCGAACCCTCGAGCGATTGCGCCACGGTCGGGATGTTTTCCAGCTCCTCGATGCTCAGGTCGAACAGGTTCGTCTTGTCCAGCGCCTCGCCCGGGTCCCATCCGTTCAGGATCCCGTCCATGCCCGCCATGAAGACGGCCGCGAACGTCAGGTACGGGTTCCCCGCCGGGTCCGGCGGCCGGAATTCCACCCGCTTCGATGCCGGGCTCGGGCTCACCAGCGGGATGCGGCACGCCGCCGAACGGTTCCGCGCCGAATACACCAGGTTCACCGGTGCCTCATACCCCGGCACCAACCGCTTGTAGCTGTTCGTCGTCGGCGCCGCGATCGCCATCAGCGCCCGCCCGTGCCGGATCAGCCCCGCGATGTACGACTTGCACATCTTCGAAACGCCCGCGTATTCGTCTCCGGCGAACTGGTTCTCGCCGCCCTTCCAGATCGAAAGGTGCGTGTGCATGCCGGACCCGTTGTCCGCGTACAGCGGCTTCGGCATGAAGGTCGCCACCTTGCCGTGCCGCTTCGCCACGTTCTTCACGATGTACTTGTAGAGCAGCGACTTGTCACCCATCTTCGTCAGCGTGTCGAACCGCATGTCGATCTCGCCCTGACCGGCCGTCGCCACTTCGTGGTGGTGCAGCTCGATCTGGATCCCCACCGACTCCATGATCTCGACCATCTCGTTCCGGATGTCCGTCTGCGTGTCGTGCGGGCTCACCGGGAAGTAGCCTTCCTTGTAACGCGGCCGGTAGCCCTGGTTCAGGTCCCCCCGCAGCGTCGCCTCCGCGCCGCTGTTCCAGATGCCCTCGTCCGAATCGACCGAGTAGAAGGCCGAGTGCTGGTCGCTCGCGAAGCGCACCTCATCGAAGATGAAGAACTCGAGCTCCGGCCCGATGTACACCGTATCGCCGACGCCCGTTTCCTTCAGGTACTTCTCGGCCTTCTGCGCCACGTACCGCGCGTCGCGCGAATACGACTCGCGCGTCACCGGGTCCTCCACGTTCGCAATCACCGAGAGCGTCGGCGACTGGATGAACGGGTCGATGATCGCCGTC
>JAHDWR010000223.1 GCA_023382755.1 Dehalococcoidia bacterium
CCGGTTGCGATGGTGGAGGGCCATCATGATGGCGATGGCGCCGTAGTAGCCGGCGGTGTGGTCCATGTACGAGTATCCCCAGCCAGCAGGGGGCTTTCCGGGGAGGCCGGACATGATTGTGAGGCCGCTGAGGGCCTGGGCAGTGGGACCCCACGTGGTGAAGTGCTTATCGCGGCCCGTGTGGCCGTAGCCCGAAATGGAGCAGTAGATGATGCCGGGATTGATGGCGCGCTGAGCCTCGAAGTCCAGTCCCCAGGACTCGAGGACGCCGCTGGAGAAGTTCTCGATGACGACATCGCTGACGGCGATGAGCCTGTGCAAGAGCTCCATTCCCAGGGGGTGGCGGACGTTCAGGAGGACGCTTTTCTTGTTGCGGTTGAAGTAGTTGAAGAAGCCAGAGTTGTTGAGCGTCGTGCGTTCGCCGTTGATGGGGCGGCCGAGACGGATGGGGTCGACTGCCTGGGCGTGCTCGACCCGGATGACTTCGGCGCCGAAGTCGGCAAGGACGCGGGTGGCGGTGGGCCCGGCGATGATCCAGGTGAGGTCGCAGACGCGGATGCCGGCGAGGGGCAGGTCGGCCATGGGGCGGGATTATAGAGAGAAGTGCGAAGGGCGAAGGGCGAGGTGCGGCGAGTTGTGATCGACGGCGGGAGCGAGGTCGACAGGGTTCGCGTAGGATCGGTGCACATCAAGCTCAGGAGTGCCCGAATGACCGAGCCGGCCGTTGTTGTGAGCGACTTCTTCGAAGTGATTGGGACGCAAAGGGCCATGAGGCGGCTGAAGCCGGACCCGGTGCCAGAGGAGTACATCAGGAAGATTATCTGGGCGGCGACGCGAGCGCCGAGCGGCGGTAACCGCCAGGGCTGGCGGTGGCTGGTCATCACGGACCCGGAGAACAAGAAGAAGATCCAGGGGTGGTACCACGAGGGGTGGTCGAAGATGACGGCGAGCGGGTATGGCGCCGGCGCGAACCTGCCCGAGGCAGAGCGGCTGAGCAACGAGCGGGTGATGAAGAGCGCGACCTACCTGGCCGAGCACATGCACGAGGTGCCCGTGCTGATCCTCGCGTGTTCGCTCACGGGCAATGGCGACATCACCTCGGGTTCGAGCATCTACCCGGCAGTGCAGAACCTGATGCTGGCGGCACGGGCGCTGGGCCTGGGGACCGCGCTCACGACCGTGCACCGTGGCTGGCAGAAGGAGATCCGGGAGCTCTTCGGGATCCCGGAAAGCGTGGAGACGGCCGCGCTGATACCGCTGGGCTGGCCGAAGGGCAAGTTCGGGAGCGGGTTCCGGAAGCCGGTGGAGGACGTGACCTACTGGGAGAAGTGGGGCGCGAAGCGGGCGTAACGACGAGGAACGAGCAAAGAGAAAAGCGAGGTGAACACGATGACCGAGAGGAAGCTGGCGATTTCGATCACGTACTGCGTGCCTTGAAACTACACGGCACGCGCCGCGTGGACGGCGCAAGAGTTGCTTTCGACCTATGCCGACTTCACCGCGGGGCTGACGCTGATCCCCGGGAGCGGGGGCCAGTTCGAGGTGGTGGTCAACGGCGACCTGGTGTTTTCAAAAAAAGCCGAGGGGCGGTACCCCGAGATCAAGGAATTGAAGGAAGCCATCAACCAGTACCTGGAATGATGGTGCCGGGAGAAGGTCGATAAACCCTCCGCGAGGCCTGATGCCAAGGCGCCGAATCTGATCGGGTGGCCGGGCTAAGGCCGCGCGATGTCTCCCTGGAACCGCCCGTCCAGGCGTTCTCGCGGCTCGTGGTGCCTGGCGGTGTAAGGTTACAGGTCACCAACCCGCTTTCGAGGAACAGATGACCGACCACAGCACCGGACTGCAGATTCGCTCACTCATCAAGCCGGAAGGCGTGCTCGAACTTTCACTTGTGAGCGTCGAGACACCCGCGCCGGGGCCGGACGAAGTTATCGTGCGCGTGGAAGCGGCGCCGCTCAACCCTTCGGACATGGGGCTCCTCTTCGGCGGTGCGGACATGACGACGGCGAGAGCCAGCGGGACACCGGACAACCCGGTGGTGACCGCGCAGCTGCCTCCAGCGGCGCTCCGGGCGATGGCGGCGCGGGTCGGCCAATCGCTGCCCGTGGGCAACGAAGGGGCCGGGGTGGTCGTGGAGGCCGGGAGTTCGCCAGCCGCACAGGCATTGCTGGGCAAGACGGTGGCGGTGCTCGGTGGTTCGATGTACTCGCAGTACCGCACGCTCAAGGTAGGGCAGTGCCTGCTCCTGCCGCCGGGTACCACACCGGAACAGGGAGCCTCGTGCTTCGTGAACCCGCTGACGGCGCTCGGCATGACGGAGACCATGAGGCGCGAGGGCCACACGGCGCTCGTCCACACGGCTGCCGCTTCGAACCTGGGGCAGATGCTGCAGAAGCTCTGTATCGAGGACGGCATCCCGCTGGTGAACATTGTCCGGAGCCCGCAACAGGCCGGCATCCTGCGAAGCATCGGCGCGACCTATGCGTGCGACACGAGTTCGCCGACGTTTATGGACGACCTGGTCGAGGCCGTCGCGGCGACCGGGGCGACCCTGGCATTCGATGCGATCGGCGGGGGCCGGCTTGCAGGCCAGATCCTGGTGGCGATGGAGATCGCAGCGAACCGGAACTCCACCGGGTACAGCCGCTACGGGTCGACGGTCCATAAGCAGGTGTACATCTACGGCAGCCTCGACCCCGGGCCGACCGAGTTCACGCGGGCGTTCGGGACGTCGTGGGCCATCGGTGGATGGCTGCTCAATCCGTTCCTGCAGAAGGCCGGCCCTGAAACCGCTCAGGCGATGCGGGAGCGGGTGGCCTCGGAGATCACGACGACGTTTGCCAGCAGTTACACAAAGGTAGTTTCGTTGCACGAGGCACTGGACCTGCAAGAGATCGCCATCTACCAGAAACGGGCGACGGGCACGAAGTACCTGATCAACCCGAACAAAGGCATCGGAGGCATCTGACCGCGCCGAATCCCGTTAAGATCGCGGTACTTACCGGAGGTGACCGATGGCATTCCTCGACCGCGACGGCGTGCGGATCTACTACGACGTGCAGGGGAGCGGGCCAGCCGTGCTGCTCAGCCACGGCTACAGCGCGACCTCGCAGATGTGGGCGCGGCAAGTGGAAGCCCTGAAGGACAACTACCGCGTGATCACCTGGGACATGCGCGGGCACGGGCAGTCCGATAGCCCGGACGACCAGTCGCTCTACTCGGAAGAGGCTACGTGCGGCGACATGGCCGGGATCCTGAAGGAGCTGGGAATCGACAAAGCGGTGGTGGGCGGGCTCTCGCTCGGCGGCTACATGTCGCTGGCTTTCAATGTGCGCTACCCGGAGATGGTGATCGCATTGATGCTGTTCGACACCGGCCCCGGGTACAAGAACCCGGTCGGCCGCGAGGCGTGGAACAAGACCGCCGAAGCCCGGGCGGTGGCCTTCGAGACGAAGGGGCTGGAGTCGCTCGGGCGCGGCGCGGAGGTACGCATTGCGCAGCACCGTTCGGCCGCGGGACTGGCGATGGCGGCCCGAGGCATGCTCGCCCAGTTCGATTCGCGGATCATCGAGTCGCTCGAGCACATCACAGTGCCGACGCTGGTGCTTGTGGGGGCGAAGGACGAGCCTTTCCTGGGCGCCACGGACTACATGGCGAAGAAGATCGCGGGCTCCCATCGGGCAGTGATCCCCAACGCCGGCCACGCCGCAAACCTCGATCAGCCGGAAATCTTCAACGCGGCGACGAAAGCATTCCTGGCAGACCTGGAACTCATCTGAGCAGGCCGGGCGCGGCGGCGCACACCCCGCGGCCCATGGTATGCTTGGCCCACATCGACCCCTTGTGAGGGTTTTCACTTGGCCTATTCGATCGTTGAAACGTGCATTGGATGCACCGCCTGTACGAAACGCTGCCCGACGAACGCCATCACGGGCGAGCGGAACCAGCTCCACGTCATCGACCCGACGCTCTGCATCGACTGCGGCGCCTGCGGCATCGTCTGCCCGCCGGAGGCGATCATCGACACCTTCGGGGATGTCTGCCGTTCGGTGAAGAAGAACGACTGGCCGAAGGCGGTGGTCATCGAGGAGAAGTGCATCGGCTCGGGGTGCGAGCTGTGCATCAACATCTGCCCCTTCGATGCGCTCAGCCTGCAGCACACCGAACGAATCGACGACTTCTTCGGTGTGAGCACGGTGGACGAGAAGAAGTGCACGGGTTGCCGGCTTTGCGAGGACGTGTGCGGCTGGGACGCGATCCACATCTTCCCGCTGAAGCACGAAGTCTTGAAGGACTGGAGCGAGCTGACGCCAGAGGAGCAGAAAGTAGTCACGGCGGCGCGCGAGGCGCTCCGGGTGATCTAGCGCGATGGCGCGGCCAGAGACCGATTTGGGGGGGCCACGAGGTGGCCCCTTCTTCATTCTCCGAGCGCGTTGATCCGAGCGGCGAGACCGAGGTCTTTCGCGGTAACGCCGCCCGCGTCGTGCGTCGTCAGGATGACGTCGACGCGGTTGTAGGCCCATTGAATTTGCGGATGATGGTCCATGGCCTCGGCGGTGGCGGCAACCCGCACGACGAAGCCAAGGGCGTCGATGTGCGTGGCAAACAGGAAACGGCGGACGATACTCTTCTCGTCCTCGAAGGCCCAGCCATCGAGTTCGGCGAGGGCATGGCTGACCTGGGCATAGCTCAGCGGTTCGTCCATGGCGGGCCTCCCGGGTTACGCGACCTTGCCGGTGCGTAGCGCGTCGCGGGCATAGTATGGGGAGAACTATGACGTGGGAACCGTCAGGGGAGAGACGCGTTTCACGCCGTTGGGTACTCAAGGCGACGGGCCTTGCGGCCGGCGCGGCCGGGCTCGCGGCGCTTGGATGCAACGGCGGCTCGAAGGAGAAGCCGAGCGGTTCGCCGACCCCGGGAGCGACCACGCCGACCCGGCAAACCCCATCGACGGGGACCACGACCGCCACGCCCCCCAGCGGAAGACACGGGGAGACCCTGCGCTACACGGGCTACGTGCAGCGTGATGCCTTCGCCGACCCGCACCGGACCCAGGCGGGCCCGTTCTACGGGCAGCAGGCGCTGGTGTTCAGCCGGTTGCTCTCCTATGCGGACCAGGCGCAGGGCACGGTGGTGGCCGACCTGGCGGAACGGTTGCCGGAAATGCCGGACGGCCAGACGCTCGTGTTCCGGCTGAAGCCCGATGCGCGCTGGCATGAGGTGCCGCCGCTCAACGGGCGGGCGGTGACAGCCGACGATGTGAAACACTCGATCGAACGGCAGATGAGCGGCGATACGACATTCGTGCGGGCGCCCCAATGGGCGGGCATCGACACGATTGAGGTGAGCGACCCGGGGACCATCACGTTCAAGCTGAAGGCGCCGTTAGCGACCATGCAGCACCGGTTTGCCGATGTGAATTCGTTCATCGTCGCTCCCGAAC
>JAHDWR010000224.1 GCA_023382755.1 Dehalococcoidia bacterium
CGGCTCCGCGCGAAGCACGGCCCACGCCACCACCCGCCCCCGCTGCCGTCCAACAACATCGCGAAGGCTCGCCCGCCGGCGAAGAGGCGCCACGCCGCCGCCGCTCCCGTGGCGGCCGCAAGCGCCGCGGCGCCGGCGAGAGTGCCGCAAGCGCCCCGGCGGCCGCCCGCCCCGCCGACCTCCCGCCGCAGGCCGCCCCGATCTCGGAGTCGTTCCGGGCCCTCGGCCTCGATGACACCGCCCTCGCCGCGATCGCCGCCCTCGGGTATACCGAGCCCACCCCCATCCAGCGCGAGGCCCTGCCCCGCCTCCTCGAAGGCGCCGACGTGGTCGGCCTCGCCCAGACGGGAACGGGCAAGACCATCGCCTTCGGGCTCCCCCTTTCCCGTTCGATCGACCCCACCAGCCGGGATGTCCAGGCCATCGTGATGGTCCCCACCCGTGAACTCGCCAACCAGGTGCGCGACGTCATGCTTCACCTGGGCAAGTTCTACGGGTTCGTTACGCTCGGGCTCGTCGGCGGCAGCAGGGTCAAGACCGACATCGACCACCTCCAGCGCGGTGCCCACGTCGTGGTCGGCACCCCCGGCCGCGTCATCGACCACCTGAAGCGCGGCACCCTCAAGCTCGGGAACGTCCACTTCGTCGTCCTCGATGAGGCCGACCAGATGCTCGATATCGGCTTCGCGCGGGACATCGACTACATCCTCCGCTCGGTCCCGAAAGACAGGCAGACCGCCCTCTTCAGCGCGACCATGCCAGAGAGCATCGGCCGCCTGGTCTACCGCCATATGCGCCACGCCGAGCGCGTCGCCGTCGACCCCGAACAGCGAACCGCCGAGGGCGTCGACCAGCTCTACTGCGAAGTCTCGGAGCGCGATAAGTTCGCCGCCCTCCGCTACATCTACGAGGAGCACGGGCTTGGCCGCTCGCTCATCTTCCGCAACACGAAAATCGGCGTGGACCGGCTCACGGCCCAGCTGCAGGCCGCGGGCGTCCCCGCGCAGGCCATCCACGGCGACCTTCGCCAGGGCCAGCGCGACCGCGTGATGGCCGACTTCCGGTCTGGCGCCCTCGACTTCCTCGTGGCTACGAACGTGGCCGCGCGCGGCCTGGATATCCCCGACATCGAGCACGTGATCAACTATGACGTGCCCCAGAACGCCGAGGAGTACATCCACCGCATTGGCCGTACGGCGCGCGCCGGGCGGCGGGGTTCCTCGTACACCTTCGTCGGCGAATGGGACCTGGACGCCTGGGACGTCATCGTCCGGGAAGTGGGCGAAGAGAACCTGACCCACCTCAAGCTCCCGGCCCGCTGGGACTAAGCCCGGGGCGTTCCGCGACCACGGCGTTGCAAAGATCTGGCGCGGCGAGGACCTCACGGATGAGGAACTCGCCGCTTTTCGCATGCCGGTCGGCGTGCGTTCCTGGCGGAAATCTCTTCTACTTACCAACGCACTCGAACGCATTGCCAACGCATGCGAACGCACGTGCGTTCCCGTGCGTTCACCCCGCACGGGCAAGGGGCGAATTGACGCCGCGAAGGGGCGGCACAGACGTGGCGGCTGGGGAAGGCGGGCGCACACACGCGACGTTGCGCCAGAACGCGCGCCATCGCCAATCCCCCGGTGACGGGTCGCACCCGGCGCACTTCGCCCTTCGAACTTCGCCCTTCCCCCGGGAACCTTTCGCCCCTCCGCGGCGTTACACTGATGACGCCCCCCGATAGGAGCGAGCGGACATGGCCCATCCACGCACCCCGGACGACCTCGACGAACTCGATCGCCGCGTCTACGACCTTGCCGTGCAATCGATCCCCCTCGCCGAGATTGCCGTGCGCATGGGCGTGCCCGTGCCGCAGGCCGACGAGCGCATCCAGCGCGTCTGCAACCGCCTCGGCGTGGCCGACCGGGCAGCGCTCCGGGCCGGTGCCGGGACGGCGGTCAGCCAGCCGAATGTCGCCGCAGGCCCGGTCATCGGCCTCGACTTCGCCATTCCCGACATCGACCCCGAACCGCCGAAGCACTCCCGCCGGGCGGTGCTTGCCGGAGGCGCCGCCGCGCTTGCGCTCTTCGGCGGGGCGGCGGCGGTAGCCCTCACCCGGCGCGGCGGCTCCCCGGCCAGCCCGGCCGCTACGGAGACGCCGTCGCGGGAGCCATCGCCCACGCCGCCGGCGGACGACTTCGGCGGGCTGCCGATCCAGGTAGAGGGCGGGCTGAACCAGCGCTTCGAGACCCGCGCCTGGGTCAAGGACGCCCCGATCGACTGGGACCACGGGCTCTTCCGCATGTTCCCGAACACCGGCGATGTGCAGGGGTTCCGGTTCATCGAGCTCGAACCCCCGCGCAGCGGGCAATCAGGCTTCGTCCTGTACAAAATCGGCCCCGGCGGGCGGTTCGTCTGGGCGATGCACGGGGATGGGCGCGCGTATTTGCTGGATGTGCTCAACACAGAGCGGAGCTGGTCGTGGCCGATCGAGGATCTTCGGCTCGTGACGGCCGGGACCGCATCGCACGGTGTCTGGGTGGTGTTCGAGGAACTGGAGAGCCGCCAGGGCACGGGGAGACACCATGTGTTCTCCGCCGCTCCAGGTCAGAACCTTGAGCTGCAGTCCTCCTTCGAGCTGCCACCAACGGGACTTGGAATGCCGCCGCTATGGTCACCCGATGGCAGCCACCTCGCCATCTGGTCGGGTGGTGACACGAGCGACCCCCAGTTGCACCTCATCCAGGCGTCCACCGGCCGCATCGTGCAGAGCAGCCATGTGATCCCGCCACGCGATGGCAAGGCTGCCTGGCCGATGAACTTGCAGCAGCTCGACCGCGGGTTCGGCGGGTTCCTGGCGGTCTGGGGCTACCCGGCGAACACGCCCACCGCATCACCTCCGCGTGAGGGCCAATTGCTCCTCTGGAGCGGAGCCTGGACGGCGCAGGGCTCGGGGAGGGTGATGCCGCTGGAATGGACGTCCCGGTTTTCGCCTGATGGCCAGTACCACCTGTTCGAAGTCCCACTTCGCCATGTCTACCTTGAAAGCGGCGAGGGCGTGCGCGAATTCTGGACCGCAGTCTCCGTCTCTGGGCTCGAGGCCTCCGCTCCTGGCTGGTCCATGCTCTCCACGTCCATCGGCTACGGCGATGGCCAGCCCGCCAACCCCTGGCTGGCGGATAGCTCGGGCTTCGTTGCCATGGTGCGCGGTCCCGAGCCGCCTGACCGCCCCTGGGACGCCTACGAGTACGCCATCATCTCCACCGACGGCAGGACGATCACGCGCATTCCGCTCCCGCCGGTGGCTGATCTGGAGTGGTTCCGGGCGAACTCCATGCGCTCGCCAGCGCCCTGCCCCTATGACCCGGACCTCATCGCGTTCGGGCGGCTCGAGCTCTACAACCGGCGCACCGGCGAGTGGCTGACGGCAAACATCACCAGCCAGGCCGGCCCGGACCACCTCGACCCCTGGGCCGCAGGCGCAGGGCAGATAGTGTTCGCGCTGCCCCACGGCGGGCACGGCGGCGCCTCCCCGCCCATCCTCCTCACACCGAAGCGGGTCGAGGGCGCCGCTGACCCGGAGTTCCGCTTCGTGGTCGCGCGCACTGGAGACGGCCTGAACCTCCGCACCGGGCCGAGTACCGGGTCAGACGTGATCGGCGTCCTGCCGGATGGCACACTCGTCGAGCTCGCCGAAGACGTGAAGATGCCCGTCGGCCAGCGGGGCGCCATCCGGAACGAGGAAGGCACCTGGCTCTACGTCAGGACACAGTCGGGCGAGCACGGCTGGGTGTCCGCCGCCTACCTCGACTGGGCCTGACAGAATTGCGAAGCACGAAGTGCGAAGTGCGCTGTTCGTCTCGCCTTCTCAACACAAGTCGCAGGCCTGGCGTCCTTCGAACTTCGCCCTTCGAACTTATTGGACCTGGTTCCTCAGCACGCCGACGCCGGTGACCTCGATTTCGATGACGTCGCCGCTGTTGATGGCGGGGGGCGAGCCGGGCGTGCCCGTGTAGATGAGGTCGCCGGGGAGGAGCGTCATCACGGCGCTGACATAACGTACGATCTCGGGGATGTCGCGGATGAGCTCGGTCGAGTGGCCGCGCTGCACCTCCGCGCCGTTTACGCGCGTCACGACTTCGAGCGCGTCGTAGGGCATCGTCGTCGCAATCGTGGGCCCGAACACACCGAACGTATCGCTGCCCTTCGCCCGCCACCACTGGCCGTCCTTCTGCTGCCACTCGCGCGCGGAGACATCGTTGCCGGCGGTGTAGCCGAAGATGCCCGCCTGGGCCTCCGCGCGGCTGGCATTCTTCAGCCTGCGCCCGATGACGATCACGATTTCGCCCTCGGGGTCCACCCGGCCGCAGCCCTCCGGCAGCACGATCGGGTCGCCAGGGCCGGCGATGCTCGAGAGCGGCTTGAAGAAGAGAGTCGGCGGGTCGGGCGCGGGGCGGCCCTGCAGGTGGCTCGAGTAGTTCAGGCCCACGCACACGATCGAACGCGGCTCACATGGAGGCAACAGCTTCACGGTGTCGAGCGCGACCGTCTCGCCGGTCGGTTTCGGTCCGTCCCAGATAGGTTCGGCGACCACGCGGATGGTGCCGTCTTCGAGCATGCCCGTGGCAGTTGTGCCGTCCCTGCGTTCGAAGCGTACGAAGTTCGCCATGCCTGCCCCCGGTGGTGTGCTGGAGGGAGTCTACTGGAAGTGCGAAGCGCCGGGATCGACGATTGACGATTGTCGATTGCCGCCGGGCTGAAGTGGGAGGTGCGAAGTGCGAAGGGCGCCCAGCCCGGAATGGTCGCAAGGGCCACGTATGACGGGGCAGATCGCGCATACTCTCGCGCCATGGACCTTGCCGCCCGGGCCGACGCCCCCTACCGGACGTCCCGCGTGCCCGGCGTCTAGCGGTCGAGCAGCCGCACGATCGCGGTCCGCATCTCCTCCACCGTCCGTACCTCGAAGTCCGGCACCTCTTCGAGGGAGCGCGGTTGTTGCGCGATGTGCCGGCCGGTGCGCAGCAGCGCCGTCCGCATGCCGAGCAGCCGAGCCGGGGCGATGTCGTTGTCCACCCGGTCGCCGACCATGATGCACTCGCCGGGTTCGACGCCGAGGTCCTCGCAGGCGCGCAGGAACAGGCGCACATCGGGCTTCCGGTAACCGTGGTGTCCCGACACTTCCCGGTGGGCGAAGTACTGGCCGATTCCGTGGCGGTCCAGCTCGTCGATGGCGCGGGCGTACTGGTTCGCCGCGAGGCCGAGCAGCAACCTCCGTTCATGCAGCTCCGCCAGCAACTCCGCGATGCCAGGCCGAAGCTCGAAGCCGCCGCGTTCGGCGTAGCGCGCGTCCGCGCCCGACCGGAAGAGCCGGAGGACCTCTTCGGCCCGGGCCGCGTCTCCGCCTGAGAGCCTCCAGATCATCGCCCGGTACG
>JAHDWR010000225.1 GCA_023382755.1 Dehalococcoidia bacterium
CAGCAGGCCGAAATGGTCATCGCCCCCGCGATCAAGACCGAAGGGAAGATCTACCAGTTTGCGCAGTCGCAAACTTAGGTCTGCCGCGCTCCTGCACCTGCTGATAACGGCGGCCCTCTTGCCGGGGGCCGCTGTTTCTGCGTCGCCGCCGGCCCGGGCTGCGGCCGTCACTTGCATCTCCGTCACTTCCGATGGGCTGACCCAGGCCGTGGAGGCGAGCGGACTCATCCTCGTGGCGAAGGTCCATCGCGAGTCGTCCGATGGTCAGGTGGTGCTCGAACCCGAGGTCATCCTGAAGGGCTCGGTCCCGAGCACGGACGTGGAACTGCTGGTGCCCGCGGGCGATGCTCCCTGCAGGCTCGCGGTCCTCGCGGACGCCACCCGGGCGCTGCTATTCCTGTCGGTCGTCGAAGGCCGCCCCGAGTGGCCCGGCGCTTCCCAGGTGTTCGACCTGGAGAGCGGGCTCGCGGTCCAGCAGGAGGACTTCGGCTTTGGCGCCGCTCCCGAGGTCGCACGCGTCAATTCAGTCCGCTCAATTACCGGGCAGTACGTGGTGCCCGCCGCCGATGCGACTGACGGAGCCGGCATCGACTGGGGCAGCACGGTGCTCCCGATTGGGGCGGTCCTGCTTGTTGTCTTCGGCATCGGTCTGCTGCTGATGCGGACCTGGCACCGGATCGACCCGAGCTGACGCGCCCCGCCTGTTACCGGGCCAATCGCTCCAGGAAGTTCGCCAGCACTTCATCGCGCTCCTCCAACACCGTGTCCGCCGCGTCGAGCGCGTAGGCGTCGCTGTGCGGCATCGCGACCCCCAGGCCCGCCCAGGCCAGCATCGCCGCGTCGTTCACGCTGTCGCCAATCGCCACCACCTCGTGGCGGTCGATCCCCAGGTCAGCGCACACGAGCGACAGCGCGTGCCCCTTGTTCGCTTCCGGCGCCACCGCCACGGTCACTTCCGGGAAGTCCAGGATGTGCAGGGCCTCCCCGTGGTGCGAGACCAGCGCCCGGTGGATGCCGTTCGCCTCGGTCTTCGACGAGATGACCCCGACGCCGGTTGGCGCCACGCCGGAGTTCTCCGGGTCCGGGCGGTACTCTGGCGTGATCCCCGAGACCACCCCGTAGTGGTCTGTCGCCTGGCTCCGCTCCGAAACGATGTAGCGCAACGGGTTGAACCACTCGTAGGCGCGCTCGATCTGGCGCGCATAGTCGATGATTTCCATGGCCGAAGGCCGCGCGATAGGAAACTCGTGGGTCATGGTCCCGTCCAGCAGGTGCACCGAGCAGCCCTGCTGGCAGATGACTGGCCCGGGCAGACCAAGGTGCCGCGCAATCTTCGCCGTCCCGGGAAACATCCGCCCGGAGGCCAGCACCACCGCGATCCCACTGTCGCGCAAAGCCGCGACGGCCGCCGAGACCCGCGGCGTGGGCGTGTGGTCGTGGCCGTAATGCGCAGGGTCGATCAGCGTCCCGTCGATATCGAGCGCAACCAGCTTCACGCCCATCGCGCACACACAATCCGGTCGATACCCGAGAGGTCCTTCACCCGCCAGGGTGCCACGCCGTGCGACGCCAGGATCGCCTCAACGTCGCCCGCCTGACCGAAGCCGACTTCCAGCGCGAGGAGCCTTGGCCGCACCCGCTGTGCGCAGTCGAGCACGAGCCGGCGAATCAGGTCGTAGCCGTCCACGCCGCCATCGAGGGCGATGCGGGGCTCCCACCGGCTGACCTCGGGCTCAAGCGCCTCGATCTCCCAGGCCGGGATGTACGGCAGGTTCGCCAGCACCACGTCCGCGCGAGACACCGCCGAAAGCAGGTCGCCGCGGATGATCCGCAGCCACGGCGCGTGCCGGGCGGCATTCGCCGCCGCGAACCGCAGCGCCTCCGCACTGATCTCCGTTGTGAGCACACATGCCCCCGGTCGTTCGGCGGCGATCGAAACGGCGACGGCACCGCTGCCGGTCCCGGCTTCCGCGACCACGGCGAGGGGCTCGCGGTCCAGCTCTTCCAGCCCCAGCTCAACGAGCAGCTCCGTCTCCGGCCGGGGGATGAGCACCCCCGGGCCTACCCCGAAGCTGCGTCCGTAGAACTCCCGGTGCCCGGTGATATACGCTGCCGGCTCCCGTTTGGTGCGGCGTTCGACCCACTCTTCGAACCGCAGCGCGTCTTCGGCACTCAGGGCGCTACCGGCGAAGAACGCCGCCCGTGAGATCCCGGCGGCCTCGCGTGCCATCAGTTCCGCCTCGAACCGCGCATCCTCAATCCCGGCGGCGGCGAGCCTCCCGGAGGCTTCCGTGGCCGCCTGGCGGGCGTTCACTCCAGGTTCTCGAGCCGCCCGGCCTCGACCGCCGTCGCGACCGCATCGATCATGTCGTCCAGGTTTCCGTCCATCCGGTCCGGGATGTTGTGCACGGTCAGCCCCACGCGGTGGTCCGTGATCCGGTCCTGGGGAAAGTTGTAGGTCCGGATCTTCTCGCTCCGGTCGCCCGTGCCGACCTGGGTCTTGCGCTCGGCGCTGAGTTCGGCGTCCTGGCGTGTCTGTTCCATGTCGAGCAGGCGCGAACGCAGCACGGTCATCGCCTTCACCCGGTTCTTCATCTGCGAGCGCTCATCCTGGCACACCACCACGATGCCGGTGGGCAGGTGCGTCAACCGCACCGCCGTCGCAACCTTGTTAACGTTCTGGCCGCCCGCTCCGGAGGAGTGGAAGATGTCGACACGCAGGTCCTTCTCTTCGACGGCGATATCCACTTCCTCGGCTTCGGGGAGCACGGCCACCGTGGCAGTCGAGGTGTGGATGCGTCCCTGCGCCTCCGTCTCTGGCACGCGTTGCACGCGGTGTACACCGCTTTCGTACTTCAGCCGCGAGTACGCGCCCTCGCCTCGCACCTCGAACACGACTTCCTTGAACCCGCCCTTCTCCGATTCCGAGGCGCTCAGGACTTCCGTCTGCCAGCGCTTCCGCTCGGCGTACCTCGCATATGCCCGGTACAGTTCGAAGGCGAACAGGGCAGCCTCTTCTCCGCCCGCGCCCGCCCGGATTTCGACGATGACGTTGCGCGAATCTCGGGGGTCCTTCGGGAGGAGTTCCCGCCGGAGCTGTGCCGTCAGCTCGTCCATGCGGGTCTCCGCGGCGCCAAGCTCCGCTTCGGCCAGCCCCTTCATCTCCGGGTCCGATTCCGCCAGCATCTCCCGGGCCTCGGCGGCCGACTGCGCCAGCCCCTCGTACTCGCGGAAGAGCTCGACGACCTTCTCAATCTCCGACCGCTCGCGTGCAAGCTTGTTCAGCTGCTCGAAATCGGCCGCCACTTCGGGACGCCCCATGTCGTTCGTCAGCTCGTCGTAGCGCTCACGTATCCGCTGCAGCCGGGTAAGGATGTTTTCGTCCATAGGTGAAAGCAAACGGCCCGCGAGGGCGGACCGTCAGGTGCGCTCCGGGGCGTGCTTCGAGTATAGCACCGGCCCACGCTCAGGCTTCGAGCCGCGCCCGGATCGTCGTCGCAAGGTTCCCCAGCGGCAGGCTCTCCTGCTCGCCCTCGCCCGCCAGGTCTTTGAGTACCGCCTGTCTCGCCGCCCACTCGTCGTCGCCGATAATGACGGCGAACCTGGCGCCCGAGTGGTTCGCCCCCCGCATCTGCGCCTTCATCGACTTCCCGGTTTCCCCGATAACCGTGGCGATCCCGAGCTCGCGCAGTTCGCCAGCGAGCGCGAACACCGCCGCGCCGGCGCCCTCCGCCCGGTGCACCACGTACACGCTGGCGACCGACCCGTCGTCGAAGGTCACCCCGTTCTTCTGCATCTCCAGGATCAGCCGCTCGATCCCGCTCCCGAAGCCGATGCCTGGCGTGGGGGGGCCGCCCAAGAGCTCCATCAGCCCGTCGTAGCGCCCGCCGCCGCCCAGCGTACCCTGCGCCCGCTCATCGTCGTTCGGCACGACCTCGAACACCGTGCGGTTGTAGTAGTCGAGGCCCCGCACAAGCAGCGGGTCGACCGCGTAGGCGATGCCCGCCGCCGCCAGCGCACCGGTCACCGCTTCGTGGTGGGCCTGGGCCGGCGTGCTGAGCTGCTCCACCAGTTTCGGCGCCATCTCCTTCAGCGCCTGGTCGCGTTCGTCCTTGCTGTCCAGCAGCCGCAGAGGGTTCCGCGCGAACCGCCGCTGGCTGTCCTCCGAAAGCTTCTCCAGGTGTGGCCGGTAGTAGTCCTTCAATTGCTCGATGTACGCGCGCCGCGGCTCGATGTCGTCGAGGGAGCCGAGCCGCACGGTCACGTTCCGGATTCCGAGCCGCTCATACAGCCGCCAGAGCACCGCGATGACCTCCGCGTCCACCAGCGGGTCGGCCGAGCCGAACACTTCGCAATCGAACTGCGTGTGCTGCCGGTAGCGCCCCTTTTGCGGACGGTCATACCGGAACATCGCGTGCGTGGTGTACAGGCGCACCGGCTGCGGCCAGCTCGCCATCCCGTGTTCGAGGTACGCGCGACAGATTGCAGGGGTCCCCTCCGGCGTCAGCGCGAGCCTCTCGCCCCCGCGGTCTTCGAAGACGTACATCTCCTTCTCGATGATGTCCGTCGTATCGCCGCTGCCTTTTTCGAACACCCCGGCATACTCGAACGCCGGCGTGTCGATGCGCCGGAAACCGTGAAGTCGCGTGACCTCGCGGATGCCTTCGAGGACTGCCTCCCAGTAGGGCTGCATATCCGGGAGCACGTCCTGCGTGCCTCGCGGAGCCTGGTATCGCGTGGTCATAAAGAGAAGGTACTTTCGCGGTAGGGTTGCATGGTAGGATAGGTTCACAGCCCCACCCGGCATAGAGGTAACCCGCTTGGCGGTGCCCACCCAGGAGCAATCTCCCTCCGCCGTCTCCATCGACGCTCTGCTCCAGCGTGCCGCTCAGTACATCCCCGAGGACCGCCTCGGCATCATCAGCGACGCCTTCGAGTTCGCCCGGGAGTGCCACGAGGGCCAGGTCCGCAAGACCGGCGACCCCTACATCACCCATCCGGTCGCCGTCGCCGAACTCGTCGCTAACCTCGAACTCGACCATGTCGCCATTGCCGCCGCGCTCCTCCACGATGTCCAGGAAGACTGCGCCATCCCGAACGAAGTGCTCGCCGGGAAGTTCGGCCCCCGAGTCGCGAGGCTCGTCGATGGTCTGACCAAGCTCGATAAGCTCCCGATGAACGTCGCCACAATCGACCCGAGCCGTGGGACCATGCAGGCCCAGAACCTCCGCAAGATGTTCCTGGCAATGGCGGAGGACATCTCGGTCGTGCTCATCAAGCTCTGCGACCGGCTCCATAACATGCGCACGCTCTGGGCCTTCCCACCCGACAAGCAGAAGCGCATCGCCCTCGAAACGCAGGAGATCTTCGCACCACTGGCCAACCGCCTCGGCGTCTGGCAGATCAAGTGGGA
>JAHDWR010000226.1 GCA_023382755.1 Dehalococcoidia bacterium
GTGGCGCGGGTCTGGAGGGCGGCGAGGTCGGAGCCGGCGCCGGGTTCGGAATAGAGCGTGCACCACCAGTCGTCGGCGCCGGTGATGCGGGGGATGAACTTCGCCTTCTGCTCATCGGTGCCATAGAGCATGAGGCTGGGGCCGACCCAGGCGATGCCCATGTTGCCGGCGGGCGCGCCGGCGTAGGCCATCTCCTCGTTGTAGACGAGCTGGCGCATGTGGCTGGCGCCGCCGCCGCCGTATTCCTTCGGCCAGGCCATGGCGAGCCAGCCCTTCGCCGAGAGCTTCTTCTGGAAGCCCATGGTGTAGTCGTACTCTTCCTGGTTGGTCTTGAAGCCGCCTTCGTAGCCGCGCTGGAGGCGGACCTCCTCGGGCGGGAGGTTCTCGGCGATGAACTGGCGGACTTCGGTGCGGAAGGCTTCGACATCGGGTTCGTAGGCGTAGCGCATGGGGGTGGGGCTCCGGGGAGGGGTTGTTGGTGTGAGGCGAACTATACGGGATTGGGGAGGGGTGGGGGGTGCTGGACTGCTCAGGGGTCAGGACTTAGGACTGAGGACTCAGTGGGTGAGGCGGTCAGTTATTGTGCACAGACACGACGCCGAAGATCTCGTCAATGTGGGCGAGATCAGGCTCGCCAATCAGCCACGACTCAGGGCCAGCACCAACATAGCGAATCGGAACCCATTCGCCGTCGCTCGTCGGGCTCGTCACGACAGCGACAGTGCCGTCCTCGAAGACCACCAGATCATCTACGCGCAGATTCCAACAGTCAGGAGCCATGACGCACCTCCTCAGACCGCCAGGATACACCAGTCAGAACATATGTCCAGGTGCTAGCGCTTCTTGGCCCGCGCGACCGGAAAGCGCCCGAAATTCTCGCCCTTTGCAAGGTCCCAGACGCCCTCCAAACTCTCGGGTGTCTCGCCTTCCGGGCGAAGGAAGTAGACGATCCCTAGCTCTCCCGCTGGAATGACCACCAGCACGTTGCCTTCCTCGAACCCTTCGCGCCAGCCCGGCGGAAACTTCCGCAGGCGTTCCTCGGGGCTATAGCGTTTTCCGTAGCGCGTAAACGTAATCTCGCCGAACTCGCCGCGCTGTGCGTGGAAGAAGGTGCGCACCATGTCCGTCGTCACCTTGCCGTCAGCGCTCAAGTCAGGGAAAAAGTCCCCGATCTGCTGTTTGCGAACGTGGACCTCTCCCGCCTGATGGCTCCCCGTGCCACCAGTCTCATTTGCCTGTAGGACGAAATAGAAGCCCCTTGTACCCGACGGGACTGAGAACATGCTAGACTGAGTCATATTGTCCGCCTAAATGCTAAGGAGCGTATGCAGGTGAGCATCAAACCTGAGCGTCCCCCGCTCCCGCCCCAGAAGTTTACCTTCATCGACCTCTTCGCCGGAATAGGCGGCATGCGCATCGGCTTCGAGGAAGCCGGCGGGCGAAGCGTCTTCTCCTCGGAGTGGGACCGCTGGGCACAGGCCACCTATGAACTGAACTTCGGCGAGAAGCCGCGGGGCGACATCCGGAAAGTCAATGAGCACACCATCCCGGACCACGATGTCCTCGTCGCGGGCTTCCCGTGCCAGCCATTCTCCATCGCGGGTGTGAGCAAGAAGAACGCTCTCGACCGGCCGCACGGCTTCCTTGATGAGACCCAGGGGACCCTCTTCTTTGACATCGAGCGCATCCTCCGGGCGAAGAAGCCTCGAGCGGTGGTTCTGGAGAACGTCCGGAACCTCATCAGCCACGACAAGGGCCGAACCTTCGAAACGATCCGGCGCCACCTCCGTGCTGCGGGCTACCTGGAGAACTGGCAGCTGGTGAGTGCCCGTCCGTTCGTTCCGCAGTCGCGAACGCGCATCTTCATTGTCGCCCTCCGCGCGGGGCCAAAATTCGTCTTTCCGCCGACACTAACCCATGAGGACCGCTACCCGGTGCTGGCCGACGTTCTGGATACCGAGGTCCCGAAGAAGTACACGCTGACGGATCATCTATGGGCGTACCTTCAGAGGTATGCCGAGAAGCACCGGGCCGCAGGGAACGGATTCGGCTTCGGGCTGTCTTCCCCCGACGGCATCGCGCGCACCCTTAGCGCCCGCTATTACAAAGATGGTTCCGAAATCCTGATTCACCAGGAGGGTCGTAACCCTCGGCGCCTAACTCCAGAGGAGTGCCGTAGACTCATGAAGTTCCCTGACTGGTTCAAGATTGAAGTTTCCGACACGCAGGCATACAAACAGTTCGGGAACTCCGTTGTCGTCCCGGTGGTGCAGAGAATTGCCGAAGCGCTCGTCCCCTACCTCTCGATTCCCGAAACGGGAGTACCCGATCCCCTCGCCCGAGATGAGGCAGTGGGTGCGCAGACGCCTCTTGGCCTGGTATGACAAGCATGGGCGGGACTTCGCATGGCGACACACGACAGACCCATACCAGGTGCTCCTGGCGGAGATGATGGTGCAACGCACACGGGCGGAACAGGCTGAGCGAGTGTGGAGGCAGTTCGTGGCTGCCTATCCAACGCTCCAGGCCGCACGAGAGGCTACCGATGAACAACTCCTCGCCCTCCTCCAGCCAATAGGGCTGGCGTGGCGGGCCCGAAACATCGTGGCTGCAATCCGCACTTCGGCGGGGTCGCCCGTCGGGACTCGAGCCATAGCCGGTGTCGACCATTACGTCGAAAATGCGGTGCGATGCTTTGCCGGCGGCGAGCGCGCGGCCATCGTCGACTCCAACGTGGTTCGAGTGTATTCGCGCTTCCTTGGATTCTCCGCCGACGACGGGACGCGGCGTTCGATTCCGTTTCACCGCTTGGCGACAGCCATGCTCCCGCGCCAGCATGTTGAGGAGTACAACTGGGGGCTGCTGGACCTCGGCGCCACGATCTGTCGCCCACGCGACCCCGAATGCGGCGACTGTCCCCTATCGTCACGATGTAGGATCACCACCACTCGGAGTTACGCTCGATGACGCTCACAAGTGCTGAAAAGAAAGCTCAACGCGCTCTGCATCCGAACTGCTACCTTTGCCAGGCCCTCGGAGTTCCGTTTTCAGAACTCGCAGGTTATGAGGATCGCCACATTCAGTACGACCACTGGCTTCCTCAAGGGCGCATCGGAGGGAGCCAAGCAGACCTAGTTGCGAACCAACTGCCTATGCATGCCCACCCCCAGGGCCTTGGGCCCCTGGAGCCCGGCTGGGCTCAAGCGACCAAACGCAACTGCCACCGCGGGAAGGGAAACAAGTTTACCGGCCAGGAATGGACCGAATACGTAACAATCTGCCAACGTGTGGCGAAAACAGATTACTCCGACGATTTGATGAGCGACCGTAATCAGGCCGACTCGGCCTACGATGTCGAGATCAGTTGGAATCAAGCGAGCGGCGAGGCAACAATGCTCGGCAAGACGTACCCGTTGATGCTTCAACGCGTTGGGAATTCGGGAGAAGAGTGGCTGTCGTTCTCAACGGTATTGCCTCCAACGCTGCTTTGGCGAGATCTTGAAGTGCAAAGTCGTGGTGCGGACCACGAACGTCTTGCAAAGTTGGCCTGGCACTTGAAGAGCAACCCTCTTCTGAGTCCAATACTCTGCCGCTGGGCAGAGCGGAGGCTCTACGTCTTCGATGGCAACCACCGGCTTTGTGCCTTTATCCTTGCTCGCCAAGACCATCCTGTGCCTGTCGTGATCTTCGATGGTCCGGACCCTAAGCGGTTCCTAGAGGTTGCGGCTGAGGCCCATGAGTCTTTGACGCAGATGAAGTACCAGTTCACCGAGAAAGCGCTCAAGTTCTCGGCTCTCAATGAACAGGAGCTTGCGGAGGCCGAAGACAAGTATGGCGAGGCGGCGTCAGAGGCCCTCGCTTGGAAGGGCCTGCGCCCCACCGACGTAAAGCTCCGTATCGCTGGCAGGTTGAGTGGTCGACTGGACGGGCTGGGGGGCTGGCGCCTCAAGTGGAAGGCGCTCGGTGTCACCGACCCATCCTGGAACGAGTTCATCTCGACGTACGCTCGGCTATCGGCGGAAACCGCCCCATTCGTTTCTGACATGTATCTGCGGGAGGAGGAGTTCGAGAACCTGAGCGATCTCTGTCGCATCTTCGACGAAGAACTGTTCGACCAGTTGGACTCCTGCCCAGAAGTGAAAGCCTCCTTGAAGACCAAGTGGTGGAAGCGGGCACACCACCGGTTCTCGACGCGGTTGGGACAGGTTGTCAAGGACAATCTTGAGCTTGGGAACACCCCGCCGGCGCCCGCGTACACTCCGCGGTGGAACGATTATGTCCGCAGTCGCGTGCGGCTTGGGGTTGAGAATTGGCGGGAAAGTCCGGCTTGGCGAGAAGCGACGGCCGCGAACAATGAGTTCGACATTGACAATCTTCTGACAGCTCGAGGATTCACTGAGGCGTACTTGATTCCGTGACTCTTGGGCGGAGCCGCTCGGACGAGCCCTCAGCGCCCCTCAGTGCCGGAAGTGCCTTGTCCCCGTCAGCACCATCGCCACGCCGTACTGGTTGCAGCAGTCGATGCCGTCCTGGTCGCGGAGGGAGCCGCCGGGGTGGATGATGGCCGCGACGCCCGCCTGGCAGGCTTTCTCGATTGAGTCGCCCCAGGCGAACGGGAAGAAGGCGTCGCTGGCGAGCACCGCGCCCTTCACCTCATCGCCGGCTTTCTCCATCGCAATCTCCACGCTCTTCACGCGGTTCGGCTGGCCGCTGCCCATGCCCAGCAGGCGGCCGTCCTTCGCCACCGTGATGGCGTTGCTCTTCACGTGCTTCACGCAGCGCCAGGCGAAGCGCAGGTCCTCGAGCTCTTTCTCCGTGGGCTGGCGGTTGGTGACCACCTTGAAGTCGATGTCCTCGGGCGTGAGGTCGTCGGTGTCCTGCACGAGCCAGCCGCCGCCGACCTGGCGGTAGGAGCGGCCGCCGGGGGCGTGGGGCTGCGCTTCGAGGATGCGCAGGTCCTTCGACTTGCCCTTGAGGACGGTCAGGCCCTCGGGCGTGTAGCCTGGCGCGACCACGATTTCGTAGAACATGCGGGTCTCGCCGTCGTTGGGGTTGCGGAACTCGCGCAGCTCGCGGGCGAGCGCTTCGTCGACCACGCGGTTGAAGGCGACGATACCGCCAAAGGCGCTGGTGGCGTCGGCGCGGACCGCCAGGCGGTAGGCCTCGAGGAGGTCGTCGCGGGTGGCGACGCCGCAGGGGTTGGTGTGCTTCACGATGACGCAGGTGGGGCCGGTGAAGTCGTTGACGCAGTTCCAGGCGGCGTCGGCATCGAGGTAGTTGTTGTACGACATCTCCTTGCCGTGGTGCTGGACGGCGGTGGCGATGCCGC
>JAHDWR010000227.1 GCA_023382755.1 Dehalococcoidia bacterium
AGTTGCGGCCCCCACGGGCTGCGGGCAAGGTCAGTCGGGACGAACGCGTCGCCCTCGCGGATGAAGATGGCATCGGGCATTGGTGTATCGTACGCGCGCCCAGGCCTCCGGGCCCGGGCTTCGACCCCAGGAGGAGGACTTCCGCCCGTGGCAGATGCCGATCCACCGCTTCAGCGCCTTGGCGCCGGCCGCGCGGCCGAAGTCTTCGCCTGGGACGATGCCACCGCCGTCAAACTCTCGCGCTGGACCGATGGACTGCCCTCCCTCCAGACCGAGGCGGCGGCACTCTCGGCCGCGCGCGCCGCCGGCATCCGCGTGCCCGCCCCGCGCGGCTTCGTCACCCACGACGGCCGCCCCGGGCTGCTCCTCGAACGCCTCGCCGGCGATGACCTGCTCAGCATCGTCGAAAAGAAACCGTGGCGCGTCTGGGAGTTCGGCCGCCTCACCGGCCGCCTCCACGCCGAACTCGGCAAGACGCCCGCGCCGGACGGCCTCCGCGATCTCCGCGACGCGCTCCGCGGCGCCATCGCCGAATCTTCCGCCGTGCCCGAACGTGCCCGGCCGCGCGTCCTTGCGCTGCTCGATTCCCTCCCTGTGAGCGACCGCCTCTGCCACGGCGACTTCCACCCGGGCAACATCATCCTCACCGGCGATGGGCCGGTCGTCATCGACTTCCCGAACGCGGTCCGGGGCGACCCCGTCGCCGACTTCGCCCGCTCCACCATCCTCCTCGAAGCCGGCGAGGTCCCACCCGACACCGGCCTCTGGGGCCGGGTCCTCGTGCGCGTCGGGCGGAAGCTCATGCTCCTCGCCTACCGCTCCGGCTACCGCACGGCCGCTTCCGTCGACGCGGACGCGCTCGCACGGTGGCGGGTCGTGATCATCGCCCATCGCCTCACCGAGCGCGTGCCAGAAGAGCGAGTGAGGCTCCTGCGCATGCTCAGCCGCGGCCTCCGCACAGCCGGCGCCTGAGCGTTACTCCCGGGGCCGCGCCCATCGCGCGGCGTCATCCCCCGGCGCAGGGGTCTCCTCTGCCGGCGCCCCGGGCTCGTCCCCGGCCGGCACATCTTCCGGGGCCGCAGCCAGGTCGAACCGCGTCGCCGGGTCCTTTCCCAACCGCTGCGGCGCCGGCCGGAACTGCGACAGGTCGACGTCCGGCAGCGGCTCCACCGGCTCCTCCTCTTCCGTCTCCGCGCGGTGACGCACCCGCTGCGGCGCCGGCTTGAACGCCGAAAGGTCCGCGCCAATCAGCGACGACAGCGCCGGCTGTTCCTCGATCCCCTCCGCCGCCGGCAACGCCGCCGCGAAGGGGCTGCGCTCCCGCCGCTGGATCCGGTCCCACACCTCGCGATGCTCGCCCGTCACCAGTCGCCCATCGGCAAGCTCTTCCACCCGCTGCGCCAGCTCCATCACCAGCCTATCGTGTGTGCAGGTGATGATCGTGATGCCCTCCGCCCGCGCGAGGTCGCGCAGCAGGCCGAACACCGCCGTGGCCGTCGCCGAGTCCAGCTCGCCCGTCGGCTCGTCCGCGAGGATGAGGGTCGGCTGGGAGGCAAGCGCCCGCGCGATCGCCACCCGCTGCTGCTCGCCGCCCGAAAGCTCGTACGGCCGGTGGTCCGCCCGCCGCCCCAGGCCCACGAACTCGATCGCGTTCTTCACCAGCTTCTGGCGCTCCCCGTGGCTCACGCCCGCGATCCTCAACGGCAACTCCACGTTCTCGCGCGCCGAAAGCAACGGCAGCAGCCCGAACGACTGGAAGATGAAGCCCAGCTTGTGGCGCCGCAACCCGTCCAGCTGCCGCTCGCTCATCGTGTCCACCCGCTCGCCGTCGATATACACCTCGCCCTCGGTCGGGCGGTCGAGCCCGGCCATCACGTTCAGCAGCGTCGTCTTCCCCGATCCCGACCGCCCAATGAGCGCCAGGAACTCGCCCGGCTCCACCTTCAGCGATACGTCGTGGACCGCCCAGACCTCCTCGCCGCCCACCTTGAACTTCCGCGAGACATTGCGCACCTCCACCGCCGCTCCACTCATGGGCGTTCCCTCCCGGTCACCCGGCTCTGCCCGTCCGGCAAGACTTCGATCCGCCCCTCGCCCATCAACACCCGGGCGCGGTCGTGGATGTTCAGGTTATCGAGGAACTCGCGCGGTACCTGCAGCCTCCCGGCCGCGTCGATGAGCACGTATTCCTCGTGCACCACCTCGGTCTTCGCCCCTTCGAACCGCACGCGCCGGAAGATCTCGGTCGAAGTGCGCCCGTCCCGGATCGCGACCACCCGGTCGACCCGCGCAGCGATGTCAGGGTCGTGGGTCACGATGATGACGGTCGTCCCGAGTTCCCGGTTGAGCGCCCGGAACACGTCGTACACCGTGTCCGCCCCCACGGAATCCAGTTCGCCCGTCGGTTCATCGGCCAGCAGCAGGGGCGGGTTATTCGCCAGCGCCACCGCGATCGAGACGCGCTGTTGCTCGCCGCCGGAAAGCATCTCCGGCTTGTGGTGCAGCCGGTGTCCGAGCAGCACCATCTCCAACAGCTCGATGGCCCTCGCCCGGGCGGTGGATGCCGGCACGCCGTCGAGCACCATCGGCACCTCCACGTTCTGGACCGCATCCAGGTAGGGCACCAGGTTCCGCCCCGTCTGCTGCCAGATGAAGCCAACGCGCTTCCGCCGGTAGCCGACCATGTCGCCCGTGGACATCGCCAGGAGGTCCTCTCCCCCGACGAAGCAGCGCCCTGCCGAGGGCGTATCGAGCCCCGCCAGGATGTTCATGAGCGTGCTCTTGCCCGAGCCCGAGGCCCCGACGATCGCCATGAACTCGCCCCGGCGCACCTTCAGGTCGAGGCCCCGCAAGGCTACCACCTCCAGGTTCGAAGTCTTGTAGATCTTGAACAGGTCTTCGCAGCGGATGTACAGGTCGTCGTCGGTCATGGGCGTGTCAGATCTCCCCGATCCGCAGGGTGCGGGATACGGCCAGGCGCGAATAGACCGTGGCAAGTGACAGGATTGTGCAGATGAACACTACCGCCAGTAAACCGTACACCGTCAGCACCGATGGCCAGCTGACTTGCGAAACGAGCGGCGGCACCGGGTCGTCGCCCGATTCCGTCACTCCCAGGTAGCCAATCATCAGCCGCCCCAGGGGGAACCCGAGGAACGTCCCGGCCACCACGCCGCCCACGATCACGAACATCTGCTCGAAGCTCACCAGCCCCAGCACCTGCCTGTTCGAATAGCCCATCGTCCGGAGGATCGCGAACTCCAGCGAGCGCGCCTGCACCGCCAGCGTGGCGTACACCGCGAACCCCAGCCCCGTCAGCACCAGCACCGCCGCGAAACAGAGGAACAGGATGCCTTCCCAGCTCGCCGCCACCAGCGGGTCCGAACCCTGCTCCGCCCGGATATCCCGCCGATCGAAATACCCGTCCGCGGTCACGCCGAGCGGCAGCAGCGCCTCCCGGGTCATCACACCAGGCTCGGCCTCCGACATCCATGCTTCATTCACGTGCACGGCGTCGCTCAGGGCCGGGACCGTCGCCGCCACTTCCTGGAATGCCGCCAGGTCAGCCACCAGCAGGTCGTCCTGGCGCTTTGGGTCGTGCCCCGGGAACAGCGCGAACGAACCGACGACCTTCGCCTGCACGTACTGCCGGTTGATGTACACGGTGACCTCATCGCCGACGCGCTTCTCGGCGGTCGAAAGGAAGCTGTCCGCCGCGAGCACCGGCAGAGGCCCGGGTGCGCGCCGCAACCGCAATCCGAAGAGCGGCGCCGAGCCCCGCCCCCGCGTGAACGCGATCCGCGCCGCGGTCGTGCCGTCGCGCCCAAGGTCCTCGGCGAACGAGATCCCTCCGGGGTCCCCGATCGAGCTGCCCGTAATGAGCTCGTACCGCTCGATCGAGTCGAACGGCTCGATCACCTGGCCATTGGCGAATCCCGTGGTGAACACGTCCTCGGCCAGCGCCGTGTCGGCGGTGACCTGGATATCGTCGACCAGCACCGACACCCGGACCGGCACCTGCGGCGCTGTCCCCGTCGCCCGGACATACACGGAATCGAGTTCCTTGGCCGTCGAAAGCGAAAAGTCCATCGCGGGGTTGAAGCGGAGCTGGGCGGGACGCGCCAGGTCGGCCACAAAGAAGCGCCAGCCCTCCGGGCGGGATTGCGGGGCGGCGTCCAGCGCGTACTCCCAAACGTAGCCCGAGGCATCCCGGAGGCGGACCCCCAGCCGCGCCTGCTGTTGCGTCAGCGGCAGTTGCGCCCACACGCCGATGTATCGCGACCCCCCCGGGACCTCCCGCGCCACCTGGCGCTCGACTTCGCCGAGCGGCAGCCGAGCCAGCAGCTCTCCCAGGGCCGGCCCCGCGAAGTCATCGCGCCAGTACGCCACCTGTTCGAATTCCCCCGGCACCACGCCAAGCACCGTCACCGTCACGCCCCGGAACGTGCTGATGTTGTACGAACCCTGCTGCCGCGCGACCGGCGACACCAGTTCCGCTCCCGTCGCTGCCTTCACTCGCTCGACAAACGCGTCGTTCGAGAGGTTCGCCGGGCTGCGCACGCTCTCCAGCCGCGATGGCGCCCCTGCTTCGAAGGCCGAGCGGTCGTCGTAACCTCGTTCCAGTGTCGCCCGGTACCCCGCCGCGAACATGCCCACCGCCGTCGCCAGCAATAGCAAGAGGATGAGCCGGCTGTAGTGCATCGGCGCGCGGGTCATCCGCGAGAGGCCGAGCGCCATCGTGGCGCTGTCGAACCGCCGCGTCGCCCACGCCGCCCCCCGCAGTACTAGCGGGAACAGCCGCAAGAACACCAGCGCCACCATCAACATGAACAGCGTGGGCGAAAGCAGCAACAACGGGTCCGCCGATAAGTCCCCGAACAGGCGCTCGGTCACCAGCGAGCCGCGCTCCCGCAACTGGTAGAACAGGAACGCCCCGATCCCCACGAGCACCAGGTCCAGGTAGTAGCGCAGGAACACCGGCCGGGTTTGCGGCCGGGCCAGCGAGTGCTTGTAGTCGATGGTGCTGTTGCGCGCGGCCCGCCATGCGGGGAACAGCAGCGCCAGGAACGCCATCGCCGCGCCCCCCGCCGCCAGCGCGAAGGCGCCCCGCGAAAGAGGCACGTCGAGCCGGGAGTTCCCACTCAGGTTCTCGAACGGCGGCGTGTAGCCCAGCACCCCGATCCCCGCCGACGCGATGAACGGCCCCGCCACCGCCGCGAAGCCGCACACCAGCAGCCCTTCGATCGCGTAGATCGCCACCACCTGCATCGGGCTCCCGCCCCTGCTCCGCAACAACGCGATCTCGCCCGCCTGCCGCTC
>JAHDWR010000228.1 GCA_023382755.1 Dehalococcoidia bacterium
CGCAAGTACGTCGAGGACGACCTCCGGGGCATCTACCGGGGGAGCGTCTACTACGCCCAGGATGCCTTCGAAGGCCTCGCCACCCTCGACCGCGTCGTCCCGGCACTGCGCGAGGGCCAGCCCCTCCCCGTCCTCACCCGCGGCGGCCAGGAGGTGAAAGGCGGTGGCGACAGCGGCTACGACGAGGTGCGCCTCAACGTCCCACCCGCCGAAGGCCTCCCCGGCGAGCACGACTACGCGCCCTCCGGCGTCGCCCGCGGCGTGCCCATCCCCACGCCTCCGTTCTGGGGCAGCCGCGTCGTCCGCGGTCTCCCGCTGCGCGACATCTACCCCTACATCAACGAGACCGCCCTCTTCCGCGGCCAGTGGCAGTACCAGCGCGGCGACCGCACCGAAACCGACTACGCCGATTTCGTCGAATCCGAAGTCCGGCCCATCTTCCGCCGCTGGCAGGAGCGCGCCATCGCCGAGCAGCTGCTCGTCCCCCAGGTGGTCTACGGCTACTTCCCCTGCCTGGCCGACAAGAACGAGCTGATCACCTGGCCCGCGTTCGAAAACGGCAAGCCCGCCGGCGAGCCCGTGCGCTACACCTTCCCCCGCCAGCCCACCGGCCGCCGCCTCTGCATCGCCGACTTCTTCCTCTCCACCGATGAGGCGAAGGCCGACCCCGCCGGCCCCCAATACGATGTTGTCGGCCTCTTTCTCGTCACCATGGGCGACCGCGCGAGCACCTTCGCGAAGCAGCTCTTCGAGGCCAACGAATACCGCGACTACCTCCACTGGCACGGCTTCGCGGTCGAGAGCGCCGAAGCCCTCGCCGAGATGTGGCACAAGCGCATCCGCGATGAACTCGGCATCGCCGCCAGCGACGCGAAGGATATGCGGAAGCTCTTCGCCCAGGGGTACCAGGGCGCCCGCTACGCCTTTGGCTACCCCGCCTGCCCGGATCTCGAAGAGCAGACGAAGACCGCCAGCCTCCTCGACCCCGGCCGCATCGGCGTCGAGCTCAGCGAGACCTTCCAGTGGCACCCTGAGCAATCAACCAGCGCCGTCGTCGTCCACCACCCGGAGGCCCGCTACTTCGTCATCCGCTAGGGCCCACGGGCTCCTCGGCGACAGGCACTCACGCGGCCGGGGGCGCAGCGGCCAATCCCCTCCAGCCCGGGCCCGGTACCGGGTTGGCCGGGTAGGAAGCCCGGAGTCACAGGATGTCGGGCATCCCTTCGCGGTACTGGCGCCATTCGAGCACCCGGGCGACCGTTCGGGCCGCGCGCGCAACGCTCGGGAAAACGCCGATGCCCTCCCGATAGGCGGCCTCGAAGAACCCTTCGCTCTCCATCCCCATGCGGCGCGCCATCCGGCCACCGCGGAAGATTCCCACGACCGGCGTCCCGGTTTCGTCCTGGAGGGTGCGCAGCTGCTGGGCAGCCTTTTTCGTCTTTTCCTCCATGGCCTTTGCCACTTCCTCGGCATCCGGCGCCCCGTCCTGGTCCGAAGCCTGAGGGCGACCGGGCCGGCCGAGCATGGGCCCCATGAATACCATGTCGATGCCCTCGGCAGTCGCAACGATCTGGAGCATGTCGTCGACGCGGTCCTCCGGGGGCATGGCATCGATAGGGTTGTTCACGCTACTCCCGGCGACAGGGATGAATTCGCGCATCTGCTGGACGGCTGACGCCGGCATCCTCGGCACCGTGAGACCCTCCCGGTCGATCGCGTCCGACGACAGCACGGCGAACCCTCCTCCGCCACCGCCGATCAGGGCGACGCCCCGGCCCTTCACGCGATACGTGTTGGTGGAAGCCGCGACCACCAGGTCCTGCAGCTCGTCCATGGTCTCGGCGCGGATGGCCCCCGCCTGGCGGCAGACGGCATCGAAGACCGCCGCCGACCCGGCCAGTGAGCCCGTATGAGAGTGTGCCGCCCGGGAACCTGAGGCGCTCAGTCCGCCCTTCAGGATGATGGTCCGCTTCACTCGCGCGCACCGCTTGAGTGCCTCGAAGAACGCGCGGCCGTCTTTGACACCTTCGACGTAGGCGGCGACGACATCCGTCTCCGGGTCACTCGCGGCGTAATCGAGGAAGTCATGCGCCTGGAGGTCGGCGGCGTTCCCATACGAAATGACCTTCGAGAAGCGGACACCGCGGCCGCTGAGTTCGCTCACGATCTCGCCCGCGTTCGCCCCGGACTGGGACAGGAGCAGCACATTGCCAGGCTCCATCGAAAAACCTTCCATGAAGGCCAGACGGCTCGCGGGAACGTAGAGCCCCATGCAGTTCGGCCCGATCGCCCGGATTCCGGCAGCCTTCAGCTTGGCCATCATCTCCCGCTCGACCTGCGCCAGATGCTCATCGCCCGTCTCGGAGAAGCCGGCCGTAAAGAAGTGGATGGCCCGAACCTTCTTCGCAATGCACTGGTCGACGAGCTGCGGGGCGGCCGGCGCCGGTACCTGCGAGATGACGTAATCAACCGGGTCGGGCACCTCCAGGAGCGACGGATAGCAGCGGACGCCATCGATCTCGTCGACCTTCGGGTTCACCGGGTAGAGCTGGCCGATCTCGGGGAAGCCAGCCTCTCGGAGAGACTCATAGAAGCCGCCAAATCCTCGGCGGCGGGTTGAGGGGACGCCGATAACGGCGACCGAACGCGGATGGAATATCGGATCAAGCGGATGTGTAGACACGTCGCCTCACTGGCAGACGCCACTCCACGCCTGCGTCTCGGACGTTGGAATGACGCGAGTGTACTCCAAGCGTCCATTCCGTTCCCGAAGGCGTCCCACCTGGTACCGGTGTCGTCGCGGTGAATACGGGCCGTCGGCGACCCGGAATTCGGCCCGTGCCTCCAACTCGCAACTCGCCGCTCGTTACCTCTTACCCGCCGCTCGCTACTCCCAGGTCCACCTGCATGTAGGTCGTATCCATCCACTCCCCGAACTTGTATCCCGCGTTCCGCAACGTCCCCATCACCTCGAACCCGAACCGCCGGTGCAGCCGGATGCTCACCTCGTTCGTCGACGTGATCGACGCCACCACCAGCCGCACGCCGATGGCCCGGGCTTCCTCCAGCAACGCCCCGAGCAGCGCCGTCCCGACGCCCTGTCCCCGCGCCTGCTCATCGATGTAGATGGTATCCTCACGCGTGAACCGCCACCCGTGCTTCCGCGACATCAGCGTCAGGTAGGCGAACCCCACCACGCCCGCCCCGTCCTCGGCCACGATGACTGGCTGCAAGGGGTCGTTGTGCTCGGACCACCATGCCAGCCGCTGCCCGGCGGACCAGGGCTCGACGTCCCACGTCGCCGCCCCGTGTTCGATTTCGTAGTTGTAGATGCGATTGATCGCCCCGAGGTCCGCCTCGGTCGCGTGCCGGATCTTCAACGCCGTTGGTGCCGTCATGCAGATACTGTGCACCTGTCCGGTTTCCGCCGTGTTTCGCGCCCGGTGAAGGCCCGGGCAAGCCCCCGTTGCCCACTGACCGCCTTGCCGTAGCATTCGAGGCAATGCGCGAAAACGTCGTGGTTGTCCTGGCCATACTTGCGGGGATCGCGGTGACGGCAGGCGTGTACCTCGTCGTCCAATCGCGCGGCGTCGCCCTCGGGCTCGGCATCGTCGCCGCCTACCTGGTCTGGGGCGAAATCGGCGACCTCATCCGTGGGGAACAGCCCCCGCCACCCGAAGGTTCGCCCCTGCTCGCGAACCCCCGCACCCGCCGGCGGCTGCTCAGCCTCGTGGCCATTGCCGGCGCCTCCGCCCTCATCATGACTGACTTCATCGTCGGCGACCTGCAGGTTGATGATGTGCGCCAGTGGATACGGGACCTCGGCCCCTGGGGGCCGGTGCTGCTGATCACTGTCCTCGCCGTGGCGATGGTCTTCGCCCCGATCCCCAACCCCCCGTTCATGATCGCGGCCGGTATCGCCTGGGGCACGTTCTGGGGCGTCGTCTACTGCGTCATCGGCCAGCTCATCGGCTCCGCCATCATCTTCTACATCTCGCACCGCCTCGGCCGCCACTTCATCCCCCGGCTCATCGGCGAAGAAGGCGCCAAACGCGTGGACCAGATGGCCCGCCAGATGGGCCCCCAGATCGTCTTCTGGTGGCGCATGATGCCCGTCTCGTTCGACTTCGCGGCCTATGCGGCCGGGCTCACCGGCATGTCGTTCCGGCTGTTCATCACGCTCGTCTTCCTTGGTTCGATTGTGCCGACCACGGTGGTCGTCGGGTTCGGCGATTCGTTCGGCAAGTCCTGGGAGGCACAGGCCGTCACCCTCTCCCTGATCGCGGTCGCCCTGCTCGTCCCGGCCACGGTGTTCTACTTCAAGTACCGCGAATCGCTTCCCCCCATCCGCGAGTGGCCCCGGCGAATCCTTGGCGGCGAGGAACCCGGACCCGCCTGAGCGGCGCACTCCTCCCTCCTCCCTCCAAAACGCTGTACCCTTTGCGCGGCACCGGGACCGCAGATGGCCCGAAGCCAGGACGGTACGCAGGAATGCTTCTCGCGCTCGACATCGGTAACACCTCCATCCACATCGGCCTCTGGGATGGCGACCAGATCGCCGACACCTGGCGCATCGGCGTCGAACAGGAAAAACTTCCGGACGAGTACGGCGTCCTCCTCATGACGCTCCTCAACAGTGGCGGCATCGAGGCTTCCGATGTCACCGCCTGCATCATCGGCTGCGATGTCCCCCCGCTCATCCCTACCTTCGAACAGGTCTGCCGCAAGTACTTCAAGATCGAGCCCATGGTCGTCGGTCACGGCCTCCGCACCGGCGTCCGCATCCTCTACGACAACCCGAAACAGCTCGGCGCCGACCGCATCATCGATGCCGTCGCCGCCAGCAAGCTCTATGGCACCCCCGTCATCATCGTCGACTTCGGCACCGCCACCGTCTTCGATGCCGTCAACGAACAGGGCGACTACCTGGGCGGCGCCATCGCCCCCGGCATCGGCATCGCGAGCGAGGCCCTCTTCAGCCGGGCCGCCATGCTCTATCGCGTCCAGCTCGAACGCCCTCCAGTCGCCATCGGCAAGAACACCATCCACGCCATGCAGGCCGGGATCCTCTTCGGCTACGTTGGCCTGGTCGAAGGCCTCGTCGCCCGCTTCAAGGCCGAACTCGGCGGCAATCCCAAAGTCGTCGCCACCGGCGGCCTCTCCACCCTCATCGCCGCCGAGACCGACTGCATCGACATCGTCAACGGCGACCTCACCCTCATCGGCCTCCGCCTGATCTACGAACTGAACTCCGAAACACACTGAGCCCCCGCTCGACACCGCCGAAAGG
>JAHDWR010000229.1 GCA_023382755.1 Dehalococcoidia bacterium
CGCGCTCAGCATCAACGAGGTCGCGCGGCGAGTGGGGATGAAGCCGCCCTCGCTGTACACGTACTTCGAGAGCAAGCACGCGCTGTACGACGAACTGTTCCGGGCGGGGATGCGGATGTACCGCGAACGCCTGCGGGAGTTGATCGAGTCCCACGGGCTGGACAGGAGCCTGGTTGCGGCGGTGATGGCGGACTACATGGCGTTCGCGGATGAGCACCCGGACCTGTATGCGTTGCTGTTCGAGCGGCCGGTGCCCGGGTTCGTGCCGTCGGAAGAGTCGATGGTGGAGGCGCGGGGACTTCTGGAGGACGGCGAGCGGTGGTGGCAGCAAGCGCTGGACGCCGGGCTCATCCGGAGCGGCATGGACGCCGCTGCCACGCGCGACCTGGCCCTGGCGCTGATGCACGGGTTGACCTCGCTGAAGCGCGCGAACGAACCAGAGTCGCCGGGCGGGAGTGGGCGGTTCTCGCCCCTCATTCCCGCCGCGGCATGGCTGATCGAGGCTGCGTGGATGCAGCCGGGACCTGAGTGAGATCCACAAGGAGCATGTCCGTGTCGACAACCAGTACCAGTACCAGCACAGGCAACGCCACCATCGCGCGGGACATGCCGGAGCCGGACCGGGCCACCTACTCCAGGCTCGCCGGACAGGAGTTGACCGCCTTCGTCGAGCTCCTGAACCGGCTGGAGCCCGACGACTGGGCGAGGTCCACGCCGTGCGCGCTCTGGGACGTGCGCGATGTCGTGGCTCACCAGGCGGGGCACGTGCAGATGGGGTCGGGGCTGCGGGGCTTCATCACGCAGCTGGACCCGCGCGGGACGCGGCCCTACCGGAAGCGGGGCATGTCGACGCTGGACGCGCTCAACCAGCGGCAGGTAGACATGCGGAAGGGACGGACCCCGGCGGAGTTGATCGCGGAGGTCCGCGAGGGCACGCCGGGGTCGATCGCATCGCGGATGCGGTTGAACCCGGTGGCGCGCAGTATCCGGGTGCCCGCGCCGCCGGTGGGGTTGGTGGGGCTGGGGACGCTGCTGCACCGGATCTTCCCGCGCGACATGTGGATCCACCGCCTCGACATCGCGGACGCGACGGGGAAGCCGTTCGAGCAGACGCCGGCGCATGACGGCGTGATGGTCGCGCTGACGGTGACGGACGCCGCCCGCTACATCGAGAAGCAGGCGCCGGAGATCTCCTTCACGCTCACGCTGGTGGGGCCGGCGGGCGGCACGTGGGCTATCGGGCGGGGCCAGACCGCCGCCTGGGAGCTGCGGATGGACGTGACGGACTTCATGCGACGCAGCAGTGGCCGGATCGACGCGGCGACGGCGTTCGGGCGGACGGAATCGACCGCGCCCGAGGCCGCCACGCGAGCCTGCCTGGAAGCGTTGCAGGCGCTGTACTGACGGATCTTCCGGGGAAAGTAGCACCTCGCGAGGCGGGGTGTAGACTCGCCGAATCGTTAGCGTTCGGGTGACCATTCATGGCTCGTGAATCAGCGGGAGCCGCCGCCGCGGTGACAACCGAGGCGGCCGCGGGCGCGCCCCGCATCTACTTCGGCTACTGGCTCATCGGGGCGGCCTTCGTCGCGCAGTTTGTCTCGGTCGGTTCGCAGAACTACGTGGTCGGCGCATTCCTGAAGCCGATGACCGACGACCTCGACTGGACGCGGTCGGAATTCACGTATGCGCGGACGCTGGCGCAGGTGATCATGGCGTTCACCGGGTTCTTCATCGGCGCGCACGTGGACCGGCACGGCGGGCGGCGGCTGATGCTGATCGGGATCACGATCCTGTCGTCGTCGCTGTTCGCGCTGAGTTTCGTGCAGCAGCTGTGGCACTGGATCGTGCTGAACGGCCTGATCATGACGATGGGCGCGGCGATGATCGGGAACCTGGTCGTCAACGTGACGCTGTCGAAGTGGTTCGTGGAGAAACGGGGCCTGGCGGTGGCGCTGGCCTCGATGGGCGTCTCCACGGCGGGAGTGGTGCTGACGCCAGCCATGACGCGGGTCATCGACGAATGGGGCTGGCGGACCGGATGGCGGTTCATGGGCGTGGGCGCGCTCATCCTCATCGTCCCGATTGCGTTGATGATGCGGCGGGCCCCGGAGGACTTCGGCCTGCACCCGGATGGGAAGAGCTCGGCGCAGGTGGCGGCGGGCGGGGGGTTGAAGGCGAGCGCCGATTTCGCAGCATCGCTGACGCGGGGCGAAGCGTTGCGGACGGTGTCGTTCTACATGCTGGTGCTGGCGTTCGGGATGTTCGGGCTCACGATCGGGGTGATGTTGCTCCACACGATCCCGTTCATGACCGACGCGGGGTACTCACGTTCCACGGCGGCCTTCATGATCACCCTGGCGTCGATCCCGGCACTGGTCTCGAAACCGTTCTGGGGCCTGCTGATGGACAAGACGGACCCCAAGCGGCTGGCGTCGATCAGCGCGTTCATCACGGGGATCTCCATCCTCCTGATCACGGCTTCGGTGCGGGCGGAGGCGGACGCGTTCATCTGGGGCGGGTTCCTCCTGCTGGGGTTCGGGTGGGGCGGGATGATCCCGCTGCAGGAGCTGATCTGGGCGACCTTCTTCGGGCGGCGCTACCTGGGCTCGGTGCGGAGCGCGGGGCTGCCGTTCTCGCTGTTTCTCGGAGCGGGGGCGCCGCTGCTGGTCTCGGAGTACGTCGACCGGGTGGGCGACTACAACGGGGCGTTCTTCACGATTGCGGCGTTCAACGTGACGGCGGCCGTGCTGCTGTTGTTCATCCGGAAGCCGACGAAACGGCAGACGGCGTAAGGGGTTGCGCCTCTCCCGGACACGGGCACATCGTGTGTGTATGGATGACCCGACGCCGGAGAGCACCACCGCCCGCGAAACCACCCAGGAGCGTTGCCGGCTGGAGCGCATGGCGGAATTGGGCGAGCGAGAGAGCTGGTCCGGCGATACGTGGAGGGCACACCCTCGATGGCTGACGAGCTACTGGCCGAGCGGCGCGCCGAAGCGGAGAAGTGACACATCGGCGTGACACCGGCCCGGTGAGCGGCCACAATCGCGGGCCATGACGGTTCGTATCGGGCTGGTTGGGACACAATTCATCGGGAACCTGTACGCGCACTCGCTCCGGCAGGTGCCCGGCGCGGAGATCGCGGCCGTCGCCTCGCCGAACACGGCGGCCGCATTCGCGGGGCGCTGGGGCATCTCGCGGCACTACGCCGACTACAGGGAGATGATCGCCGCGGGCGGGATCGACGCGGTGGCGGTCGCCGCACCGAACGACCTCCACCACGACGTCGCGGTGCGGGCGGCGGCCGCCGGGATGCACGTGCTGTGCGAGAAGCCGCTGGCCATGAGCCTTGCCGAGGCCGACGGGATCATCGGGGCGTGCAGGCGGGCCGGGGTCGCATTGATGTACGCGGAGAACCTGCTGTTCGTGCCGATGTACCAGCGCGTGCGGGAGCTTGCGCGGCGGGGGCAAGTAGGCGAGCCGTTCCTGGTGAAGCAGGCGCAATGCCATGGTGGCCCGTATTCCCCCTGGTTCTGGGACGTGGAGCGGGCCGGCGGGGGCGTGGTGCTCGATATGGGGTGTCACAGCATCCACGCGATCTGCTGGGCGATGGGCTCGTGGCCGGAGGCGGTGACCGCGACGATGGGGCGCTACGCCCACGCGGAGAAGGGCCTCGGCGAAGACCACTCCACGGTGATCTTGCACTTCGCGGGCGGGGCGATCGGGATCGCGGAGAACTCGTGGGCGATGCCCGGCGGGAATGACTACCTCGAAGTCTATGGGCCGAAGGGGCGGCTGGTCGCGAACCTGGAACGGGGGCCGGCGATCGCGATGTACACGGCCCCGGAGAGCGAGACGGCCCTGGACGCCTCGACGCGGAGCGGCTGGCAGTACCCGATGTACGAGGAGGCGTGGCAGTTCGGGTTCCCACAGGAACTTGAGCACTTCGTGGAGGTCATCGCGGGGCGGGCGGAGTTGCGCTCGACCGGGGAAGACGGGCGCCGGGTGCTGGAGATCATCTGCGCGGCGTACGAATCGGCGCGGCTGGGACAGCGAGTGAAGTTACCGTTCGCGAGCACCGCGAAGAAGCCCATCGAGCACTGGTGGGGCCCGGATCCCCGGGCGATTCCGCTGGACCGGCCGGGTTAACGGCCCTTTGGCCAGGCGCCGGGACTGGACGAAGGGATTGCCCTAGGCTTATGCGTGCATGAGCTGGCTCCAATCGTTCTTCAACACACCGGCCCGCCAGGCCGTTGGCTGGACCGGCCTGGGTATCCTCGGCATCCTGTTCGCTGCCGCCGGGGTGTGGCTCCTGACTGACGATGGCGGGAGCGGCGAGACCGTGGCCGCGGGACGAGACACCGGGACGGCAACGGCGACGCCCACTGCGACTGCGACACAGACCCGAACAGCGACGCCAACACGGACGGCGACGCCAACGGCCAGCCCCTCGCCGACCGCGACCGCGACCGCGACGCCGCGGCAGACAGGCGGTGGCGGCGGCGCAGCGAACCCGCCCCAGCAGCAGGCGCCCGAACCAACGGCCACGCCGACGCCGACGGCTCCCGCCGTGGTGGCGGGCGGGGAGTACTGTCCGAACATGTCCTCCTCCATGCCGCCGAACAGCGTGTTCGGGCTTTTCACGATCGGCGGCGTGAATGCGCCGGCGGGGACGGAAGTAGGGCTGGCATTCGACGGCGTGCTGGGGCCTGTGCGGGCAACAACCGCGGCTGGCGGGTACCGCGTGGACTACGGCGCATCGATTGAGACGTGCGCAAACCGGGTGGGCTCGGCGATCTCGGTGTACTACAACGGCGTGCTGTACCCGACGGGCCAGTTGGTCGGCGGAGGGCCGGCGTTCCGGTTCGACCTGGCGGTCCCATGAGATAGCTGGGCCGTTGGCCGTTGGCCGTTGGCCGTTGGCCGTTGGCCGTTGGCCGTTGGGAAGATGTATTACGATGGGGCGTCCCGCAGGGGGCGCCTCATTCTTGTGTTCTGGGAGGGCGAGATGCCCACGATGCGGGAGCTTTCCGAATTGGCGTGGAACGGGGGGCGGGCCGAGGCGGACCGGCTGATGGCGCGTCCGGGTCAGTTGTTCGAGGTTGTGCCGGGGGTAGCGCTCACGAGCGGGTTCGGCCAGTCCATCACGATACAGACGGGCGACGGCCTGGT
>JAHDWR010000230.1 GCA_023382755.1 Dehalococcoidia bacterium
CCGTTGCGTTCGACGAATCTCCCGTAGTCGGCAAAGAGCGACACGGTAATCGATGGCTTGCCTTCCCATGGATGTGCGATCAGCGTGATCTCCTGTCCGAACACCGGGCGCGCGACCCCATACCCCAACCCGCGATCATCCCGAAGGTCGCCTGCCTGGCCCACCGTTAGCTCCATTGGCCCTTCCCCGACAATGTATTCGGTCACCACGAACCTCATGAGCGTGTAGGGCGAGCCCGCTTCGACAGTCGTGCCGAGCAGTTCGGCTCGTTCGGTGGGGACGGGCCGGGGATCACGGCGAACCTCCAGCACCTCCGCGTAGTGGCCGCGGACCACGATCGACATGCGCGAGGTGATGTCATCGAGAGTGCCCGGAGGCGGCGCCAGCACCGCAAATGCATTGTGTTCTTCGGACGGAGTGGTCGGAGCGGGCTCGTTCTGGCACCCAGCCGCCAAGAGGCTGGTGCCAACGACGGCTCCCACAACAAGGAGAATCAAGGGCCGAATGCTGAAATGCCGAGGGCGCATGGTTTTATCTCCGATCTAGTAATGTGCGCCGAGGTGGTAGTCCACATGCGACATGTCCCAATAACTGGTGTAGGTGTCGTTCATGAGTGTTCCCGAGTGATGTTGAAGCCCGAACACATGGCCGAGTTCATGCATTACAAGCCAAGTCTTCTCTACCTGGGAAAGAGAGTAGTAGGTGTTGAAGTAGATCTGGCCCCACTCACCTTGTTGAGTCGTGTAGTTACAGTTGCCTGTATCCCCATAGCTTCGACCACCGCAAATCGTCACACCGCGTCGAACGTACTCAACCCAAGCCCAATACCCGCTCACTTCGTACGCTGTATCCAAGTAAAAGTCCGGCCCCAAACCAACCTCGTATGGGCTCATTCGGGAAGCGTAGTTCCAAGCCCACAAAGCGTCATCAATGTACCACCCAGTGTTGTTTTTGACGCTTGGTCCCGAAGTATCCAGACGCCAGCTGAACCAGTTGGCCGTGCTTGGCGTAGTGGCCTTGGCAAATGGGCCCGAGGATGTCAGTCCGAATGCCATCACAGCGACCAGGACGGCCGCCAATAGAAGATGTCGATACATCCAATTCACCCCGCATCAAGGTGCGGTGAGCGTAGCGGGAGGGGGGGGACGCGTGTCAATCGCTGCTGGATTGTGCTCTTTACCCTCGCCGGATCCACACCCGCCGGATCATCACCGTCTCACTCACCGCCGCCGCGTCCCCATAGGGGTCGGGCGTGGCCGACTGAACCATGGGGGCGGTCTCTGCGACCGGCTTCACCTTTTCGCGGCGGCCCGGCTTCGGGCGGACAGCGCTGACGGCCTGGCGCGTGGCCTGGCGTGCGAGGTACTTCCCGGTCAGCCCGACGCCGATCTGGAGCGCGGTGCCGATGGCGACCGCGGTCGCGGCCTTCTTCACGGGGGCGGGCAGTTGCGCGCGCTGGCGTTCGACGCGGGCCGGTGGTGCCGCAGCCGAGGCGATGATGGCGGTGTCCCGCAGGGCGGCGAGGTACATCCCGCACTGGCGGCAGTAGTTGTCGGCGGGCTCGAAGCTCGCGGCGCAGTCGGGGCAGGTGCGGGGTGCGTCGATCATGCGGGCGATTATACGGATCGTGTCGAGCGGGCGACGGCGGCTTCCACCGCTTCGGTTAAGTCGACCGGTTCGGGAGGGGGCACGGAGAGCGTCCCGGTGGCCATGGCGCGCAGCGTTTCGACCATGAACGGGCGTTCGCGGGCCACGCCGCGCGCGCGGATGTCGGCGTAGAGCGGCATGGTCATGATCGCGTCCAGGCTCGCCGCGTCGATCTCGCTGGCGGAGTGTGCCTCCCACGCCGGCTCGTTTGCGGCATCGCGGATCGGGAAGCGGCAGTAGCTGACGGCCGGGCCGCGGTCCACGTCGCCGGTCACCAGGTTCACCATGCAGCCCGACTCCAGCGCCTGTGTGCGCATCAACTCCGCGATGACCTCCTGGTAGGTGCCGATCGGGCCATCGGGCAGCGCGGGGTGGTCGTTAATGAATGTGAACTTCGAGTAGAGCGGCTCGGTGGCGATGAGCATGTACCCGAACATCACGCCGAGCGTGAAGTCGTAGCCGGAGAGCGTTCGCGTGACCTCGGCGTCGTAGTCGAAGCGCCAGGGCTGGAGCGGCTCTCCGGGCCTGCCAATCTTGCCGCCGCGCGCCTTGCGAAACGCTACCGACGACATCGTCTCGACACGGATGGCGTTGGCTTCCAGCATGTCGATGAGCCGGTCGGTGGGCTCGGACTCGCCGCGGTCACGGTTGATGAAGACGACGGCAATCTCGACGGGCAGCCCTCCCTCGATGGCCTCGATCAGGTACTCAAGCGCGCCGTAGGAACCCGGGCCCCGCCCGGTTGTGAGCCACGCGACCCGAAGCGGCGGCGTCATCGCTGGTCACCAGCGGGATGGACAACGAGGCGCGGAGGCACGGAGGAGATTGCGGATTCCCGATCGCAGAGGTGGGAGGGGGAGGCGAAGGGGCGTATCCCGTGGTCCGCCCGAGTGCCGCTCCCTACCCGTCGCGGCCCTGAGAATCCTGAGAGCGCCGCTGCGGCGGAGAATCGCGAATCGTGAATCGCGAATCGTGAATGGGCCCGGCGCCTCTGCGCCTCTGTGTTAATCCTCGTCATCGGCGTCGTACTCGGCTTCAACTTCGCGGAGCTGCGCTTCGTCCTCGTCGAGGCGGGACTGGAGGGTCTTTACCTGCAGTTCGGCCCTTTCGAGGATGGCGCGGAGCTGGTCGACGAGCTTCGCACCGTCTTCGTAGAGGCGCAGCGATTCCTCGAGCGGGAGGTTGCCCTGTTCGAGGCGGCGCGCCTTTTCTTCCAAAGCGGCGTAAAGCGATTCGAAGGTCGGTTCGGAGGCCATCAACTTACCTCCGCCCAGAATGCGCCATCGGCGACCGATACGGAAAGCCGGTCGCCGGGTTTCACCTTGCGCGTGCTGCTGACCACCGGCTTCTTTGCGGTCCCCTCCTTCTGGACGATGGCGAAGCCGCGGGCCAGCGTGGCCATCGGGTCGAGTGCGGCGAGGCGGGCCGCGGCCTGCTCGAACCGCGCGCGGTCGGCGGCACAGCGCCGTTCGAGAGACGATTCGAACGAGCGGAGGAGCGCGCCAAGGTCGCGCGAAAGGGCGGCCGGGTCCGGTGCGGCGCGCTGAAGCCGCCGGAGCGTCCCCTCGATGTCCGCGGCGGTCTCGCCGATACTCCCCCGGACAGCCGAGGCCATGGTCCGGTCCAACACCCGGAGGGTACGGTCGAGCTGGGCGATGTCGGGGGCGCAGCGTTCGGCCGCGGCGCTGGGCGTGGGCGCGCGCAGGTCCGCCACCAGGTCGGCGATGGTCACGTCGGTCTCGTGCCCGACGCCAGAGACGACCGGGACGGGGAAGCCGAAGATCGCGCGGGCGACGCGCTCATCGTTGAAGGCGGAGAGGTCCTCGGCGGCGCCCCCGCCCCTGGCCACGATGCAGAGGTCGAGCCCGGGCTCGCGGGCGAGGCGGCGGAGCGCCCCGGCAACCTGGCCCGCCGCCTGTTCGCCCTGGACGAGTGCCGGCGCCAGCAGCACCGCTGCCAGCGGCCAGCGCCGGGCGAGGACGTTCTTGATGTCCTGGAGGGCAGCGCCAGTGGGCGAGGTCACGAGCCCGATGCGCAGCGGGAAGCGGGGCAGCGGCCGTTTCCGGGAGAGGTCGAAGAGTCCCTCGGCTTCCAGGCGGAGCCTGAGCTCTTCGAACTTCGCAGCCATGAGCCCGATGCCCTCGGGACGGACGAAGTCGCTCACGAACTGGAGCTCGCCGCGCTGGGGATAGATGGTGATGCGCCCATGGGCCAGCACGCGTTCGCCGTCCTTGAGCTGGAAGCCGGGCATGCTGTCGCGGAAGAGGACCGTGCGAAGGGCCGCCCCCGGGTCCTTCAGGGAGAAGTAACGATGCCCGAGTTGTGACCGGCTGTAGTTCGAGACCTCGCCCTGGACCCAGAGGTCGGAGAAAAACTCATTCGCCTCCAGCACCTCGCGCAGGAAGGAGACGACCGCAGAGACCGAGAGGGCGGAGGGGCTGGTCATCGGATGGCACAGCGTAGCTGAAGCGGAAGCAGCGCGGTTGGGGAGAGATCGACGGTCATTCTTCGAACCGGACCGCCAGTTCGCCGGCGACTGCAGCCAGGCGCCGGTCCCGGGTCCACAAGCGCGCATTGCCTTCCAGCATCACCGACGCAAGAAGGTGGACATCGGTGATGCCGATTCCGCGACCCATGAGGGAACGGGCTTCGAGGAACGCGAGTACCTCTGCGTAAGTCGCGACCGGTGCTTCCGGCAGTTGCTGGAGAAGCGCAAGGACCGTGCTCCGGTTCCGCAGGTTGCCGCAGGCGAGTTCTCCGACCACGAACGGGTGAGTCACGACCAGGCTGCGATCGAGAGCGGACGCAAGCAGGGCATCACCTGCGCGGAGGTGATCTACCCACACCGAGGTGTCCACGAGAATCATTCCACTTCCGGCCGTCTCCGTGGGATGTCGCTTAGCTGGGGCTCCGTGCCACCCAACCGAGCGAGACGCCGCGCACTTTCCCGCTCGATCAACGCAATCAGGCTGGCCCGGATCAGTGCCCCGCGCTCTTCCAGCCCGGACAGGCTGCGAGCACGGTCAAGAAGTTCATCGTCGAGGTTCACTGTTGTTCGCATAGGAGCCAGAACACAGCATACCGCATCAGACGGTGCGCAAGATGATGCGGCGGGCGAAAAGCAAGCCAGGTGGAGCCTGCGCGCGCAACGTCCAACATGTGCCAAACTGGCCCCATGTCCGAACTCAGCGCCATCGAACACGCTATCGAGGCGAACCGCCGCTTCGCCGAAGCGTTCGCCCCCACCGAAGCCGGCCAACCCGAGCTCGCGGTCATCCTCTGCATGGACGCCCGCATCGATCCAATCCGGGCGCTCGGGCTCCGCTACGGGCACGCCCACATCATCCGGAACGCCGGCGGCCGCATGGCGGATGCGCTCCGCAGCCTGTCGATCAGCCAGCGGCTGGTCGGCACCCGCGAGGTCGCCGTCATCCACCACACCGAGTGCGCGATGATGACCTTCAGCGACGACGACATGCGCCGGCGGCTGCGCG
>JAHDWR010000231.1 GCA_023382755.1 Dehalococcoidia bacterium
TCCCACGTTCGGCAGCCCACTCCGGCGCTCAACATAATCCCGGTCGTCGTCCGATTTCGAGATCCCCGAAAGGTCGTACCCCGCGCTGAAAGCCCGCCCCGCCCCGCGGATGATGATCACTTTCACCTCCGCGTCCATCTCGAAGTCCTTCATCGCGTCGAAGAGTTCCGCCCGCAGGTTGTGGCTCAGCGCGTTCATCTTCTCCGGCCGGTTCAGCTGGATGATTCCGTGCCGCTCCCGTCGAATGGTCAGGATGTCGTGGTAGTTCTTCATGGCCGAAATCCTGCCCCTTTGGCGCACCCGTGTCGAACCCTCCCCGAATCATTCGCCACACCCGGCTAGAATGCCCTGCACCACCACTCCCGAGGCCCCCATGCGCCCCATGACCCCCGACGACCTCTACGCCATCAACTGGCTCGGCGAATGCGACATCTCCCCCGATGGCGCTCGCGTCGCCTTCGCGGTCACCCGCATGGACCGCGAGACCGATGCCTACACGTCCGCCATCTGGGTGGTCGATACCGCGGGCGGCGAGCCGCGCCAGTTCACCGCCGGCGCGAAACGCGATGTCTCTCCCCGCTGGTCGCCCGACGGCCGCTGGCTCGCGTTCCTCTCCGAGCGCGGCGAGGAGCGTCCGCAACTCGCCGTCATGCCCGCCGATGGCGGCGAATCCCGCCTCCTGACGAAGCTCCCCCTCGGCGCGGGCGTCCCCGCCTGGTCCCCCGATTCCCTGCGCGTCGCCTTCAGCGCGAAGACGGGCACCCCGCTCGACCCCGACCCCAGGAAGGCGAAGCCCTATCGCCGCATTTCCTCGATGAAGTACCGCGTGAACGGCCAGGGCTTCACCTACGACCAGCGGCGTCACCTCTTCGTCGTTGACCTTGCCGGCGGCGAGCCGCGCCAGCTTACCGAAGGCGACTGGGACGACACCCAGCCCGGCTGGTCTCCCGATGGCGCCCGCCTCGCCTTCATCTCCGCCCGCCACGCCGAGCGCGGGTTCGACACCCAGAGCGATGTCTGGGCCGTCGCCCTCGACGGCTCGGACCTCCGCCAGCTAACCCCCACGCAGGGCGCCTGCGGCGCGCCGTCGTGGTCGCCCGATGGCCGGTGGATCGCCCACACGAACCACCCCCGGTGGCCCTCGAACGAACGCCTCCGCCTCGTCGCCGCCGATGGCTCCGAACTGCGCGACGCATCGGGCGGCCTCGACCGCCAGATGGGCGCGGGTTCGCTCCCCGGGGCGGTCGCTCAGCCCGCCTGGCTCCCCGGCGGCGGAGTCCTCACCCTCGCGCAAGACCGCGGCTCCACCAACCTCTGGGTGGGAGGAGCCGAGTCCGGCGGCCGCTGGGTCGGCCGCGTCGACGGCATGGCCGGCTGGTACTCGGTCGATGCCACGGGCAACACCGCCGCCGTCACCGCGTCCGAACAGACCCGCCCCGCCGAGCTTTTCGCCGTCGACCTCGCCACAGGCGAGCGGCGCCAGCTCACCGGCTTCAACGCCGGCTGGCGCGCCGAAGTCTCGCTCCAGCACGCCCAACGTTTCACCGTCTCCACCGAACCCGGCGTCGAAGTCGATTGCTGGGTCATGAAACCTGCAAATTTCCAGGAGGGCCAGGCCTACCCTGTCGTCCTGAATGTCCACGGCGGGCCCTTCGGGCAGTACGGCGAAACCTTCTTCGATGAGTTCCAGGTCTATGCCGGCGCGGGCTACGGCGTGGTCTTCTGCAATCCGCGCGGCTCCTCCGGCCAGGACACCGGCTTCGCCCGCGCCCTCGTCGGCGACATGGGCGGCCCCGACTACCGCGATGTCATGGCCGCCTTCGATACCGCCCTCGAACGCATGCCCTGGGCCGACCGCTCCCGCCTCGCCGTCATGGGCGGCAGCTACGGCGGCTTCATGACCAGCTGGATCATCGGCCACGACCACCGCTTCAAGGCCGCCATCTCCGAGCGCGCCGTCAACGACTGGTACTCCATGCAGGGCGCCAGCGACATCGGCGGTACGTTCAACCGCCAGTACCTGGGCGAAAACGCCACCATTCAGGAGGACCTCGACGCCGTCCTCCGCCAGTCACCGCTCACGTACGCAAAGGACATCGAGACACCCGTCCTCATCCTCCACTCCGAGAACGACCTCCGTTGCCCCGTCTCCCAGGCCGAGCAGTTGTTCGTCGTCCTCAAGCAGCGCCGCAAGGACGTCGAATTCGTCCGCTTCCCCGACGAGGACCACGAGCTCTCGCGCGCAGGCCGCCCGAGCCACCGCGACGACCGGTTCGCGGTCATCCTCGACTACCTCGACCGGAAGCTCTAAACCCGAACCCCATTCGATAGCCGCAACATGAACGGCCGATTGGTATCTGCAATTCGCCCCGTTCGATAGGCGCCGCGTGCACCCGAATGCGCGATACTGGGCCCATGGCAATCGCGCTCCCGGCCGAACAGATGGTCACGCTGCGCGACGGCACGCCCGTCCGCGTCCGCCCCATCCGCCCGGACGATGCCCCCCGCCTGATCGAGTTCCACTCGCGCCTCTCGATGAACACCACCCGGCTCCGCTTCTTTACCCCGATGAAGCGCCTCTCCGCGACGTTCGCCGAGCACCTCTGCACGGTCGAGTTCAAGAAGCGCTGCGCTTTCGTCATCAGCCCCCTCGACTCCGACAGCATCCACGCGGTGGGCCGCTACGAGGCCGAGTCACGCTACTCCGCCGAAGTCGCGTTCGTCGTTGAGGACTCCTTCCAGGGCAAGGGCATCGGCACGATCCTGCTCGACCGCCTGGTCGAACACGCCCGCACGAAGGGCTTCGACCGGCTGACCGCCGTCGTCCTCTGCGAGAACCTCAACATGCTCACGCTCTTCCGCGAGTCGCCCTACTCGCCCGAGATCACCATGCAGAGCGAGTGCGCCTTCGTAAAGATGAACATCGCAGCACCCGAACCGGCGGTGGCGGTCCCGAAGCGCCGGCCGCGCAGCCTTGCACCGGTGCCGCGGCTCCGCACGGCCGAAGAGTAGGGCTTCGCATTGCCGCGTCTTGCCCGTCGCCGGGGCAGGATCGAGGCAAAACACATCGACCCCGGAGCGGCCCATGGTGATTCGAACCCGCCCCGCCGTGTTGGTCATCGGAAGCGCGCTTGGCGGCTTCCTGCTGCTCTCTTCCTGTCGAAGCGACTCCGCATCGGGTCCCGCGACGCCCGCCGGGTCCCCGGCCGCATCGGCAGTGACGCGGTTGCCCTCGGTCCCCGGCTACACACCCCCGCCAGCGACGGTTCCGCTGGTTTCCGCGACGCCCACGCCCACGCCGGGCAGCCCGACCGCCACGCCGGTGCCGACGCTCCCGCCGGCCAATCCGTTGCCTGCCGCGGCCCAGGATGTGCTTCGTGATTACCTGGCCGGCAGGGGGCTCACCCTCTCGGGCGCCTGCCTTGCCATCACCGCCGACCCGGGCGAGTCCGCACACTGCTACCTCGTGCTCGAAGGCTCGACCCTCGAGCGTTTGCGGCTGGTCGTTGGACGCTGGGCTTCTGGCCAGGCAGTGGGCGTCGACATCGAGCGCGGCCCGGAGGGGGCCTACCGCATCATCGACGTTCGCACGCCAACCGCTTCGCCGTAGGCCGGGCCTAGCCTACCCCGCCATCTCCAACGCCAGGTTCACCATCGCGCGCACGCTGTAGCCGCTCGCGCCCTTCGCCACCCAGCCCTTGTCCGCGGGCATGTTGTCCACACCAGCGATGTCCAGGTGGATCCAGGGCGTATCGCCCACGAACGGCTCGAGGAACTTCGCCCCCACGATCGTCCCGGCGCCCCGGTTGCCCGTGCCGGAGTTCTTGCAGTCGGCCACGTCGCTCTTGATGAGCTCGTCGTACTCTTTCCACATCGGCAGCCGCCAGGTCTTCTCCCCCGCCGCCGAAGCCGCCGATTCGAACTGGCCGCAGAACGCGTCGTTGTTCGTCATCAGCCCGTACGCCACGTCGCCCAGCGCCGTCGTCACCGCCCCGGTCAGGGTCGCCACATCAACAATGTGGGTCGCGCCCAGCTCCTTCGCCCAGCAGAGTGCGTCCGCCAGCACCAGCCGCCCTTCCGCGTCGGTGTTGATGATCTCGATGGTCCGGCCGTTCATCGCGGTCACCACGTCGCCCGGCTTCGTCGCGTTGCCGCCCGGCATATTCTCCGTGCATGGGGCGATCGCCACGACGTTCACCTTTGGCCCCAGCTTCGCGATGGCGCCCATCGCCGCGATCACCGAGGCAGCGCCGGTCATGTCGGCCTTCATCGCCTCCATGTTTGCCGCCGGCTTGATGCTGATGCCGCCCGTATCGAACGTGATGCCCTTGCCCACGAGCGCCAGGTCCCAGCCTTCCCCGCCCCGCCCGCGGTACCCCATGCGGATGAGCTTCGGCGGCTGCGCGCTCCCCTTTGCCACGGAAAGCAGCGACCCCATCCCCTTCTGCTCCATCTGCTCCCGCTCCAGGATCTCGCACTCCAGCCCGTTGGCCTGTGCCACCTCAGTTGCGCGCGCGGCGAGGTCGGTCGGCGTCAGGTGGTTCGAAGGCTCGTTCGCGAGGTCGCGTGCAAGGTTCGTCGCCTCCGCCATGATCACGCCGCGCGCGGCCGCCGCCGCCATCTTCTCCACCTGCCCGGCCTCGTGCTCCACGATCGTGAACGACGCCAGCTCCTGCCGGTCGTTGTCGGCGGCTTTGTGCTTCAAAAACCGGTACTCGCCGAGCAGCGCCCCCTCGGCGATCGCCTGCGCGCACGCCTCCGGGTCCAGCCCCGCGATCCCTGCGCCGTGCGCGATCGTCGCCACATCCTTGATCCCCGGCTTGCGGACGTATCGCGCCAGGTTCGCTGCCAGGTTCCGCACCGCGTCGATGTCGAAGTCCTTCTGCTTCCCCAGCCCCGCGACAACCACTCGCGCCACCGGGAGCCTTCCGAACGTGTGGATCAGCGTGAACTCGCCCGACTTCCCCCGGATGTCGCCCTGTGCGATGAGCTGGGAGATCGCCCCGCCCAGCGCTGTGTCGACCGCCCCGGTGCCGCCTCCCGGCGTAGTCACGCCCTCGAACAGGTTCACGATGATCGCATCGGCCTTCGCCTGCGTGATGTCGCCGCCGGTGACTCGAATTTCCAAGATG
>JAHDWR010000232.1 GCA_023382755.1 Dehalococcoidia bacterium
CTGGCTCTTCCGGGCGGCGCGGCGGGCCTTCTGGTCCTCGGGGAGCGCGTCTTCGAAGTAGTCCTTCCAGTCGGGGTCGGGCGTTTCGCAGGCGGCCTTCGGCACGAACACGGAGCGTTCGACCATCTCCATCTTGTGGATGTAGCGCGGGCAGTTGGGGAAGACTTCCTCGGCGGTGACGCGGACCACGAACTGGGCTTCGGGCCACTCGGCCTTGAGCGGGTCATCGAAGTCGATGGTGGCGGTGCCGTTGAGGCGCATGCGCCACTGGTTCTGGAAGTCGATGAAGAGGAGGCCGACCTTGCCGGTCTCCAGGATGTTGCCCGTGGTCATGTACTGGCCGTTGCCGTCGTAGTTCGGGAAGGCGATGGTGTGCTCATCGATGACGCGGACGAAGCCAGGCTCGCCGCCCTTGTACGAACAATCGAGGTTGCCGTTGGCGCCCTGGGTGGCGATGAAGAACATGTCCATGCGCTCGATGAAGGCGCGGTCGCCGTCGGTGAGGGAGGCGTGGAGGGTGGTGCGGGTGATGGCGTCGGCGAGGCGGCGGGTATCGAAGCGGTCCTGGATGTCGCGGGCGCCCTGCCCGTGTTCGAACGAGATGGCCATTGGTGCGTCTCCTTGCCCCGGCCGCGTGGAGCGGCTCTACTGTGCGCACGAATCTTACTCCGCAGGAGACGCTCCCATGCCCAGCCGCCGCTCAGCCATCGCCTTCACGCCCGAAGAGCAGGACCAGTTCCTGAAGGACGGGTGGACCATCCAGATCGCCTCCATCGGCCCGAAGGGGTACCCGCACCTGGTGGCGATGTGGTACGTGCTCATCGACGGGGACGTGCACTTCACCACGTTCGCGAAGAGCCAGAAGGTGCTGAACCTGCGCCGCAATCCGAAGATGACGTGCATGCTGGAGGCCGGGAAGGGCTACGCGGAGCTGCGCGGGCTGGTGATCGAAGGCGACGCCGAGATCATCGAGGACACGCCGTTCTGCGCGAAGGTGATGGGGATGGTGGGGGCGAAGTACAACGGCATCCCGGCGCCGACGGAGACACCGGAAGGCGCGCTGAAGGTGGCGAGCAAGCGCGTGGTCATCCGGGTGAAGCCGGTGGACGTGTACAGCTGGGACCACCGCAAGCTGGGCGGGCGGTACTAAGGGGGCACGATACGCCCGGTCGAGCGGCCTAGCAGATTGCCAAGCGCCCCCGCGAAGAGACGAGCTGTCGCCCTGCCCACATGCCGGTTCCGCCTATGGAGTGGATTTGTCGCTTAGATGAAACATGTGTGCTAGTTTGGGAGCACCTAGGGCAACCGGGAAATAGGGCGCCTCGAAGGTGGAGGACTCATGGCCAGACTGACTCCGGCTGAGCTGAATGCCGCGAAGAAGGCGAGGCAGGAGGAAGCAGAGATGGCAGCACGGAAGCGGGAGGACGAGCGGGAAGCGTTGGAGCAACAAAAGTCTCGCTCCGAGCAGCTCTCGAGCGCCCTAAAGGCCCTGTACGATGAGATGGATAAGCTCAACCGCAAGTCCCCCGCGATGAGCATCAGCGAGCTTAGCCTCGGACGAGTCAACAAGACGATTCGGTCAGTGAAGGAGCTGCTTGCCGAAGCCCAGGACGACTTCGTGGACGAGATCGCTGAGTTTGTCGCAGCTGGTGACATGCCCGAATACCGAGACGTCGTGCTAGTGTTGAGCCAGCTCAAGGCTGGGCTTGAGCGCTACCAATCCGAGCGGCGCGCCTCATGGCGAGCCCTGGACCAGTTCTCGTATTAGTGGGCCTCGCCTGATGCTCCTCACCAAGGCCTTCGGGCTCACCTTCACCCAGGGCGAAGTCGACTTTGTAATACCGACTCTCGATAAAGATCTGCCGCTCTGCATCGATCCGTTCCTACTGTTCAAGAGTCGGAACGGCGAGTTCCGCGAACAGCACATCCGCCTGATGGAGCTATTCGACCACGCTTTCGACCTTTTCGAGGACGGGAAAATTCAAGAACTCTCACGCTTAATAGACTTCCCAGAAGCGAATGAGATCGGGATGGGCTATAGCACCAAGGGTATGCGTGGACGCGGCCTCGGCGAGCAACTCAACACCTTGTTCGTAGAAACCCTCACCGCGAGCGAAGCGTTACGCCAGCGCCGCTTGCGCCACGTCGAGGAACTCCAGTTACTGTCCGTCGGGGTCGGCTCCGACCGCATCAGCGACATCGCGGCGGACGCGCTGAAGGCTTATCTCATTGAGTATACCCAGAAGCAGGCGGCGCTCTGGAACATCCCTCTCACAAACGACCTTCCGGTCGAGCATGTCCTCGATGTTGACAGCTATGAATGGTCGGACGGGTACTACGACCTCCCCTGCAATCCCATCAACGGGCGCCCCATCCTTCTGGTCCCTCGCCGAATGGTCCGCCTGTTGCCGTGGATTAACTACGACGACTACGTGTCGACCGATTACACGCACAGGTTCCTCCGGGCGAAGCAGCAAGCACGCTGGGCACGCTTCCCCGGCACTCCGCGGAAGGCGCCAAATGGAGTGGCCCAGGCTGGCTCGAGACCCGGTAAGTCCGATGTGGTCAAGGTCACCCGCGGGGACCTCTCAGTGCTCGACCAGTACGTCGCACGCAAGGAGCGTGAGAGCGCAAAGGCTGTTCCGGCGATCGTGACGAGATCGGACCTGGGTCTGCCCGTGAAGCCCATGGCAGAAGATTTTCGCGCCCGGCTGGAGAGCTTACCAACCGGCCCTACAGCCGCTGGCGACTACCAACGCCTCGTTTTCGAGATCCTGAACTACCTATTCGAGCCGGACCTCACCGATGGCGAGCTGGAGGTGAGGACGATCGATGGTACCGAGCGCCGAGACATCATCTACACCAACGAGTCTGAGCTCTCGTTCCTGGACTACGTGCGCAACACGTATCACAGCCCTTTCGTTATGTATGAGGTGAAGAACGTTGCTGAGCTTGAGATGAACCACCTCAACCAAACGGCGGCGTATCTCGGGGTCCGGCTCGGCCACCTCGGCTTCATCGTGGCACGGCGGGCACAGAGCGAGCCGATTCAGCGCAAGGCCTTCGCCATCTTCAACGATACGGCGACCCAGCCGAGGAAGATATTGATCATCCTTAGCGACGAGGATCTAGTCACTATGCTCCACGAGCGAGACGCCGGCGGCACCGCCGCGTCGACGAAGTACCTGCAGAAGAAGTACCGGGAGTTCCGGACGAAGGTGCAGTGAGATGACGCTGACGCTGTAGACCGCACCCGCCCCTTAGCTCGGCACTCAGGAATGCACTGAGGACTGGAGGTGCGGGTGGATGCCCTGGCGACTGCTACGAGGCGATCTCCGCCGTTGGCCGAGAGGGGTTGCCGCGGAAGCCCCAAACGCGCTTCCCCCATCTGCTACCATGGAAGATGAGTCCCGCATGGTGCGGATAACAGGAGTCCTTTTCCCTTGGCCTTTGCCGACAAGCAAATCAGCTGCCGCGATTGCGGCACCATGTTCGTGTTCACCGCGGGCGAGCAGGAGTTCTATGCCAACAAGGGGCTGATGAACGAGCCCACGCGCTGCCAGTCGTGCCGGACGGCGCGCCGTTCGAGCCAGAGCACCCTGGAGCAGAACGACGGGTACGTGCGCTACGGCAACTTCGCCAGCTTCGGCGGGAAGACGCCGCGCCAGATGCACCCGGCGAGCTGCGCCGAGTGCGGCCAGATGACCGAAGTCCCGTTCGTGCCGCGCGGCGAGCGGCCCGTGTACTGCAGCAACTGCTACAGCAAGATCAAGCCGCCCACTCCACGCGAAGAAGCCACCCGCTAACACGCCGCAGGGAGAGCGCATGGCCAGCGACCCACGTCTCCGGCAGCTCTCCCGCATCTACAACCGCATCCTCGAAACACCAGAAGACGCCCGGGCAGCCATCGCGGCTGGACCGGGCGTCCTTGCGTCCGCGCTCTTCCTCGAAGCCGCGGCCAGCGACGACGTGACAAGCGTCGGCTCGGCAAACGACTACCTCGAATCCCGCCTCGCGGAGCTCTCGGCGTTCACGGGCGAACGGGCCAATGAAGTGCGCCGGCAGTTCGCGACCATGGTTTCCCGCTGGGACGAAACTCCGTAGGCCTAACAGCGAACGGCCAACAGCCAACAGCCACCAGCCGCCTACCGCTTGCTGATCGCGTCGACCTCCGCGAGTTCCTCGGCGGTGAGCCTCCATGCGCCGGCGGCCACGTTCTGGTCGATCTGCTCCGGCTTCGTCGCGCCCGCGATGACGCTCCCGACGTGCGAGAGGCTCGCGAGCCAGCCGATGGCCAGGTCGAGCATGGTCTTGCCGCGGGCGTCGGCGAAGGCTTCGAGCTTGCCGAGCATCTCGTAGTTCTTGTCGGTGAGGACGCGGGCGGCCATGGGCCCCGCGTTGGCGAGGCGGGTGCCAGCGGGGAGGTCCTGGCCCTGGCGGTACTTGCCGGTGAGGAAGCCGCTGGCGAGCGGGAAGAACGGCAGGATTTGCAAGCCGTAGGCGTTGCAGGCCGGGACGAGCTCGGCTTCGATGCGACGGTCGAGCAGGTTGTACTCGTTCTGGGCGCTGATGAAGGGCGTGAGGTTGGCCTGCCTGGCGACGTAGTGGGCTTCGGCCGCCTGCCAGCCCGCGTAGTTCGAGTTGCCGATGTAGCGCACCTTGCCCGAGCGGACCAGGTCATCGAGCGCGCGGAGGGTCTCCTCGATCGGGGTCTCGGGGTCCGGGCGGTGCATCTGGTAGAGGTCGATGTAGTCGGTATCGAGGCGGCGGAGCGAGTCTTCGACGGCCGACATGATGTACTTGCGGGAGCCGCCGCTCTTGTGGGGGCCTTCGCCCATTTTCATGCCGAACTTGGTGGCGATGACGACATCCTGGCGGTGGCCCTTGAGGAGCTTGCCGAGGAACTCCTCGGAGCGGCCCTGGCCGCCGTAGACATCGGCGGTATCGAAGAGGGTGATGCCGGCTTCGAGAGCCTGGTTGACGACGGCTTTGGACTGGTCGAAATCGCAGCGCATGCCGAAGTTGTTGCAGCCGAGGCCGACGACGGAAACCTGGAGGCCCGAACGGCCGAGATGGCGGTATTCCATGGAGAGTGCTCCTGAGCGTGGGGTGCAGGTGAGTATAGCGATGAA
>JAHDWR010000233.1 GCA_023382755.1 Dehalococcoidia bacterium
CGCCGTCGCTGGCGGTGATGACACGGAACCCCTGGGCCGAAAGCTCGAGCTTCATCAACCGCAGGATGCCCGCTTCGTCGTCAACCACCAGCAGCAAGGGGTCGATACTCATGCTTCTACTCCTTCCTCGCGGTAGGCGGGGAGGCTGAAGCCTACTTCCAACCCGCCGCCTTCGCGCGCCCGTGCCCACACTTCGCCCGACATCGCTTCCACCAGCCGCTTGCAGACGGCGAGGCCCAGCCCCGCACCGCTCGCCAGCCGCGATGTCCGGTCCGAGCGGTAGAAACGCTCGAAGATGCGCTCGGCTTCTTCGTCCGAGACACCGAAGCCGCGGTCCAGCACCGCGACCTCCGCGCCTCCGTCGCGCGCACGCAGGACGATCTGGATAGGCGTCCCCGGGGGGCTGTACTTCACTGCGTTTCCGACGAGGTTCCGGAGGATGTGCTCGATGTACCCGGGTTCGGCAGCGACCGCCTCGGGCTCGCCCTCGGTGGCGTACGTGAACTCCCATCCCTGGCCGGGAGCCAGCGCCGGCAAAAGCCCGGGCAACAGCCGCTGGAGCAGCACGGGTTCGATGACCACCTCATGGTCCAGTTCGACTCGGGAAAGGGCCAGCAGATTCTCGAGCATGCGCGAGAGACGCTCGGACTCGCGTTCGATGTCGCGCAGCAGTCCCGCCGCCGTGTCCCGGTCGATCGCCTCGCCGCGCGACCGCAGCACGCGAGCGCCGCCATGGATGACCGTGATCGGCGTGCGCAACTCATGAGACATGAGCCCCAGGAACTCGTCCTTTGCATCGTTCGCGCGGCGCGCTTCTGCATACAGCCGGGCGTTGTCGGCCGAGATCGCGGTGCGCCGCGCCAGTTGCTGCGCCAGTTCGTAGTCGTCCCCGTCGAACGCCGCTGAGGCACCCACCCGGAGAAAGGACATCACCCCCAGGATCTGGCCGCGTGCGACCATCGGTGCCAGCACCAGGGAGCGCGGAGCAACACTTTCGAGCGCCTCGATGGGTTGCGCTTCAAGTCCGAACCGCCGGTATACCGCCTCGTTCAGCTCCGTTATGTGTACTCCGCCGCTCCCGAGCAGGGCGTTTCGGGCTGCTCGCCGCAGCTCCGGGTTCCCGGTCGTGACATCCCCAACCACATCGAGGGCCTTGCCGATCTCGTCGCGCGCATAGGCTGTCGCGACTCGCCTGAGGTCCGGTCCCTCCACCAGGTCGATCGTGCAGGCATCGGCAAACCGCGGGACCACCAGGCCGGCAACGGACCGGAGCGTCGTATCGAGGTCCAGCGAGGCATTGAGTTCGACGCCGGCGTCGGCGAGTATGCGGAGCGCCTCATTCGCGCGCCGCGCTTCCGCCTCCCGCAGCTGTGCCGCCCCCTCGCTGTCGACAAGCCGCGTGACGGCCACGCGCAGGCGGCCGCCGAGAATGGCGATCGCGGTGCCTTCAAACAGAAAGGCTGCCCCGACCACCGCATCCCCGGCGCCGATGGATACATCCACCGCCGGCGGGACGAATAGCCATTCGCCGATGACCAGGCACGCCACTGTGACCATGAGAGCGGGGCCCGTCCCGGCGAACAGCGCTACCACAATGACGGCGCCCAGGAAGACGATGAACGTCGGCGCGAGGTCTTCGAGGGCAACCTGGAGCACCGCCCTGATAGCCACGGCCACCACGACCGCGGCCACGCCGATCAGATAGCCGCGCCGATGGTCTCTCGCCTCGGGCGCGGAGACCCAGCGCAGGAGGCCCTGGACGCGCTGGACTGCCGGTTGTGGGGCCACACGTTGCACGCAACGATGGTAGGTGGCTCGGGATTGGTGCGGCAACGCCCCTAGTGGCCTGCCTCCGGCGCTCGTCCGGGTTGTCGCCGCCGGCAGCGCCACTCAGAGTGATGCCAGGTGTCAGTCCCCCGTCATGCGCCGGACATCGAGCAGGCGGTCCAACTCCGCGGGAGGCAGGTCGAGCTGTTCCAATGCAACCTGGCGCACCGTGCGGCCCGAGGCGAGCGCTTCATTCACGATGGCGGCTACCCGGTCATATCCCACAACTTCGGCCAGTGGCGTGGCAATGCTGAGCCCTCGTTCGACACCCTCGGGTCCTCGCCCGGTCGCCTCCAGCCCGTCGATGCATTTCTCCGCGAACACCGAAGAGGCCGCAGCCAGGAGGGCGATGGATTGGAGCAGAGCGGTCCCGGCCACAGGGAACATCGTGTTCAGCTCGAAGAATCCCCACTGGCCCGCCATGGCGATGGTGGCGTCGTTCCCCACCACCCGCGCGGCAACCTGGATGACTGCTTCGGGGATTACGGGGTTCACCTTCCCCGGCATGATCGAACTGCCCGGCTGGAGGCTCGGGAGCTGGAGCTCACCCAGGCCCGCCCGCGGCCCGCTGCCCATCAGCCGGATGTCGTTCGCGATTTTCACGAGCGAAATCGCGGCGGACCGCAACTGGCCGCTCGCTTCGACCATCGCGTCGATCGCCGATTGCGCCTGGAAGTGGTTCGTCGTCTGGCTGAGCTGGACCTTTTCGCGTTCGGACACGTAGGAGAGCACGCGGCCGGCAAACTCCGGATGGGTGTTGACCCCGGTGCCAACAGCCGTGCCGCCCAGCGCCACTTCGCGAAGCGTCTCTCCCGCCAGGGTGACCCGCCGGCGAGCCCTCTCGACCTGGCCCGCGTAGCCCCGGAACTCCTGGCCCAGACGGATGGGGGTGGCGTCCATCAGGTGTGTCCGCCCCGTCTTGATGACGCCATCGAACTCAGCGGACTTCCGCTGCAAAGAGCCTTCGAGCCGGTAGAGACCCGGCAACAGCCGCTGGCGAATTTCCGTGATGGCCGCCAGGTGGATTGCCGTCGGGATCACATCGTTCGAGGATTGGCCCCGGTTCACGTGGTCGTTCGGGTGCACCGGCCGGTACACGCCAGGCGGTCCGCCGCTCAGGAGTTCGTTGGCGCGGTTAGCGATGACTTCGTTGGCGTTCATGTTCGTCGACGTACCGGAGCCCGTCTGGAACACGTCGACGATGAACGCTTCGTCCCACTGGCCGTTGGCGACCTCCTCGGCAGCGGCCTGGATTGCGCCGGCGATGTCCTCGGCGAGGAGCCCGAGGTCCCGGTTCGCGCGGGCCGCCCCCGCCTTCAGCCGGCCCAGGGCGCGGATGAGTGCGCTGGGCATCCGCTCGCCGGAAATCGGGAAGTTCGCGGCAGCACGCGCGGTGTCGATCCCATAGTAGGCGGTGGCGGGGACGGGGAAGTCGCCGAGCGCGTCACGTTCGGTCCTGAAGTCGGTGGTCATGCGGCAACTGTAGCAAAGGCACGGCTGTTGAACGGAGGGGTAGGCGGGGCATAGACTGAGGTTTCGCGGGCGGTTAGCTCAGATGGTTAGAGCGCGTCGTTCACACCGACGAGGTCACTGGTTCGAGTCCAGTACCGCCCACCAGTCACCGCGAATCGGGCGTTCCCTTCTACTCTCCCAACAGCCAGGGTACGCGGTTGGCGGCCACAAGCATCTGGATGTAAGACGGGGCAAGGGGATTGGCGAACGCATAGAATGTCTTGCCTCGAACCTTCCAGCTTCGGATGAGGCCCCCGTATTCAGGCTTCTGGAGCTTCCCAAGGGCGATGTTTAGGTACGTGTAGTCAGACTTCGACTCCGTCGCTTCGAAAGAGGCCTCGACCTCATCCCGAACCTCGCCAAAGGTCCACTCGTTCCGCCGCGAGTCAGCGAGTGAGTAAAGGATCCTTGTCCGCGGTCGAGACACGCCGCTGTGCTCAATGGCTTTGCGGAACCGAGTCTCCAGATCGAGTTCGAATTCCTCCACGGCCAAGCGAATGGCCTGCCCCAGGAGCTTCCGATCCACACGTTGCGCCTTGGTGCCTATGACAAGGCGAGCTGCATGAAGACATATCAGGTGCGTAACGTAGGGGTATCCCCTGCTCAAGTCTGCCACTTTCTTCGCCGCGTCATCATCGATCGCTATAGCGAGTATTCCCATCCCGCGAGCGATGATCTCACGGATCTCATTATCTCGCATGGGAGCTACACGGACAGAGATGGTCCGTCTCGATGCGGAGTCAGAAAGCCCCAGAAGCTCTCCAGCGGAATCTGCAATACCTGCAACGACGATCTTTATATTTCCTGAACTATCTGCACGGTCAGAGATTGCAATCATCAGTTCGGCAACAGAGCGCTTTACGTTATCGCTCACTATGTGGTCAAAATTGTCAAGGAACAAAACCCTGCGTTCGGCTGCGCCCATAGCAGTCAAAAGAGCATCGACCAGAGGCTGTTCGATGATCTCCACTTCCTTGGTAACCTGCGACTGGCTTTTGGTCTGGACTCTTCCAGTCAACTTTGCGACGAAGCCAAGCCCTCCGGCGGCCAGGCCCGCCCCAACTTCAGCGCCTAACTCCGTCGCATTTGATGTAGTCATTCGAAGCTCTTGTACCATGCCAAGGCTTCCAAAGGCATCTCGGATTAGGTCTGTGAACGACTTCTCCTGATGGCACTCAACCCGCGCGACAGACTCCTGAGCGGACTCTAAGACCAGCGTTGTCTTGCCGGCACCTGTGTCGCCGTAGACAATCAGCTGTGCTCCCATTTCGTTCAGCGCATTTGTAATCTTTGGGCCGATCTCGCGACTTACGAACATCCGGCGACCAGCCGGAGCCCTCGGAGTGAAGATATCCTCTGGCTTCGGGGCCGTGCCTTGCGCGGTCCCGGAAGTCCCGATGTCCTCCATCACCGACCTGCCTCCTTTGTGCTCCTGCGGCTGCTCCAGTAGTCCTAGGATACCCCACGACGTGGTATCGCGGGCCTCCGGTTGAACGCTCCCCCCCGCGGGCTGATAATGGCTGGAGTGCCGAAGTGGCGGAATGGCAGACGCGCTACGTTCAGGGCGTAGTGTCCTTCACGGGCGTGTGAGTTCAAATCTCACCTTCGGCACCATTTCTCTTTTTGCGCCCGTAGCTCAGGGGATAGAGTGTTGGGTTGCGGACCCAAAGGTCGGAGGTTCGAATCCTCCCGGGCGTACCACATCCGCTGAAC
>JAHDWR010000234.1 GCA_023382755.1 Dehalococcoidia bacterium
TCGTTTTCCTTGAACTGGTCTTCGAAGGCTTTGACGACCTTGTCGCCGCCCTTGATGTCGGGTTCACCGATCTTGTCGAAGGCGGCACGGAAGTCCTTCTGGACGTCCTTCTGTTCGTCGATGGCGTCGTCGTAGGCTTCTTTCGCGGCCTTCGTATCGGTGAAGTCGACTTCTTCGAAGGCGGTGCCGGTGTTGTCCCGGGCCGTATCGAAGTCGGCGGCGGCCTCGCAGAGGGAGTCTACCCAGTCCTCTACGGCGACCTTCTCGGCGCCACCGCCCCCGCAAGCCGCGATAACAGCGGCGAGCGGAAGCCCGGCAACCAGCAACAGTACCCGGCCCAGCGGGGCGGTGTGGCGCATGCGTGCGTTCCTCTTCCTCTAATTGGGGGTCGAACCATTGTGCGAGGCGCCCGCCCCAACGGCAAAGCTCGCATGCAAACGATCGGCAGGTTGGGGCGCCGGGGGGATGGGCGCGCGGCTCAGCGATGGAGAATTTCGCGCAAAGCCGCGCAAACGTCGTCGACTTCCGCATCGCTCAGGCCGGGGTACATCGGCAGGCTGATTTCGCCTTCGAAAAAGCGCTCGGCGACGGGGAAGTCGCCTTTTTGCCAGCGGCCAAGCTTCTGGTAGGCGGTGTGGTAGTGAAGGGGGATGAAGTGGACCGACGTGCCGATGCCCCGTTCGGCGAGCTGGCGGATGACTTCGTCGCGCTGGACCGGCGAACTCTGGTTGCGGACCCGGACCATGAAAAGGTGCCACGAATGGCGGTGCTCTTCGTTGAACGCCGGCAGGATGAGGTGCTCTTCATCGCGGAGGTTGGCGAAGTAGCGCTGGGCGACACGCGTGCGCTGCTCGATGAACGATTCGAGGCGCGTGAGCTGGCTGCGGCCGAGCGCGGCGGCGATATCGGTCAGGTTGTCTTTAAAGCCGAACTCCTGGATGTCGTAGCGCCAGCTGCCACCGGCGTCGTAGCGATTCCATGCATCCCGGGACATGCCGTGGAGCGTCAGCCGGCGGACACGCGCGCTGAGTTGCTCGTCATTGGCAGCGAGGGCGCCGCCTTCACCGGTCGTCATCGTCTTGTTGGCGTAGAAGCTGAAGGCGGCGGCATCGCTCACGCTGCCGATGGGGCGCCCCCGGTAGAGCGTGCCGATGGCATGGGCCGCATCTTCGAGCACCTTGAGGTGGTGACGGCGGGCGATATCCACGATCGCGTCCATGTCGCAGGGTTCGCCGGCAATGTGGACGGGCAGGATGACGCGGGTGCGCGGCGTGATCGCGCGCTCGACCGCCTCCGGGTCGATGTTGGCATCGGCTTCGCGGACATCGACGAGCACGGGCGTGGCGCCACAGTGGATGACGACGTTGGCGGTGGCCGTGAAGGTGTACGGGGTGGTGATGACTTCGTCGCCAGGCCCGAGGTCCCATGCCGCGAGGGCGAGGTGCATGGCGGCGGTGGCGGAGTTCACGGCGTTGACGAACGGGGCGCCGGTATAGGCGGCGAGCTCGTCTTCGAGGGCTTTCACCTGTCCGGCGGTGGTGAGCCAGCCGCTGCGGAGGACCCCTTCGACGGCGGCGACATCGGAGTCATCGAGTTCAACCTTCACGAAGGGGATGCGCTGCTCGGCCATGGATCGAAGGGTAGGGATTGAACCGCCAAGGCGCCAAACCCGGTTGCCCGCGAGGAGAGACACAGAGGGGCGGAGGACGCAGATGGTTTTTCAGGGGGGATCCCGGGTGTTGGTTGCCGCGGCTCACGGAGAGGCATGGCGGGGCGCATCACTCAAGAGGGCCTCCGTGCCTCTGCGCCTCCCTGTTGATCTTGTTCCCTCCGGAAGAGCCGGCGACTACCACTCCGGGGGCGCGCGGCGGGGGGGGTGTGCTCGCTGAGAGGCGAAGCGGTTAGAGCCTGCACAACGATTCGTTGACGATTTCATGGCGGAGCAGCACGATACCGTCCGCCTGGCTCGCTTGGGGAGCGAGACTCAAACAGGCGGGGGAATTGAGATGGCGAACGCCGCGCTCTTCGTAGGTTGGGGGCAGGTCGTCCGGGGGCGGGAGACAAAGGCACTCCAGGTGTTTAACGACTCACAGGTTTACTACACACGGCTCCAGAAGGAAGGCAAGATCGAGAGTTTCGAGACCGTCATCCTGCAGCCACACGGAGGCGACCTGGCGGGCTTTGTGCTGCTGCGCGGCGATCGCGCGGCACTCGACGGACTGACTTCGAGCCCCGAGTTTCAAACGCTGACCGTCCGGGCCGGCATGATCGCGGAAAACGTGGGCGTCATCAGCGCGGCGATTGGTTCGGAGCTGACCGAAGGCATCGGCCGCTTCCTCCAGGCCGCGACCGAATTGGGCGCCTGAGGGGGCCAGGAGTCTATGGCGGCGGCCGGGTGCGATGTGCCCGGTCCGCATCGCCGCGGCTCACGTAGCGGCATGGCGGGGCGCGTCACTCGAGAGGGCCTCCGTGCCTCTGCGCCTCCCTGTTGATCTTGTTCCCTCCGGAAGAGCCGGCGACTACCACTCCGGGGGCGCGCGGCGGCGGCCGGCGTTGCGGAGGAAGAGGCCGGCGAGGAGCACGCCGAAGAGGAACCCGCCGATGTGCGCGAACCAGGCCACGCCCTGTGCGGTGCCTGCCGCCTCGGAAATGGTGGCGTAGCCGGAAAGGAGGTTCTGGAGGAACCAGAGCCCGATCATGATGAAGGCGGGGATGGGGATCGGGATGAAGATGAGGATGAAGAAGGGGATCACGACATTCACGGTGGCGTTGGGGTACCAGACGATGTAGGCGCCCAGGACGCCGGCAACCGCCCCGCTGGCGCCAAGCACCGGTACGATGCTGTTCGGGTCCATGAACCCCTGCAGGAGCGAGGCGGCGATGCCGGCCGCGAGGAAGAACAGCAGGTACCCCAGGTGGCCCATCCGGTCCTCGACGTTATCGCCGAAGACCCACAGGAAGAGCATGTTGCCGATGATGTGGAGCCAGCCCCCGTGCATGAACATCGCCGTCACGATCGAGACGATGGCCTGCCAGCGCGAGGCGCCGGCAAGCCCCGACTCTCCGTTGAGCGTGTCGAAGAACTCCTTTGGCTGGAACGACCAGCTACAGATGAAACGGTCCGCATCGGAGGGGCGCGTCTCGAAGCCGTAGCAGACCCCGGCGGTCTGCTCTTCGAAGTCCTGGAGGGCCTGGCGGTTCGTCCCGGCGATACCGGTCGAAAGCCCGAGCATGAACACGAACACGGCAACGTTGGCCAGGATGACCAGGTAGTTCACCCAGGGGACACGGCCGGAGCGCGGGGAATCGCCGACGGGGATCACCGGGCAGCCCCGGGGGTGTGCGGACGGCGGAGCGCGAGCCTCACGGGAGGGCTGCCAGGTGGGCCGTATCGTTCAGCCGGGCGACATACAGCCGGCCGCCGCGCTCCTCGAGTTCGGTGAGCGCGCAGTTCGCCACGTCGATCCGGAAGATGTGGCTCTCGGGCATACCCAGCACGGTCGAGAGCAGGCAGTTGATGGCGGTGCCGTGGGAGACGACAAGCACTTCGCGGCCCCGGTGCGCGTGGACGATCCGTTCAAGCGCGCGGGCGGTGCGGGCGCGCACCTCGGCGACCGACTCGCCGCCCGGGGGCCGCCAGTCGGGGCTTTCGTCGCGCATCAGGCGGTGTTGCTCGGGGTAGCGTTTGCGGATGGCGCTTTCGCGTTCGAGCTCCCACTCGCCGTAGTGCAGTTCACGGAGGTCGGGGTCTGGGCGAGGCGCGACACCGCGTTCCCCGAGCGCGATCGTGGCGGTGCGGATGGCGCGGGTGAAATCCGAGGTGTAGCAGGCGGCGATGGGGGCGCGTTCGAGGCGGGCGGCGAGCGCGTGCGACTGTTCGATGCCGAGCGCTGTGAGTTCGGTCTCGGCGTGGCCGCAGAAGCGCCCTTCGCGGTTGGTCACCGTCTGGCCGTGCCGTGCGAGGTAGATGCGGGTGGATTTCGCCACGGGACAAGGGTACAGGCAGCACGGCCGCGGCGCTGAGACAGACCGGGGCTATCCGGACCGGGGATACCGGCCGATGATCGGCATGAGGAAATGCGATGCCTTCGGACGGGAGCCCGGTGACAGAGGAATCGAGGCCCGCGCTGGTGCTCGGCGGCGGCGGGGCTTACGGCGTCATCCAGGCGGCGTACATGCTGGCCGCATCGGACCTCGGGTTCCGGCCGCGGATGGTAGTGGGGACGAGCGTGGGGGCGCTCAACGGTGCGTGGTTCGCGCTCCACCCCGAGCGGCCGGTGGAACTCCTGCGGATCTGGCTATCGCTGGACCAGCTGGCGCTGGTCCGGTGGCACCCGGTGAAGATCGCTGCCAACCTGCTGCACCACCCCCAAAGCATCGCTTCGAACGAGGTCGTGCCGAAGCTGGTGCGCGAGCACATGAGCGGCGCCCGGTTCGAGGATGCGCAACTCGAGCTGGCGGTGGTGGCGACCAACCTGACGAAAGGGCAGAAGCACGTGTTCCGCGAGGGAAGCGTCTCCCGCGCCGTGCTGGCCTCGACCGCGATCCCGGGCGTGTTCCAGCCGGTGACCGTCGGGGCCGACCAGTTCGTGGACGGGTGCGTGACGGCGACGGTCGACATGACGACGGCGTTCGAGATGGGCGCCACGGAGATCCTGGCAATCGACCTGACGCCGCCGCCCCCACAGGCGCGGCCAAAGACGGCGCTCGGGGTACTGCGCCAGTCCTTCAGCATCCTTTCGACGGCGACGACGCGGGCGGTGGAGACGTGCCTTTCGCGGCAGCTACCGGTACGGGTTATCCGGCCGGACCTTTCGGGGAACTCCCCGTGGAAGCTGGATGACAGCGCCGGCGCGGTGGCGCACAACCTCCGGCTGGCGCGCGAGGGACTGGCGGGCGTGTTCGACCGGGAGGGGCACGTCGCCCCCGACGGTACCTGCTGGATGGAGCCCGCCGGGGCCGGGCCGGGCGACGAAGCACCGGCGGGCCCGGCACGGTACTTCGGGCGTGTGGGGCTGCGGAAGGCGGGGTAGGAGGGCCCTCACCCCCT
>JAHDWR010000235.1 GCA_023382755.1 Dehalococcoidia bacterium
GCCCCGCCCTGGAGGAGACTCGAGACGTAGACGTGGCCCACTGGCACGCGCTCGGTCACGGTCGCCTTCGCCGAGATCGTCGCCCCGCCAGCGGAGATCTGGACCTCATCGCCCGAGTGGATGCCCATGGCGGCGGCGTCCTGCTCGCTGACCTGGATGCGGTCGTAGCGGTGGAGTTTCTCGGCCTCGGGATGGCGGATTGAGGCGGCGTCCAGCGCCGTGTAGAGGTCGCGAGAGGCGATGACGCGCAGTCCGCTCGCGGCGGAAAGCGCTTCGACGGGCACAGCCGATGCCTTCGGAGAGACGGGCACGTCGAGGCGCACGCCCTCGCCCACGATGAGGTCCCAGGCGGGCTCGTAGGCCTTGTTCACCTTCGCGATTTCGCCAAGGGCTGCATCAGGCGAGGCCGGCACATCGATCCCGAGTTCGCGCGCCAGGGCGGCGAGCGCTTCGAACATCGTGATCGCATCGCCTTCCGGCTGGATGGCCGCGGAGAGCCGCTGCACGCGGAAGTCCCCCTGCGTATAGGTGCCGTTCGATGCGTAGGCGCGGCCTTCGGCGATGACGGCAGTGGCGCGTTTCGCTGTCTCGTGGAGCACGTTGTCGACGACCACGACGGCGTCCATGCCTGCCAGCGCGTCTGCTGCCCCCGGAAGGCGCATCGTGGGGTCGTCACGGATGACGAGCACGCCGGCGGCGCCTTCGATCGGGTTGGCGGAGCCCTCGGCTGCGATGCCCTGGTCGAGGAGGCCGTGGACGTTGACCTCCGGCGGGAGCACCACGAGGCTCTTGCTGGCATCGGCGCCAAACAGCGAGACGGCCAGGTTTGCAGCGCCACCCGCCATCGCGCCCGCGATGGCAGCGCTGACGGGGTTCGGGGCGCAGATGACGAGCGTGTCGTCCTTCGGCGCCTCGCGGAGGATTTCGGCGGCCCGGGCGATGTCCGTGGCTGCCGGTTCGCCGCCGTTCAGGGCGTCCGCGATCCGGGCCACTGCCAGGCCTTCCTCGCCCGCGCTGGTCTGGACCCAGAGCGCGGCGAAGTCGACCAGTTCGCTCCGCAGCGGGCCGATCACGATGAGCTTCGCCCCGTGATGGACGACGGCGTCCTTCACGCGGACGCTGGCGACGTTGTGGCTCTCTTCGAGGTCGTCGGCGACCACAACGATGGCCTTCGACGACTTGATGCGGGTCATATCGGCGGCCATGCGCCAGGTGCCGAGGCGGGCTTCGAGCGCCTGCTTCGTGGCGCGGATCACGGGCCCGAGCGAGCTATCGGCGGTTGTCTTGAAGGCGGACCGCGCGATGGCCTGGGCAAGGAGAGCTTCCTCGTTGGTGATGGTGCCGCCGGCAATGACGGCGACGCGGCCTTTCGCGGCAGCGGCCTTGAGCGCCTTCGCGGCTTCGGCGATCGCGTCGGGCATGCTGGCAGGCGCCTGGATGTTGCCGCGGCGGACCAGGTGCTTGCCAAGGCGCTCGCGCGGCTTCAGGGAGTCATAGTGGTAACGGCCGCGGATGCAGACCTGGTCTTCGCTGACGGGGTTCCCGTCGCCCGGCCGGACGATGACGCCCCGGCCATCCTTTGCGCCGATGCGGATGCTGCAGCCGATGGCGCAGGAGTCGCACGTGGTGGTGGTCCAGGCTTCGGGCTTGGCAACCCACTTGTTCGGGTGCTCCATCAGCGTGGCCGTGGGGCAGACATCGATGCAGGCGCCGGAGAAGTCGCAGTTGCTTTCGTGGATGGGGCCGCCCGCCCCGAAGGCGATCATGGTGTCCCACCCGCGGCCGCTGAGGGTGATGGCGCCGGTGTGGCGCTTCTCGTCGCAGGCACGGACGCAGCGTGTGCAGATGATGCACATCTGCGGGTCGAACTCCATGTAGGGGTTCGCGCGGTCGGCCGGAGGATGCTGCGTCTGGTACCAGGAGCGCTCTTCGCCGACCCAGGGCTCGTAACCGGCCGAGCCGACCATCTCGCAGGTGGCCTGGAGTTCGCAGCGGTAGTTCTTCGAACAGGTGAGACAGCGGTGCGTCACCACGTCGTCGCGCAGGCAGATGTCGCCGGGGTGGCAATGCTCGCGGCGGTGGCAGGTGAGGCACCGGTCGCTGTGGTTTGCGAGGATGATCGACAGCACCGATTTGCGGGCTTCCTTCACCTCGTCGGTATCGGTGTGGACGACCATGTTCTCCTGGACGACCGCGGTGCAGGAGAGCTGGAGCGCGGGAGGCCCCTCGATGCGGACAAGACAGGAGCGGCAGCCCGCGTAGGGTTTCAGCCCGTCGATGTAACAGAGGCTGGAGACGTAAAACCCGTTGTTCTTGAGGACTTCGACAAGCGGCGCGCCGGCTGGCGCATCGAGGACCTGGCCGTCAACCGTGATGGAAACCATGTATGCCTGCTAGAGCCGGTGGAAGTCGGCGCCGGATTCCGGAGCCTTCATACCGTTGGGATAGGTGTTGTTGTTCCCCTTCAGGAACTGTTCGGCGACGCGGGTGAGCGCGTGCTTGTCGCGGTACATCTCATCGAACTGGTAGACGGCATCGTCCATGGGGCCGCCGGGCTGGATTGCCTCGTAGGGGCAGGCCTCGGTGCAGAGCCCGCAGTACATGCAGATGCGGAAGTCGATCTCATAGCGGTCGATGTTGCGCCGGCCCTCGGCGTCCTGGCTCGTGGCCACCAGGATGCAGCCATCGGGACAGGCCTGGGCGCAGGTTGAGCAGCCCGTGCACCGCTCTTCGAACCAGAGCAGGTTCGTGCGCGCATAGACGGGGACCGGGCGGACTTCCTCGGGGTAGTTGATGGTCGCGACGGGCTTGAACATGCTCCTGAGGGTCAGGCTCATGCCCTTTGCGATGCCACTGCCGTACGCCATTGCGCCCCCATTTCACGGCGGGCGATACGGCGCCCGATCCGGCGAGAAGAGTCTAGCAAGGGGGGATTGTGATTACAAACACAAGAGAGGAGAAGGGAGAACCGAGTCGCGAGCTTCGCGAGGCGAGTTACGCGGTGCCGAGGGCGAGGTCGCGGGTGAGCTCGGCCTGGCCCAGGTGTTCCGCCGCGTGGCGGGCGACCACGATGAGGACTTCGCGGCGGGCGATTGGGCCCCGCCAGCCGCGCTCGACAGTCTCGTTGAGCATCGTGGTGGTCAGCGTCCCGATCACTCCCTCCAACTCCGGCCGGAGATGGCCCCAGAGTTCGACCAGGGCCGCGGGGTCGAGGTCTTCAAACTCGGTTTGGCGGTCCCGGCCGCCGGCGCTCCCCTGCATGACGCCGAGGATGTTGTCGCGCGCGTTGGCCAGGGTGTGCCTCGCCAGCCCGAGGATGGAGTTCGCACCGGGCGCAGGGGGCCGGAAACGCAGGACGCCGGCCGGCTGCTCGGCGGCCAGCGCCATGAGCCGGTCGAGCGAGCCGGCGATGTACCGCCAGAACTGGGCCGCCTCTTCGGCGGCGAAACCGCTGCTCCCGGTCATCTTGTTTGCCCCCGGGACAATGGTGGTGGCTCGCAACTCGCAACTCGCATCTCGTATCTCCCTACGACGATGGCACCAGCTCGGGCGCCGGCGCGGCAAACCGGCGTTCATCCACAAACATGGCGTAGGTGACCAGCGACGCCAGCGCAAGCGCGGCCGACGCAGGGCCGAGCGCCGCGTACCCCCACAGTTCGAGCACCAGGCCACCGACCGCTGACCCGGTGACGATGCCGAACTGCTGGCCGCTGGCGTTGAGGGCCATCACCGTGCCGCGGTTCTCGGGCGACATCTCGGTCATGATCGCCTGGGCGCTGGCGAACCGGGCTCCGCCAAAGACCGCGAAAAGGAAAAGGAACGCGAACCCGAGCGCCATGACCATCGAGGCGGTGGTAACCAGCGCGATGAAGAGCGCGCAGCCCGCCGAACTCCAGACGATGACCGGGCGCTTGCCGACGTTATCGGACAGGCGCCCACCGACGTTGCTGCCCAGGAGGACGCCGAGGCCCATGGTCATGGTCAGGCCACCCAGGGCCCACTTCACGAGGCCGAACTCGTCGTGGAAGTAGGCGCCCATGTAGGTGGCGAAGACGAACCAGTAGCTGGTCGAGAGATAGTTCGAGAACAGCGCCATGGTGGTCGGGAGGTCGCGGAGAACGCGCGGGATGGCGCTCATGCCGCTCGATGGCTGACCTTCCGCGCGGGGCGCGTCCTTCGGGAGTCGCGAGAACAACAGCCATGAGAAGATGACCAGCAGGCCGGTGAGCAACACGAACGTCCAGCGCCATGAGAGCAAGCCGCTGATGAGCGCGCCGGCGGGCACGCCGAGGATGCTCGCGCTCGTGTTCGCCGAGATGACCCACGACATCGCCCGGCCGCGCTCCTCGTACGAGAAGTAGTCGCCCACCGCCGCGAAGACCGCCGGGGTGAGGCAGGCCACCCCGAGCCCGGCCAGCGCGCGGGCTGCGACGAGGGTCACGAAGGTCGGCGCGATGGCGGAGAGCGCCGTGGCGATGGTCAGCGTGGTCATCCCGGCGACGACGACGGGCTTGCGGCCCACCCGGTCGATGAACGGCCCGGAAAAGACGGCCGCGACGCCCCCGACCATCGCGTAGGCGGTCACCAGCAGGCCGGCGACGGCGACCTTGACGCCCAGGTCTTCGGAGATGTCGGGGAGGATCGGCGTGATGATGAGGTTGTTGAAGACCACCGCGAACGAGGCAACGCAGAGCAACGCGAGGATGAGCGTGCGTTGCGAGCGTGGGACAGCGAGGGACATGCGCACCTCAGCGTACATGTCGAATCACGTTCGTGCGTTTGGGCCTCGTTTGCGAGAGGCGAGCCGCGAGGTGCGAGGTGGGAGTCTTGAAACTCTACCTGTCGGGGACGACCATGCCCCGGGCGCGGGCCGCCTCGCGGAGAGCTTCGTGGAACTCGTCGAGCGACAGGCCCTCGGCGAAAGGCACGGCGCCAAGGACCGGATGGCCCTCCTTCTCGTCGTCGAGGAACGCGTACGCCACCCGCCCGTTGCGTTCGACGAATCTCCCGTAGTCGGCAAAGAGCGACACGGTAATCGATG
>JAHDWR010000236.1 GCA_023382755.1 Dehalococcoidia bacterium
CGAAGGCGCCAAGAACCCGCAGCACATCCTCCACATCCAGGGCCGCGACGCCGTCCGCAAGTACATGGTCGACGAGGTCCAGAAGGTCTACAAGTCCCAGGGCGTGAACATCAACGATAAGCACATCGAGGTGATCACTCGCCAGATGCTCCGGCGCGTGAAGGTCGACCACCCGGGCGATACCGGCCTCCTGCCGGGCGACCTGGAAGACCGCCGCGGCTTCGAAGAGCTCAACAACCGCGTCATCGCCGAGGGCGGCGAGCCTGCCACGGCCCAACCGGTCCTTCTCGGTGTCACCAAGGCGTCGCTCAACACGGATTCCTGGCTCGCCGCCGCCTCCTTCCAGGAGACGACGCGCGTGCTTACCAACGCCGCCATCGACGGCTCCACCGACAAGCTCCTGGGCCTCAAGGAGAACGTCATCATCGGCAAGCTCATCCCCGCCCGCAGCGAGATCGAGGTGCCGAAGCGCGAGCACTACGCCGAGCTGGATGTCCCCGAGTCGCTGCTCCTCGAAGAGGAGTCTGAACTCGAGCGGATGCTGGCCGAGCGCGAGGCCGGCGGCTACCGCCGCCCCGGCGCGGTCGGGCTCCTCGATGAAGACGACGAAGAAATCGGCGGCCTCGACGACGACGACGATGACCCGATCATCGGCGGCGACGAGGACGAGTAGCCAAGCCTCACCAGCACCAATCGCAACGGGCCTCCCATCATGGGAGGCCCGTTGCGCATGTCATGGCCCAGGGGTCCCGGCCTCACCGGCAACTGATTCCAGCACCCGGCGGCCCCTGGATGCGCTCGACTACACCAGCTCCAGCGCCTCGCCCGCATATTTGCGCGCGCCGCGCCGCATCTCCACCAGCTTGCCCAGCTTCACCACGCAGTCGGCCACGCCCGGTGTGCCGCTGAGCGCGTCGAAGCTCTGCATGCCGCACACGTTGCACGTGCCGTGGTGGCAGTCGGCCACCGTCTCGAACGACTGGACATCCCGCCATTGGCCCCGCAGGTAGCTCTTCGTCACGCCGCAGTCGATATGGTCCCACGGCAAGGGCTCGTTGGTGTCCCATTCGCGGTGTGCATACCACGCCGCGTCGATGCCGTTTGCCGCGAACGCATCATGCCAGTACTCGGCGCGGAAGTACTCGCCCCACGCATCGAACTTCGCACCGTTCCGCCACGCCTGGTAGATGGCCGGCGCCACCCGCCGGTCGCCGCGGCTCAGCACCACCTCGATGAAGCTGTCGCGGGGGTCATTCCAGCTGAACTCCACTCCGGCCGAACGGCAGCCATCCTTCAACAGGAAGTGCTTCTCCTGGAGTTCGTCCGCGGTGTCCTGGCGGGCCCACTGGAACGGCGTGTGGGGCTTCGGCACCAGGTTGCTCGTGCTGACACGCACCTTCGCTCGCCCGCCAACGTGCTTCTTGCCGATGGCCTTCACCTTCGCCCCCATCTCCACGATCCCCGCAACGTCTTCCATCGTCTCGGTGGGCAGCCCGACCATGAAGTACATCTTGATCCCGGTCCAGCCACGCTGGAATGCGTTCTCGGCTGCTCCGAGCAGGTCTTCTTCGCTGACGAGTTTGTTGATGGCATTGCGTAACCGCTGGCTCCCGGCCTCCGGCGCCAACGTCAGCGTGTGCTTCTTCCCTTTTGCCACGGCGTTCGCAACCTCAACGGAAAAACCGTCGACCCGCGTACTCGGGAGTCCGACTTTCAGCGTCTCGAAGGTGCTGGTCAGCTGGTTCACCATGGGCACGATCTGGCTGTGGTCCGTTGTGCTCAGCGAAAGCAGTGAAAGCTCGTCATAACCGGTGTTCGCCATCAGTTCTCGGGCAGCCTGCACCACTTCCTCAGGGCTCCGCTCGCGCGTCGGCCGGTAGATCATCCCGGCCTGGCAGAACCGGCAACCCTGTGTACAACCGCGCTGGATCTCCACCGCCGCCCGGTCGTGGATGGTCTGGAGAAACGGCACGATGGGCCTCACGAGCGCCGGCGGGAGCTGCTCCACGATCCTCCGCCGGATTACTCTTGGCGCTTCCGGGGCGGTCGGTTCGAGCGCGGCGAAGTGGCCCGCGTTGTCGTAGCGCGCCTCATAGAACGCCGGCACATAGACCCCCGGCATCTGCAGGAGCTCTCTGAGCCGTTCCTGCCGCGGTGTGCCGCGCCGCTTCCATTCGCGCACACGGTCGGCCAGCTCGATCACCGCGTCCTCGCCCTCGCCCAGGAAGAACGCATCCACAAACGGAGAAAGCGGCTCCGGGTTGAACGAGCCGCTCCCCCCGCAGATCACCAGGGGGTGCTCGCCAGTCCGCTCCCTGGCCCACACCGGGATGCCGGCCAGGTCGAGCATGTTGAGGACGTTGGTGTAGGTCATTTCGTATTGCAGCGTGAAGCCAAGCACGTCGAAGTCGCGGATCGGGTTTCGAGTTTCCAGGCTCCAGAGCGGGACACCGGACGCCCTCATCTCGGCTTCCATGTCCTCCCATGGCGCGAACACGCGCTCGCAGGCCACGTCATCCACCTTATTCAGGATGTCGTAGAGGATTCCGAGGCCCATGTTCGACATCCCGATGTCGTAGGCGTCCGGATAGGCCAGTGCGATCCGGACGTTTGCCCGGGGCCAGTCCTTCGTGACGCTGTTCCACTCGCCACCCGTGTAGCGGCCGGGCTTCGAGACGCGCGTGAACAGCTGGTCGATGGTCGTCGTCATGGGGCTCCTCCTGGCCGGCAGGTGAGATCTCCGGCGGGGCGAACATCCATGGTAGCAGGCGAATCCAAAGAGCCGAACTACAGCGCAAATGCGCCCGGTGGTAGCGTGCCTCCATGGATTTCGACGCCGTCATCGTGGCCGCCGGTTTCTCAACCCGCTTCGGTACCACCGATAAGCTCTCGGCGGACCTCTTTGGCCGTCCCGTCCTCGCATGGTCGCTGGCGCTGTTCGAATCGCTCCCGGGACTCGGCTGCATGGTCATCGTCACCGCGCCGGACCGCGTCGCCGAGGTGACCGCCATGGCCGGGGAGTGGTGCCCACGAGCTTGCTTCCGCGTCGTGCCTGGCGGCGAACGGCGGCGCGATAGCGTCGAGGCTGGTCTTCGCCAGTGCACCGCCCGCTACGTGGCGGTCCACGACGGCGCCCGCCCGCTCGCCACCGCCGACCTCGTCGAGCGCGTGTTGGCGGCCGCCGAAGGCCGCCCCGGTGCCATCGCGGCCGTCCCGGTTACCGACACCATCAAGGTCGTCCGGGATGGCGTAATCACCGGCCACCCGGACCGGTCCAGCCTCTGGGCCGCCCAAACGCCCCAGGTCGTCCTCCGGTCCGCCTGGCTCGATGCTGCTCGCATGGGCGACAACGACGAGACCGACGACGCCGCGATGCTTAGCCGCCTCGGGCTCGAATGCGCCGTGGCGGAAGGCAGCCCCGAGAACATCAAGATCACCCGCCCCCACGACCTGCAGCTCGCGGCCGCCATCCTCCGCGCGCGCGGAGCCGCCTCATGATGCGAGTCGGTATCGGCGAAGATATCCACCGGATCGACGACGCCCGCACGCTTGTGCTGGGCGGCGTCATCATCGAAGAGGGCCCCGGCCTGAGCGGCCACAGCGACGCTGATGTGCTTCTCCACGCCATCACCGACGCGATCCTCGGTGCGGCCGCGCTTGGCGACATTGGCCACTACTTCCCCCCAAGCGACCCGCGCTATGCCCACGCCGATAGCGCCGACTTCCTGCGCAAGGCCCTTGAATTGGCGCGGGCGGAAGGCCGGGAAGTCGCGAATATCGACGCCACCGTGAGGACCGAACGCCCGAAGCTCGCCCCGTACATCACGCACATCCGGGAACGCATCGCCGAAATTGCCGCCCTCGACCCCGGCCAGGTGAGCGTGAAGGCCAAGACCGGCGAGGGGCTCGATGCCGTCGGGCGCGGCGAGGCCATGTCTGCCATCGCCATCGTCCTCCTCACGTCCTGAAGGCCTGTTGCCCCGGCGTCCGGTAGACGAGCATGTCTCCGGCTGCAACGACTTCCAGGTGGCCCGACTCGGCAAGCCCTTCCAGCAGCGCCTCCGCCTCTTCCAGCGTCAGTGACGAACGAAGCGACAGGGTCTCGGCCGTCAGCGACCCTTGCGACCGAAGGGCGAGGAACAGTTCGCGTTCCCGTCGCCCGGCATGCCCCTCTCCTGTGCGCTGCCAGGCTGGTCCGGCAAACAGCACGACCAGCAGCATTGCCGGCGCCACAAAGCCCCCAGCGATCGCGAGCGCACTCAAGATGGTTCCGCCGCCGCGCTCCGGGACGACCAGCACCGCCACTGACATAACAGCCATTGCCCAGAAGAACACGGCCACGCCGATGCCCAGCCCGATCCAGAGTCTGACCACCCGCGAAACCTACCACGTTCGCGCTTGCCGCGGCCCGGCAACGCCGCCCCACGGCGTGACAGATCGGTTCAGCCACCTTCGCCATAGTGACCGGGGCCGCTACGCTCAGTCTCGTGTCCAAGCGCATCATGGACGTCGCATTGACGCTGGTGACCGCTCCCGTCTGGCTCGCGGCGATGCTGGGCACGGCAGTGGTGCTCGCCATCGAGTTGAAGGGCAACCCGTTCTTCCTCCAGCCGCGCATCGGGCTCCACGGGCGGCAATTCACGATGCTGAAGCTCCGGACCATGCGTCACCCGCGCCCCGGCGAAGAAGACCACTACCATGTCGACGACTTCAAGACGTTCGTGTTCGCCCCGCCCGATCGGCCCAACCCACGGATTACCCGTATCGGTGCCTTCGCGCGGAAGACATCGCTCGATGAATTGCCCAACCTGTTCAACGTGCTGAAGGGTGACATGTCGTTGGTCGGGCCGCGCCCCGAGATCCCCGAGATCGTCGCGCAGTATCCCCCCGAGTACCACCGCCGCCATGATGTCCGGCCAGGTATCGCAGGGCTCGCGCAGGTCAACGGTCGCTCGGATTTGACCTATGACGAAACCGCTACCTACGATCTCCGCTACGTGGAAAACCACTCGGTGCTGACCGACCTCAGCATTCTC
>JAHDWR010000237.1 GCA_023382755.1 Dehalococcoidia bacterium
CACGCCCGGAAGTACTCCCAGAGCAGGTCGCGCATCGCCATGTCGATCGCGTTCAACCGCCCGGGGCGGTTCAGGGTAATCGTCGCGACGCCGCGTTCATCGATGGAGAAGAGGACGGGATCCATGTAGCACCCAGTCTATCGCCCCGGTGGGAGGCTGTGGCCCGAATTCCGTCGGCGGGTCTCCCTTTGCGTACCGCTCCTTGATCACCCATCGTGTCGCCCTGACACCTCCCGAACGAGGAAAGCGTTGGCCAGCGCAGTCTATGCCGGAAGCTTCGACCCCATCACGAACGGCCACGTCGCCATCATTCAAGCGGGCCTCGTGGCGTTCGACCGGATCGTGGTCGCGGTCCTCACCAACGCAAGCAAGTCACCGCTCTTCACAGTCGACGAGCGCATCGAGATGATTGCGGACGCGATCGCCGACGACCCTCGAGTGGAAGTTGACCGATTCGATCGCGGCTTGCTCGTCGACTACGCGCGCAGCAAGGGGATAAGTGTGATCCTCCGGGGCCTCCGCGCCGTCGGGGACTTTGAGTATGAATTGCAGATGGCCAACATGAACCGCCGCCTGGCGCTGGGCATCACCACCGTCTTCGTCCCCGCGAACGACTACTTCTTCGTCAGCTCCACCCTGGTGAAAGAAGCGGCTTCCCTCGGTGGCGACGTGAAGGGCGTCGTCCCCGAACTCGTGGAACGCAAACTCCGCGAGAAGTACGGCCGCTAAGCCCTAATCCACCCAGTCCGGCTTCCGGATCTGGCTCCGCTGCCGCCGCTGGAGCCCCTGCGCGAAGTCCTCGTTCGCCTTCCGCACCAGGTCCTCCATGTCGTCCCCGCCGAGCTTCATCTTCGAACTCCGCCAGCGCTTCAACATCGCCCGGTCCTTGTCCGAAAGCCCCGCCTCGTCCGCCATCCGGTTCACCAGCACCGTCAGGGCTTCCGCGATCTCGTCGTCTGAAAATCGGACTTCCATTACTTCTTCACCGTCTCATAGCGGCCGCCGCTCTTCACGCGCCGCAGGAACTTCGCGTCGATGTGCGCGTTCAGCGCCTTGTTCAGGTCGTCCGTCAGCTTCCCCAGCTCCGGGCTCCCCTCCGGGCGATCGCTCCGCCACCTGCGAATCGCCTCCTTCCCTTCGTTCGAAAGGTCCGCGTTGTCCACGGCGACGGCGCTGACAAGCATCATCAACGACCAGGCTTCCGGCTCTTCGAGCATCACGATCATGGTCACTCACCTGTAAACAATGGGGGTCGCTTCTCAAGGAACGCCCGGACCCCTTCTGCGCGATCTTTGGTCGTCTGCAAGAGCAAGGTCAAATCAGTCTCGAATCGTAGCGCCTGCTCGAACGGCTGATGTGCCCCTCGCTTGATCGCCTCTTTGGCCAACCGCGTCGCGATCGGCCCCCGCGAAGCGATCACCTCCGCGATGCGCCGGGCTTCCCCGGCCGCCTCTCCAGCCCCGGCAACGGCAGTCACCAGCCCGGCCTGCAACAGCGCTTCCGCATCCAGCCGTTCCGTCCCCGGCCGGACCACCAGTGCCGCCTTCGCCCCGCAAACGCGGATGTCCGCCGCCAGCGCGATAGCGGCCATTCCTACCTCCAGCTCACCCTCGAAACAACACACCACCGGCAGCGCGAACAGCGTCAGCGCCCGCAGCTGCTCCCCGCTCATCGCGTCCACGGCCTCCCCATCCGGCCCCGTCGCATCCAGCACCACCACCCTCGCCTTGCCACCCTCGCGGATCGCCTCCAACTCCGGCAACAGCCACTCCCCCGGCGCCCCCTCTCGCGCCATCCGGACCCACGCCACCCGGCTCTCACGGTCACTCATGCCCCAAAGCCTACACCGCATCCAGGGCCGTTGGCCGCCGGCCATGACCTTCCCGGTCGTTGGCCCAGCGCACTTCGCACTTCCTCCTTCGCACTGTCCACCCGGCGTCAATCGTGAATCGACAATCGACAATCCGGGGCGGGGGCGGGGCTTGCAGCGGCGGGGCCGCCACTCTTTCCTGTTTCCTCTCTCCTCTTTCCTCTTTCCTCTCACTTCTCATCGCCGCTATCCCCACGCCCCTGTACGCTACTCCCGATGAGTGGCCTCGCCCTGCTTCCCTTCCTCGCGATCAACATCGATATCAACCCGGTCATGTTCGACCTCGGGCCCTTCACCCTCACCTGGCACGGGCTCTTCACCGCCATCGGCATCATCGCTGGCGTGTCCCTCTCCGTCTGGATTGCGAAGAAGGACGGTATCCCGCCCGAGGTCGCCCAGGAGATCGCCCTCGTCGGCGTGCCTTCGGCTATCGTCGGCGCGCGCCTCTTCTACGTGTTCGAGCACTGGGACCGCTTCTCCGGCGAGCCGCTGAAGATCGTCACCGGCATCACCGAAGGCGGCATCACCCTCTACGGTGGCCTCCTTGGTGGCGTCCTGGGCGGGCTGCTCTACGCGCTCTACCACAAGTGGCCCATCGCCATCGGCCTCGATGCAGCCGCTCCCGGCATGATCCTTGGCCAGGGCATCGGCCGCCTCGGCGACCTCATCAACGGCGAACACCTGGCCGACCGCAGCGGCCTCCCCTGGGCCGTGAAGTATCTCCACCCCGATAGCCCCCAGTACCGCTACTGGCTCAACAACCAGGACCCCAACGACCCCCTCCGCCCGCTCGATACCTACGCCGTCCACCCCGTCGCCGGTGGCTACGAACTCTTTGGCGACTTCATCATCCTCGCCATCCTCCTCTTCGTCGCCCGCCGCTTCATCCGCGTCCCCGGCTGGGTGTTCTGCAGCTACGTCGCCATGTACGGCATCATGCGGTTCTTCCTCTCCTACTTCCGCTTCGATGAGCAGACCATCGCCGATGTGCCCGTGCCCCAGCTCACCAGCGGCATCCTGCTCGGCATCGCCGTCATAGCCGCGGGCATCCTGTACCGCAAACCGGGCCCGATAACACCCGAATACGCCGAGCGCGCCTGGGGCGACCTGCCCCCACGGGACGACGAGCCCGGGAACTCGCCCAACCCGGCCTGATGCCGCCGCCCCTCCGGGTCACCCTCTACGGCCGGCCCGGCTGCAGCCTCTGCGACCACGCCGAACAGATGCTCGCCCGCATCGGCCGTCGCATCCCCATGGCCGTCGAACTCGTGAACATCGAAAGCGACGACGCCCTCCACGAGCGCTACATGTTCGAAATCCCGGTCATCACCGTCGATGGCGCCGAGGTGGCGAAGGCGCCCATCTACGAAACCGCCCTCGAGGAGGCCCTCGCCGGCCTCGCCCGCCGCTGATCGGTCACTCGGTCCAGCCCACAAGCCGCAGCAGTTCGACCCCGATTGCGGGCAGGTGCCGCCCCCGCCGCCGCACCCACCCCACCTGCCGGCTGAGCGCCGGCTCGACCGGCACCGCCGCCACGTCCGTCCGCCCCTCAACCGTCATCCGCGGCGCGAACGCCACGCCGCCGCCTGCGGCCACCATCGCCAACAACGCTGCCTGCGACCGCAGCTCGATCCGCCCGGCCGCCTCGATCCCCGCCCGCCGCGAGGCGTCATCCACCAGTGCCCGCAGTCCGTGGCCGGGCATCGAAAGCAGCAGTCCCGGCTCCGCGAGCACGTCGTCCAGCGGTACGCGGTCGAGTTCGGCCCAGTGATGTCCGCGCCGCACTGCCAGCAACACCTCCTCCTCCAGCAGCATGTGGATGTCCAGCCGCGAGTCCGCCAGCGGCAACGCCACGATCGCCAGGTCGACCTCGTCCGCGAGAACCTTCGCGACCGCGTCATCGGTACCCAGCATCTCCACCCGCACGTGGCACTCCGGGTAGAGCCGCTTGAGTTCCGTGAGCGCGGGCGGCAACAGGTGGTCGGTCACCGTCTCAGTCGCGCACATCCGTAACGTCCCGCCCCGCACCGACTCCGGCCCCGAGACCGCCGCCACCGTCGCCGCCAGGTCGTCGAACACCCGGTCCGCGCAGTCGGCGAGGGCCAGCGCGGCGTCCGTCGCAACCACCTTGCGGCCCACCCGGTGGAAGAGTGGCACGCCCAGCTCCCGCTCCAGCAGCCGCAACTGCTTGCTCACCGAGGGTTGCGCGACGAACTCGGCCTCTGCCGCCGCGGTCACCGACCCGCTGCGCACGACCGCCCTCAGGTAGCGCAACTGGTGCAGTTCCATGTATGCCTCCCGGCTATCGAAACCATGATAAGCATATCCTAGACTATCCTCGGCAGCCCACCGAAGCTGTACTCACCAACCTCCTCACCTCGACCGGAGCCCGCCATGAGCACCACCACCGACCAGGTCCGCAAGCAGTTCGGCCCCGTCGCCCTGGCCTATGCCACCTTCTCCTACCATGCGAACGGCCCCGACCTCGCCACGATCGTCGAAGCCGCGGGCTTCACCGGCCAGGAGCTGGTCGTCGACATGGGCTCCGGGGCCGGACACACCGCACTCGCATGTGCGCGTCACGCAGCCCGCGTCGTCGGCATCGACGTCACCCCCGAGATGGTCGAGATGGCCGCGTCGCTCGCCGCCCAACGCGGTCTCCAGAACGTTGAGTTCCGGGTCGGCGACGTAGAGCGGCTGCCGTTCGAAGATGCCACGGTTGATGTCGTCACGAGCCGTGTCAGCGCCCACCACTACGCCGACCCCGCCCGCGCCCTCGCAGAGGCCTTCCGCGTCCTCCGGCCCGGCGGCGTCCTCATCGTTGCCGATTCCGTGGCCCCCGAAGACCCCGCGCTCGATACCTTCCTCAACTGCATCGAGTTCCTGCGCGACCCCTCCCACGTCCGCGACTACCGCGGCTCGGAGTGGATGCGCATGCTGCGCGCTGCCGGCTTCGAACCGGAGATGCTCGAACGCTTCCCCCTCGCCCTCGACGGCGCCGACTGGGCGAAGCGCCAGCAGTGCCCCACCGAAAAAATCGCCATGCTCCGCAGCCTCATCGCCGAAGCGGCACCGCCGGTCGCCGTCGCCTTCGAACTCCGCGACGATCCCTGGGGCTTCACCATCCCCATCGCCGTCATGCGCGCCCGCAAACC
>JAHDWR010000238.1 GCA_023382755.1 Dehalococcoidia bacterium
TCCATGTCGAAGCCCTGGCCGATGACCGCATAGGCGGCCGCCTCGATAGTCCAGGCGGTCCCGCTGAAGAGGGCCACCAGCAGGAGTGGACGCCAATCGTGGACCGAGCGGAGGCTGCCGACCAGGGAGTCGGCCATCGCCTCGGCCTGGTGCTCGAAGCGATCGGGGAGGACGCGCAGGAACATGTGGATGACGCGCTTCGCGCGGCGCTCATCGAGCGTGAGCACATAGAAGGCGACCAGGGCGATGACGAACAGGATGGTCGATGCGACGGCGATGGCGCGCAGCCTGCTGTCTTCGAACCCGACCACCGAGCCCGCGATCAGGAGCATCAGGACGAGGGTGACGCCATCGAAGAGCCGTTCGACCGCGATCGTGCCGAAGGTGCCCATCTTGGAAACGCCCTCGCGATCCCCGAGCACGTAGGCACGCACCAGCTCGCCGGCCCGCGCCGGAAGCAGGTTGTTCGCCATGTAGCCGATGATGGCGTAGGGGAAGAGTCGGGCCGGGCTCAGGCGCGCCACCGGGCGCATGAGGATGGACCAGCGGATGCACCGGGCGACGATGGCGACAAAGAGCACGCCCGTGCCGGGGATGAGCCACCAGTAGCTGGCCTGTTCGAGGGCCGAGGCGAGGTCGCGCGGGTGCGTCGCCCGGAGGAAGAGCGCGATGAACACGAGGCTGATTGCGAGGCTGGCCCAGAAGCGGATGGAACGAAGCACGGGACCGCCTGTGATCTAGGGGATATCGAAGAGCCTGAGCCGCGCTGCGCCGCCCTCGGCTATCCAGAGCTTACCATCGGCGGATTCAACCATCCCGTAAGGGCGGTCCAGTGGTCCGGCCTCCGGGGAGATGGTCGCGGAGAGGGAGCCATTCTCCCCGTAGATGCGCACCAGGTTGGCTGAGGGCACGCCGGCCGCAACGCGGCCGTCGGACAACACGCGCAGATAGGGCTTGTCGTTCACCTCGGTCCCGCCCCACCCATCCACCGCGAATTCCGACCGGTAGCTCCCGTCGCCGTTGAGCACCTGCACGCGGCGGTTGTACATGTCGGCCACATAGATCGCGCCATCCGGCCCGATATCGATGCCGACTGGCTCATCGAACTGGCCGGGGCCGCTCCCCACGGACCCCACCGTCCGGACGAACTGGCCATCGAGCGTGAACACCTGGAGCCGGTCGTTCCCGGTATCGGTCACCCACACCTGGCCGGTGGCATCCACCACAGCGTCCCGCGGCCCGAACAGGTCGAATGGGCCGGGCGCTTTCGACGTATCCGGGGGTTGGCCAAAGCTGGCGAGCAGCTCGAGATCCTGGCTGTAGACGCGGATGCGCCAGCCGAATGTATCGGCGACAACCACCTGGCCGTTCGGGCCGACCGCGAGGCCCCAGGGTTGAGACTGTTCGCCGGCGTCGGCGGCGTTGTCGCGGATGTCGACCGACGTGATGAACTCGCCCCGGGGGTCGAACTTCTGGAGCTTCTTCGTCGCGCTGTCGATGACGTACAGGTTCCCCTCGGCATCGGATTCGACGTCGACCGGGGCGAAGAATTGGCCGGGGAGCGAGCCGAGGCCGCCAAACGACGGCCGCCCCTCGTCGTCGGTACCGGGCCTGGGCGGCTCGACGGGGCGAGCCGAGAGCTTGCCGGTCGCAAGGTCGAAGTTGGCGGGGAAGAACGCGAAGGCATCGGTTGACCCAGGCTGGCGGCCGGGCGAATGGTCTCTCCAGTAGTGAAACCATGCGTCGAGCCAGCCACCGCCAAAGACACCGTCCGCGATGACCTTCCAGGTTTCCAGGCGGAACGGTCCGCAGTTGCCCGAACGCGAAAGGCACGCCTGGCCGTTATCGACGCTCATCGCGTACTTGTACGTCTCGTCGTACCACCAGCGGTGAGGGTACCGCTGGGGACTCCCGTACTGGACCGCGGTGCTGCTGGCTGCGTAGTCCTGGGCGCGGCCGACGTTCGCGTAGGCAACGAGCATCACCGGGAAGTTCCCCGCCGGTGGCCCGTTGGAGAAGTCGGCGTAGGAGACCGCCTTGTAGTCGCGGAGGTACCAGGCCCATGGCCAGGCGAACGAGTCGGTGGTATCGACGGCGATGGGCAGGTTATAGCCCAGGCCCGATGCCTCCGCCAGCGCATCGATCTGGTCGGCGACGTCCTTCAGCCCGGGGGAGGACTGGGTATAGATCAGCAGGTCCTTCGGCACGTCGCCCCGCTCGTACGCCGCCATGACCATCGTCCGCAGCGAAAAAAACGTGAGCGCGCCGATGACGGCCACCACGGTCACGAAGGCCGTCGCGGGACGCCCGAGTGGCCAGGCGGCGAAGAGGATCCCGGCGACGACGGCGAGGGCGACCGCGCCGCGCAGCACGTGGAGCGCGAGTCCTCCGGGGAGGAACGCGACCAGGGCCAATCCGCCGGCTGCAAGGAGGGCGACGCTGCCGAGAGTGGCCACGGTCTTTCGCGAAGCATCGCGGCCGGACCATGACTGCCAGGCGCGCTGGACGGTCCAGGCGGCGAGGATGCACGCGGGGAGTGCGATGTGGACGTTAAGCCAGGGCATCTTTTCGGCGCCCCACGAGAGCGCGCCCCAGATGCCAATCAGCCAGAACACCAGGAACCGCGAGAACGCGTCTCCCCGGACGACGGACCACCAGGCGCCGCCAACGACGAGCACGAGGGGGACGAACTCGTAGGCAGGCATGAGCATGTAGTAGTAGAACCACGGCTGGTCGCCGCGGTGGGCGTCTTGCTGGCTGTACCAGTAGTCCAGGGAGCCCCAGGGGCCGCTGACCAGCCCGTCCAGGTTCGTCCAGAGAGACGTCATGAGGGAGAGATAGACGAACGCGGAGACGCCGAAGGCGATGCCCCACACCTTCGGTTTCCACTGGAGGCCGGCGAAGGCGGCGATGCTGGTGGTGACGGAAAACAGGCCCAGCAGGGCAATGGCATCGCGCGTCCCGACCGTGCCCTGGAGGCTCTTCTCCCAGCTCAGGCGGTCTTTGTCGATGAGCCCGAACTTTTCCAGGAAGACGACGCGGGAGACCGGGGTCAGCAGGGGCAGCGTGAAGGTGCCGAGCAGCAGCAGCACCTCGCCGCCGCGCGGCAGGTCCTCTCCCCAGTCGAGGTTCCTGCGGAGCGGAGCGGCGAACGGCCAGATGGCGGCCACCACCCACGCCCAGGGGGAGAACCCGATCGTCAACAGGATGCGCCGCGGGAGCGTGTCGAGGTCGCGCGCCGCGAGGGTGCGGACGGCGAGCTGGTTCGCCAGATACACGTCCAGGTAGACCAGGAAGACCGCGAAAGCCAGGAACGAGCCCTCCTTCGTCAGCACGTTCCCGGTGAAGCCGGCGGCAAAGACGAAGAGCCAACGCTGGCGGCCCTCATCGATGTAGCGCCACATCGCCGCGACCATGAGGAGGGTGAAGGCGCCCATGTAGATGTCTTCGCGGAAGAACCGGCTGTAATAGACGAGTGTCGGCGAGAATGCGATGAATGCCACCGCGGCAAGCGTCCCGGCAGGCCCGAGCCGCCGGCGCATGAGGAGGGGGAGGGCGACGAGCGCCGTCCCGAAGATTGCCGCGGAAACGCGGCTCGTGTAGTCCGTCGCGCCGAACAGGAAGAACACGAGACCCTGGACGTGGTAGTAGAACGGCCCATGGAAGACGGGGCTATGGTTGTAGTTGCCCTGCAGCAGGCCCCAGGACCACTGCGCGTGGATACTCTCGTCGTGGTGCAGCGCGCGAGACCCGAGGTCCCAGAAACGCAGGCCGAATGCCGCCAGGAGGACTGCGGCGTACGCGGCAACTTCCCAGTTCACGGCGAGCCGCACGGCAAGCAGCCGGTCGATGGCGGCTGGCCGGGGGGAGGTCGGGGAGGCGGGACGAGCGGTCATTGTTCTGCTTTCAGGTAGACGATGACGGGCACGCGCCCGACGGAGAGAGTATTGCGGTTCGACAGCCAGCGGAGGTAGTCGAGGAAGCCGCCATCTGGACCGCGTCTTTCCCTGAGCACCGTCCACTCGCCATCAAGGACGCTGTAGCCTTCCGGGGGGTCGGCCTCGATGGGCCAGACCATCATCGCGGCGCCGGGCACCGGGCCGGAGGCGATGACCAGGTCGCCGGAATCACGGAATGCCCAGGTGAGGTCCCGCTCGAACCGGGGGTGAATCACGATGATCCCGCCCTGTTCCTCGCGCGCGCGGACGGCGATGTCGCGGATCTCCCGGGCCTGGAAGGGGCTCACGGGCGACGGCATCGGTTCGTTCGGGCCCGAGAAGGCCACACCGGAGAGGCCCGACAGGGCCGGGAGCAACGCGATGACCGCGGCCGGGGCGGCCAGGGTCGCGATACTCCGCCGGTTGGATGCGAGGAGCCCGGCACAGCCAAGGGCAACCACAACAAGGCCCCCAACCGCGAGCTTCTCGCTGCTGTCGCCGACGCGGCCGTCGCGAGCCCATTCCAGCAAGAACGCGACCACCACGAGGAGCGAGGTCAGCCCGCCGGGGACCAGGTAGCGGGCGTATGTCCAGTCGGCGGACCATGCCGCGTTGGCCAGCCTGCCAAGCGCCGGGCCCAGCAGGAATGCCAGCGGGATCGAGAGCGCAACCAGCGGCACAGGGGAGTGGGCGCCGGCCGAGACGAGCAGCCAGGCGAAGGCGACGCCCGCCCACGCCAGCACCTCGATCCGGTGTGCGGCCAGGTCCTCCCCCAGCGCGGCCCGAAAGACCTCCCAGGCGGCCACAACGGCCCCGGTGACGACGAGAGGAACGAGATAGATGGCCGCCAGGTACAGGGTCGATTCGGTCGACCATGGCTCATCGAAACCGGCGGCGAACGCATCGAACGGCGGGACGCGCAAGCCGTCCCAGCCCATGCCGAACCGCAGGCTGGCGGCAATGATGCCGAGGAGGGCGCCAGCTCCCGCGTAACCGAGTACCTCCCGGGACGGGTACTCCTGCCGGAGCAGGCGGACGGCCCCGGCCCCAATGGCGAGCGGCAGCCACACCGGCCCCGC
>JAHDWR010000239.1 GCA_023382755.1 Dehalococcoidia bacterium
GCAGCGGTAACGTTCACGCGCCAACCCTAAACCTTGCAGCCACTGCAAGGTCAAGCGTGTAGGGCGGACGGACAGCCTCCCGGCACAAAGCAGAAGGCCCTCGCCGGGAAGCGAGGACCCTCTCAACGCGAGCCCGAGCAGGACTCACGGGGCGGTGAAGAAGACTTCCAGCAGCGTAACGTTAGTGGCTGGCGGGCCGTAGCTGTCACGCACGTAGAAGTGGATCTCGTAATTATGACCAGAGACCATGGTGGTCTCGTCCAACGACCTGAGCTTCAGGAGCTTGGGGGTTGGGGTGAGCGGATTGTCGGTGGCCCAGACATAGTGCAGCGCCGTGCGGTCGTACACGCCAATCCAGTATCCGACCGGAGCCGACTCGAACGCGTCGACGTTGTTCCACCCGTAGTTGAAGCTGAGATTGTCAGCAGTCAACTCGGTTACGATGACGTAGGCGCCGCCGCGAGCCTGGACGATGGAGAGCGAATCCCCGTTCTGTTCGCCTGATTTGGCGCTAACCAGAGTCGTTCCGGCAAAAAGGCCGGTTGCAAGCAGTACAGCTGCCGCTAGTGCGAAGAATTTGACCTTCACTTCGAGTTCCTCCATGGACTGTAGTGGGGCGATGTCGATCCGAGAAGTACTCTTGGGTATCAACTCCTTTTTCCGCATGGGCCGTCGTGGTCTTCCATTTCCGTCTGAAGGCAGCTTGCCTCGTTCCTCAAGCCGCCATTTCTCTCTCGTTGGAGTATCAGCTTGAAGGACGAGCAGCGGCACGGCCGAACGATCCGGAATTCGGGCACCAAGCCCCCTTTGTCACACGACACGGTTCCAGGTGCTGAGCGCTCGAGTGTCATGAGTGCCACCGGTGACGGCGATGCCTGGGCACGCGAAACCCCCGTCAGCCGCGAGGGCACCCTGGATGTACCGAACCGGATCCCGATATGCATGGCGCGAAGATGTGGCGCCGGCCTGGTTCCAGCATTTGGGCTCCCACCAGCGCAACCCCGAAGGAGAGACCCCGGCGGCCCGTGCAACAGCGGTAACGTTCATGGGCGTCACAAAGCAGAAGGCCCTCGCCGGGAAGCGAGGACCCCCTCAACGCGAGCCCGGTCAGGACTCACGGGGTGCACGTGTGGCGCCCGCCCCGGAGAGCATGCCGGCGCCAGGCCACCAGGCCCGAGACCGAGACCAGGGCCAGCCCGCCCACAAGAGCGCCAATGCCCCGGTAGTCGACGGGAGCACCGTCCGCGGTGGTAGCTCCGGTGCCGGTATCCGGTGGCCCCGGCGGCGTGGAGAGCTCAGCGCAGGCTGCCAGGAGGCCGCTGCCGCCGGAACCCGGTCGGTAGACGGCGAGCGATGTGCCGTCGGCGTCGTAGATGCTCTTTGGACCAGGCGTGATCGTAATGTCGTCGGTGTTGAAGAAGGTCAGCACGAGCGTTGTCGCGGCATCTTCATCGAGTGTGAAGCGATCATCGCGGGGTAAGGCGTCGGCCGCGCCGTAGGTCGCCGTGGCGGAGCAATCACCGCGGCGAAAGAGGACCGTGTGGTAGGTGCCGGGCTGGAAGTTGAACAGGCTGAGCCGGACTCGGACAGTCCCCGCCGTGTCCTCAGAGAGCGTCACATAGTGGGTGCGGCCGTCATCGCCCATGAGCGGGACGACAACCTCTTTCACGATGTCCCAATTGAACTCCGGTTCGCCGGCCGGTTCAGGACCCGAGCTCGGCGGGACCACCGTGCAGACCTCATTGGAATACGCCCCGGTATGGCCGTCCACCGTCGTGGCGACGCGGTAGCACCGCTGGTACGCGAGGAGGTCGAGAAACGGATACGGCTCTTCGACGAACCACGTGCCGGCGACTTGAGCGAACGCCTCCCAGTGTCTCGGCTCCGTTGACCCGTACGGTGCCCGCGCGCGTTCCAACACATACGTTCCAGCGAATCCCGGTACCGCCGACCAGGTGAGAGAGGAGACTGCCTCACGGTTCTCGGGCAGGACAAACGACCCGTCCGGGTTCGTGACGTTTACCGACTGCTCCAATCGCAAGTCGGTCGGTGCCGGCCACGGCGCCGGCGCCGCTGTGGCGGACGGGCTGGGAGTCGGGATCTGCGCATGGACGGTCGAGGAGAGCAGCATGCTGATCGCGAGACAGCAAGCCAACGCCACGGGCATAACCCTGACGATGGGGCGGCTTCTCCGTCGTGCAGCCATGCCCTGAGCTCCTTGTTTTGAATCTGGGGCGTAAGCAGGGTACCACAGCGCAAAATGGGCGATACAAGAACGGGATGCTGTTGGACCCCTGCCCTGCCCGGCGGCTACTTCCCGCGTCGCCTGGAGGCCAGGATTCTCGGTCTTGCCGAGAACCTCGAGGCCAAGCACGAGCGACGGCGGCCGCGTGCGATGGGCGGTCCTGATCTCATGATGCCCGAGCGGTGGCCGGCGGAGTAGGATTCGCGGCGTGAACCGCAGGCACTTCCTCACGGGTGGGTTGACCGCTCTAGGCGTGCTCGGCCTGCGCCCCGGCCAGACATCCAGTCAGGCTGGTGCCGCGGCTCTGAAGAATCGGCTTACACTCCTGCGAGAGGTGCTGCGGAACGCCTGACGGCGCTCACCCCAACGCGTGTGGGGACGACTCGGGCTCCTGCGTCTCGAACCTGTTCGGTGACGTGGCCTGCGCTCAAGATGAGGCAAGCCGTTTCAACACCTCGCCCTTCGCGTCGGCGGTCCGTGTCACCAATTCCGCGGGGGCGATTGTTGGGGAGTTCCCCGCGGTTCGGCTAACCCAGGACTCACACCGGCTCGTTCGTCGCCCGACCCTCATCGTTGGTGACCACCGCGAGGCACATCGCAGTCAGCAGCCGCGCGATCTCCCGGGCCTGGCCATCGCTCGCCGTGAAATGGGCCGAGTGTATCCAGCGTCGCGCAACCTCGTCACCGAGTGAGTTCACAGCCAGCGAGACGAGATAGGGGTCGCCGACAGGACAGTATCCCTCGGTGGTGCGGAGGATCTCGGCGTATTCGACCACATCTCGCTCCTGGAGCGTTGCCAAATAGGCAGCCAATTTGGGGTCCGCCCCAACAGCGCTGTCGAGGACGAGGAGCGTGTCACGATGCTTGGCAAACGAGCGGAGGCTGCCAAGAAGGTCCAGGTAGACACGCTCGGAAACCGGGCGGGCGCTGTGTGTCTCGGAGATGGCGTGCGCGAAGATGTCGTCGTACACCTCCTTCATGACCATCCGGACGAGGTCCGCCTTGCTGGCGAAGTACTTGTAGAACGTGCCATACCCGGCGCCCGCCCGCGAGGTAATCCGTCCAACCCGCGCACCGGCATACCCATGCTCGGAAAATTCAGCCAGGGCAGCCTTAATAAGGGCGTCCCGCGTGTCCTCGCCCTTTGGCGTGAGGGGCTTCACGCGCCCGGCCGTGAACTCCGCGGTTCGAGCCATGCATCCTCCCCGGCGTTGATTCCACTGACAGCGGCTCGCAAACACATGCCTGAGGCCGCTCGTTCGACTTGACAGCCTGTGATCAGGAGCGTAGACGACGCCCAACACGTGACGCAATGTCACGTGACAGGTCGTCATCTCGTTACTGCGCCGCAACGCCCGCTGGCACAGGGGTTACCGCCAGCCCGGGCAAGTGATGCGGACCAGTGACGAAAAGGCGGCGAGACGCGCGTCGATTCGAGTTGGGGGAACTCACATGAAGACCTTGAAGAAGAGCCTTTGGCTGGCCGCGGTCGCTTCCTTGGCCATTACTGCGATGATGGCCGTCGCTTGCGGCGGCGATGACGACGATGATGGCGACGGAGCCAACGGCGGCGATAACGACACGCCGCTGGTCATCGCGCGTGACATGGACATCAACTCACTGGACCCGGCACGGGCGTACTGCGACACGTGCCAGATCTACCTGACCGCGACCTACAGCACACTCATCGGCTTGGACCCGAAAGACAATCAGACGTTCATCCCTCGCCTCGCGGAAAAATGGGAAGGCAACGCGGAACGCACGCAATACACATTCCACCTGGACAAAGACGCCAGGTTCGCGGATGGGACTCCCCTGACTTCGGCCGACGTGAAGTGGTCGTTCGAGCGCCTGGCCAACGTCAAGGGCTCAGCCGCCTACTTCATGGATGGCATCACCAGCATGGAGACACCCGATGACCAGACCCTCATCGTGAAGCTGGCGGCGCCCGACTCGGCATTCCTGGCGAAGGTGAACGCGCCGTACGCGGGCATCACCAATAGCAAGCTTGCCACGGCAAACGGCGCGACGAACGCGAGCGACGCCGATACCACCGACAAGGCCGAAGAGTGGTTCCTCAAGAACTCGGCGGGCAGCGGCCCTTACACCCTGGTGAACTACACGGAAGGCGACGAGATCCGGCTCCTCCGCAATGAGAACTACTGGGGCGACAAGCCTGCGCTGAAGGAGGTCATCATCAAGCAGGTCAAGGACGCCGTGACGCAGCGCCAGCAGCTGGAGACCGGCGACGCCGACATCGCGATGCAGTTGGACCCCGACACAGCCAAGAAAGTCAACAACAAGTCGGTGGTCATCAAGGAAGTGCCGTCGTTCAACTTCGTCTACATCGCACTCAGCCCCGGTGCCAAAGACACGAAGATAGACCTCAACGCGAACATCCGCGAGGCCGTGCGGTTGGCCCTCGACTACGACGGGCTCATCCAGGTGACGCTTGGCGGGGGCGGCAAGAAGCAGGCGGCTCCGATCCCCAACGGGTTCCTCGGGACCAAGAACCTTCCCCTTCCGGAGCGCGACCTCGCAAAGGCGAAGCAGCTCATGAAGGACGGCGGCCAGCCCGATGGCTTCGAGATCGACGCCATCTACCCGAACGTCAATGTGTACGGCGTCGACTTCAACACCATGATGCAAAAGGTCCAGACAGACCTCGCGGAGATCGGTATCAAGCTCAAGCTGCAGCCGGTCGAGTTCTCGGTCTT
>JAHDWR010000240.1 GCA_023382755.1 Dehalococcoidia bacterium
GATGAGCGCCTCCGCGACCAGCGGCATGAACCCCTCGAGCTGGGCCGCCTCGACCAGCCGCCCCCGCCCATCCCGCTCCCGTGCCGCCAGGGCCGAGAGCAGCGCGATAGTCCCGGTCAGCCCACTTACCGGGTCGCCGAGCGCGTTGCTGAGCATCACCGGCTGGCCGCCCGGGTAGCCGATGAGCGCGGTCAGCCCGGACATGCCCTCGATCGTGTTGCCGAAGGTCACATAGCCGCCCTCGGGCCCGTCGCTCCCGAAGCCCGGCTGCCGCAGCATGATCAGCCCGGGGTTGTCGGCACTCAGTCGCTCGTAGGTGAGCCCCAGCTTTTCGATGATCCCGGCGCCAAAGTTCTCGATCACGATGTCGGCATCGCGGATCAGGCGGTGCGCGAGGTCGTTGCCGCCCGGTGTCGCCAGGTTCAACGTGATCCCCCGCTTACCGCGGTTCACCGCGTTGAAAACGTGGCTCCGTTCGTGGAGTGCGAGCGAGGGGTCGTCGCCCGGCGGCCGCGACCCGCGCCACCAATCGAAGCGGATGTGGCTCTCGACTTTGATGACGTCGGCCCCGAGCAACCCCAGGATCTGGCCGGCCAACGGCCCGGCCCAGCCCATGGACAGGTCGACCACCCGCAGCGCCCCTTCGCGCCACGGGCCGCCCGGTGCGCGCCCGCGGCCCGCGGAGGGCCCCGTCCGTACCCGCGCGGGTGCCCCGGGCACCCGCAACGTGTTCCCCGCCGGCGTCGAAACCTCACGCCAGAACCGCCGCGCTGTCAGCTGGGGCGAGGCGAGCACCTCCGCCATGTCCGGGTGCGCCGAGCAGGGGATCCGGTTCCGCTGGAGTTCGTGGTAGACCTCCCAGCGGGTCCGATCCGCCAGCCACGGCAACAGGTACTCGTCCAGTTGGCCGATGTGCTTCGCCCGCTCTCCGGGCGAAGCGAACCGCGGGTCGCGCACCAGTTCGGGGTGCCCCACCAGCCCCGCGAGCGTCACCCACTGGCTGTGCAACGCACCGTGGATGCCGATGTACCCATCCTTGCAGGGCAAAGTGACAATGGTCGGCTGGTTGCGGCTGTAGCGGTTGCCTGCCCGCCCCCGCAGCGTCCCGTAGTACTGGAACGCGATCGAGTCGTAGATGAGCGTGGCGGCCACCGCCTCGATCTCCGCCACCTCAACCCGGCCGGGGCCACCGCCATACCCCGCATGCCCCGTCAATGCCGCAATCGCCGCGTACAGGCCCGCAATGAACTGCCCGAGGCTGCCCGGCGGGGCGAGCGGCTCTCGGTCGGGTTCGCCCACCATCGTCATCCAGCCGCCTGCCGCATACTGCGCGAGCTCAGTCGAAGGCCGCCCGCTCCAGCTCGTCTCCGTCCCCCATGGCGTGAGCCAGATGACCCTCGCCAGCCTCGAGAGCGCTTCGACCTGTTCGCGGGCCCGGGCCGATACCGGGATATCCGTGATCAGGGTCCCGCCCGCCTCGACTTCCAGCGGCGGTAGCGCGGCGAACGCTGCGCCCTGCCCGAGAAACGCGCCGAGGCCTTCCGGGTCAAGCGCCGTCGTATGGCGAACGTCGGCGCCGAACTCGCGCAGCAGCCACGCCGCGTATGCGGCGCCGATCCCGTACGACGCCACCGAAAACCGTTCGCCAGCCAGCAGGTCCATGTGGCCGCGCATCATAAGCCCACCCGGGCGGTCCGCGAACCCGCTACCACGTGTCGATGTTCGGCCGCTTCTTTTCGTCCCGCGGCGAGGGCGGCGGCACCGACTTCAGCGCCCGCGTGACCCAGAACCGTGAGTCGAGCGGGTCGATGACGTCGTCGATTTCGAAGTGCGAGGCCGTGTTCACGGCTTTCCCGCGTTCGTAAGATCGGGCGACCATCTCCTCGAACAGCCGTTTGCGCGCCTCCGGGTCCTCCACGGCGGCAAGTTCGTTCCGGTAGCCGAGCTTGACCGCCCCTTCGAGCCCCATCCCCCCGAATTCGCCAGTCGGCCAGGAGACCGTGAAGAACGGCGCCTTGAAGCTGCCCCCGGCCATCGCCTGCGCGCCCAGCCCGTACGCTTTCCGCAGGATGATGGTGAACGCGGGCACGCTCACGCTTGCCCCGGTCACGAACATCCGGGCGGCGTGACGCACGAGCGCGGTCTTTTCCACCTCGGGCCCCACCATGATCCCCGGGGTGTCGCAAAGGAACAGCAGCGGGATATCGAAGGCATCGCAGAGCTGCATGAAGCGCGCTGCCTTGTCCGCTCCATCGCTATCGATCGCCCCGGCCAGGTGCATCGGGTTATTCGCCACCAGGCCAAGCGGCCGTCCCTCGATCCGGATGAGCGCGGTCACCATCCCCGGCCCGAAATCCCGCCGCAGTTCGAGCACCGAGCCCGTGTCGGCCAGCGTTTCGATGACGCTCCGCACGTCGTACACGCGCAAGCGGTTCTCCGGGATGGCGCTCCGCAGCAGCCGCTGGTCGGCGCACTCCCAGCCACTCACCGGCCCCTGGAAGTACGAGAGGTACTTCCGCGCGACCCGCACCGCCTCTGCCTCATCCTCCACCAGCACGTCGATGACTCCGTTGGGCGCCTGTACGTCCGTTGGCCCGACTTCCTCAGGCCGGAAGATCCCCAGCCCGCCGCCTTCGATCATGGCCGGGCCGCCCATGCCGATGTTCGAACCCCTCGTGGCGATCACCACGTCACAACACCCGAGGAGTGCGGCATTCCCCGCGAAGCACCGGCCCGAGGTGATCCCGACCAGCGGGACCAGCCCGCTCAGCTTCCCGAAGTAGTTGAACGCCATGCAATCGAGCCCCGCCACGCCGACGCCATCGGTATCGCCGGGCCGCCCGCCACCGCCCTCGGTGAAGAACACGACGGGCAACCGGTGCCTTTCGGCGAGCTCGAACATGCGGTCCTTCCTGCGGTGGTTCTGCGTGCCCTGCGTCCCGGCCAGCACGGTGTAGTCGTAGGACATGAGGATGGTCCGGGCCTTCGAATCCTCGAACTGGTCACCGTTGACGCTGCCGATGCCCGCCACCATGCCATCCGCCGGCGTCTTCTCGATGAGTTCCTCCACCGGCCGGCGCCGTCGCTGGGCCGCGATCACCAGTGGCCCGTACTCGATGAAGGTGCCAGGGTCGCAGAGTTCGTCGATGTTTTCGCGGGCCGTGCGCTGGCCCGTCTTTCGGCGCCGGGCCACGGCATCCGGGCGGGCGGCGTCCAGCCCGATGGCGTGGCGCTGATGGACTTCCTGGAGGTCGGGCCGGATCCGGTCGAGGTCCACCTCGACCGCCTGGACCTCGTGTTCCGTCTCGACTCCCGAATCTTCGATGAACAGCAGCGGATGGCCCGGCATCACCGCCTCGCCCGGTACCACGCGGATGCCCCGGACGGTGCCGCCGGCTTCGGCGGCGATGACGTGCTCCATCTTCATCGCTTCCATTACCGCCACCTGCTGCCCGCGATGGACCGTGTCCCCTTCGCGCACGTCGACCGACACGATGGTGCCCTGGAGCGGCGTCAGCACGGCCACCATCCCATCGGGCGCGGGCGGTGCGGCAGCCTCCCGCGCCGCCTCCACCGCCGCCTTCCCATGCGCCAGCACGGCGAGCGGGTCGCGCGTGTCGATTGCGGCCCCCGCGCGCCCGGCCACCACCGGCGCCGGTGCGGCGCCTCCCGGCTGCTCGTGTTCGAAAAACAGGCGCCGGTGCGTGTCGTCCGTCCTAACCGCCAGCTCCGCTGCCCGCTCTTCCACGAACCGCGTCGAGATCCGGTCACTCACGAAGTCCGGATGCCGCAGGAGGTTCTGCAGGAACGGGATGTTCGTCCCCACGCCCTCGATGCGGAATTCGCAGAGTGCCCGGTACGCTTTCGCCGCGGCACTCGCGAAATCCCCCGACGCCGAGTGAGCCACGAGCTTCGCCAGCAGCGAATCGAAGTACGGGCTCGTGGTGTACCCGACGTAGCCGAACGTGTCGGTCCGCAACCCCGGGCCGGTCGGCGGCTCGAACGCCGTGATCGTCCCGCCTGTTGGCCGTGTCTGGCCGTCAGCGGCGATCGTCTCCATGTTGACCCGCGCCTGGATCGCATACCCGCGTGGCCTCGGGATCTCTGGCTGCTGGAGGTCGAGCGTGGCGAGGGTGGCGCCGGCCGCGATCCGGAGCTGCGTCGTGACCAGGTCGATGCCGGTCACCTCCTCGGTGACCGTGTGCTCGACCTGGAGTCGCGGGTTCGCCTCGATGAATGCGATCGCGTTCGCCCCGTAGGGCGAGCTGCCGTCGATCAGGAATTCGAATGTCCCCAGGTTCTTGAACCGCACCGCCTCGGCCATCCGCACCGCGTGACCGGTGAGCCGGTCGCGCAGGTCGTCCGTCAGCCCCGGGCTGGGCGCCACCTCCACCAGCTTCTGGTTGCGCCGCTGGATGGTGCATTCGCGTTCCCACAGGTGGCTGACGTGCCCGGTTCCGTCGCCCACGACCTGGACCTCGATGTGCCGCGCAAGCGGGATGAGCCGCTCGACGTAGACATCGCCGTTTCCGAAGGCCGACCGTGCTTCCGACTGGCAGCGTGTGTATGCTTGTTCCAGGTCTTCGGGCCGCGTTACGGGGCGCATGCCTCTGCCGCCACCACCGGCCACCGCTTTCACCATCACCGCTCCACTTTCGCCGAGCGCCACCAGGAATCTGCGCGCCTCATCGAGGCTCGTCGGTTCCGATGTCCCGGGCAGCACCGGCACGCCGAGTTCCTGCGCCAGCGCCCGGGCCCGCGCCTTGTCGCCGAACAGGTCCAACACCTCGGGCTGGGGCCCCACGAACATCAGTCCGGCATCCGCGCAGCGCCGCGCGAAAGAAGCGTTCTCGCTGAGAAAGCCGTACCCGGGGTGGACGGCGTCACAGCCAGCTT
>JAHDWR010000241.1 GCA_023382755.1 Dehalococcoidia bacterium
AGCAGCAGCGCCAGCCAGCGCTTGATGTGCATCCCCGGGTACAGCCACTTCAGGGCCGAGTGGTCGCGGATCGTCCGGTGCGTCATCGGGCCCGAGTATACCACTGACCAGAGATATCGCTATGGAACCTAAACATTTGCCTGTAACTCCCGTTCCAGCAGCCCCTGCACCACCTGGGCGTTGGCCCGGCCCCGCGTCTCTCGCATCACCTGCCCCACGAGGAACTTGATCGAGGCATCCTTGCCAGCCCGGTAGTCGTCCACGGCCTTCTGGTTCGCGGCGATAGCCCGGCGCACGGCCTCCACCAGCTCCGCTTCACCGCTGATCTGGGCGAGTCCTTCCGCCTCCACGATTGCCGCCGCCTCCAGCCCGTTCGCGATCATCTTTTCGAAGACATCCTTGCCGACGTTTGGCGTCACCTTCCCGTCCTCAACCAGACGTGCCAGCCCGGCCAACTGTTCCGCTCCCAGCGGGAATGCCGCAATCTCCTTCTGTTCCGCGTTGAGCCAGCGGGCCACCTCGCCCAGCACCCAGTTGGCCGCGACCTTCGCGCTGCGCTCCGGGTCGAGCCCGAGCGCCGCCATCACCTCTTCGAAGTAGGCCGCCCGCTCCCGGTCCTCCGTGAGCGCAGTTGCCTCGTGCTCGGAGAGCCCGAGGTCCAGGAAACGCTCCTTCTTCGCTGCTGGTCGCTCCGGCAACTTCGCCCGCACCGCCTCGACATAGGCGCGGCTGAGCTTCAGCGGCGGCAGGTCCGGCTCCGGGAAGTACCGGTAGTCGTTGGCTTCTTCCTTGGTCCGCTGGCTCACGGTTTCGCCGCGCTCATCGACCCACCCCCGCGTCTCCTGGATGATGCGCTCGCCCGCATCCAGCATCCGCGCCTGCCGGACCTCCTCGAAGGCGATGGCGTCGTGCACAGCCCGGAAGCTGTTCATGTTCTTGATCTCGACCTTGGTCCCCAGCTTTTCCGAGCCCACGGGCCGCAGCGAGATGTTGGCATCGCAGCGGAAGTTCCCCTCTTCCATGTTCGCGTCGCTGACGGCGATGTACCGCAGGATCTGGCGCAACCGCACCAGGTACTCCCGGGCCTCCGCCGGCGTCCGCATGTCCGGCTTGCTCACGATTTCCATCAGCGGCGTGCCCGAGCGGTTCACGTCCACCAGGCTGTAGCCCTCGCCCGTCACAGCATCCGTCCGGTGCAGCAGGCGGGCCGTGTCCTCTTCCATGTGCACCCGCTCCATGCCGACCCGGCGCCGCTCGCCGTCAACCTCGATCTCAAGCCAGCCATCGTGGCAGACAGGCAGGTCGTACTGCGAGATCTGGTAGCCCTTCATCAGGTCTGGATACGGGTAGTTCTTCCGGTCGAACTTGCTGAACTCCGAGATCTCGCAGTTCAGTGCAAGGCCGGTCATCGTGATGTACTCGATGGCCTGCTCATTGATGACGGGCAGCACGCCGGGCATGCCCAGGCACACGGGGCAGACATGGGTGTTCGGCTCAGCGCCCGAATAGTCAGCGCTGCAGCTGCAGAACATCTTGCTTTTCGTGATCAGTTGGCAGTGGACCTCGAGGCCGATGACGGTCTCGTACTTCGTCGCAATGGCGGTCAATCAGACTCCTCCACCGGGGCCGGGGACGCTCTTTCGAGTATAGGCACCCTTCCTTCAACGCGTAACCCGCCCGCCTACACGACCCGGATCGCAGCCTCCCCAACTCGCACCCTTCCGATTCGCCAGGCAGGCGCGCCATCGCGGACGAAGGCGGCCCCCAGAGCTGCCGCTTTGCGAGGGCCGACGGCGATGATCAGCCCGCCCGAGGTCTGAGGGTCGAACAGGAGCGCCGCGAGGTGCGCGTCCACCGCCGCCGCGAAGGTCACGTGCTCGCCCGCCCACTCGCGGTTTCGCGTCTCCCCGCCGGTGTGCGAACCCATCGACGCGCACTCGCGCGCACCCTCCAGCAACGGCACCGCCCCCGCCTCGATTTCCACCGCCACGCCTGAATGCGAAGCCATTTCCCACAGGTGTCCCAGCAGCCCGAACCCGGTCACGTCCGTCGCCGCCCGCACCCCGGCCGCTCTTGCCAGGTGCATGGCGTGCCGGTTCAATCGCAGCATCCAGTTTGTCGCGCCCACGAGCCACTCGGGCCGGGCCTTACCCTGCCGCACGCCGGAGACGATCGTCCCCGTCCCTATGGGCTTGGTGAGATAGAGCACGTCCCCGGGCCGAAGTCCCGCCTTGGAGAACAGCCGCTTCGGGTGCACCAGCCCGAGCACGCTCAGGCCGTACTTGGGCTCGTTGTCCCATACGGTGTGCCCGCCCGCGATCACCCCGCCGGCCTCCCGCACCTTTTCGGCTCCGCCGCGCAGGATCTCAGTCTGTACCGCGGCCGGGAGACTCTCCGGGAACGCCGCGATGTTCAACGCGAGCACGACCTCGCCGCCCATGGCGTACACGTCCGACATCGCGTTCGCGGCGGCGATCGCGCCATACGTGTACGGGTCATCGACCACCGGCGCGAAAAAGTCGAGCGTGGCCACCACCGCCGTCGTCGCGTTGATGCGATACACGGCAGCGTCGTCTGCCACACCCATCCCGACCAGCAGGTCCGGGTGCGCCCCGGCGTTGAACAACCCATGCAGCGGCGACAGTACCTGCGCCAGGGCCTCGGGCCCCGCCTTGGATGCTCAGCCGCCGCAGGTGGTCAGTTCGGTCATCCGGAAGAGCTCTTCTCGGGTCACCAGGCGATCCTAGCAGGCCCGCTCATCGCCCATCGCCCGGCGCCGCGCTACAGTCGTGGTCGATGCCCCGCTTCGATGCCATCGTCGTCGGCGCCGGCCCCGCCGGCAGTACCGCTGCCCGCGAACTCGCGGCCAGCGGCGCGCGCGTGCTTCTCCTCGATCGGGCAGCCTTCCCGCGGTACAAGGCCTGCGGCGGCGGCATCCCCCTCCGCACCGAGCGCCTCCTGCCCTTCCCGATCGACCCGGTCGTCGAAGATTCCGTCAGCCTCCTCGATGTCGCGTTCCGGGGCCGGCACCGGTTCGTGCGCGATTCCGGAGCCCCCTTCGCCCACATGGTCATGCGCGAACGCTTCGACGCTCTCCTGCTCGACCAGGCGCGCCGCGCCGGCGCGGAGTTCAGGCCAGGCACAACGGTCCGTGCGATCGAGACGAATGGCTCCGTGCGTGTCCTCGCCGAAGGCTTCGAGGCCGAAGCCTCCCAACTCATCTGCGCCGACGGCGCCCACTCGCCCGTGGGGAAGATGGCCGGCCTGGGTGCGGGCATTGCCGAATGCGCGGCCTGGGAAGTCGAGGTCCAGGCCCCCGCCGCGAAGCTCGGCGCCTACCGCTCGACCGCGCTCATCGACCTCGGCTACAACCCCTGGGGCTACGCGTGGGTCTTTCCCAAGCGCGCGGTCCTCTCCATCGGCATCGTCCTTCCGCCGGGACAGGCCGGGACGATGAAGGATCAGGTGGCGGCCTACCTTGCCCGCCTGGGCCTCGCCGCCGCACCCGTAGAGATTGGACGCGGCCACAAGATCCGCTTCCGCCGGGGCGGTGAGGCCATTGCCAGCCACGCCGCCGTGCTGGTCGGCGATAGCGCCGGGCTCGCCGACGAGTTCACCGAGGAAGGCATCTACTACGCCATCGAATCGGGCCGCATCGCCGCGCGCAACATCCTGCGCGCCCTCTCCGGCGTTGCGCCGCTCACCGCCTACCAGCGCGATATCGACCGCGAAGTGATGCCCGAGCTCCGCGCCGCACGGCTCATCGGCTTCATGTTCTATGGGATGCTCCGCCGCGCGCCTCGCCCCTGGATGGTCGCAAGCTCGAAGTTCCCCTATCTCTGGGATGCGTTCTTCGCGGTCCAGAGAGGCGAGTCGACGTACGCCCGCGAGGCCGCCCGGGTCCCCGTCCTGCCCGGGATCGCTGCTCGCATGCTCCGCCACACATGACCTTGACACCCACCGCCGTCATGCGGGCCCTGGAACCGGTCTATGGCCGGCCCCGGCCGACCCCGAGCCACGACCCCCTCGCGGAACTCATCCTCACGGTCCTCTCTCAGAACACCGCCGACACCAACAGCGGCCGGGCATTCGTCCAGCTCATGCGCCGCTACCCGTCATGGAACGCCATCGCCGCCGCCCCCACCGAGGAACTCGTCTCGACCATCCAGTCGGGAGGTCTCGCACAGCAAAAGGCGCCCCGCATCCAGGCGATCCTCCGTGCGGTCGCCGAACGCTCGCCGGACTGGGACCTCTCGTTCTTGGAGGACATGCCACTTGAAGAGGCCCGATCCTGGCTGCGCTCGCTCCCCGGCGTTGGGCCCAAGACCGCCGCGTGCGTGCTGCTGTTCTCGCTCGGCCGCCCGGCACTGCCCGTCGATACACACGTCGAGCGTGTCAGCAAGCGCCTCGGCCTCATCCCCCCGAAGGCAACCGCCGAACAGGCGCACGATCTCCTCGAAGCGCTGGTCGACCCCGCGGACTACTACCCGTTCCACATGTTGCTGATCAAGCACGGGCGCCGCATCTGTGCCGCTCGTAAGCCCGACTGCGGGCGCTGTCCCATCCTCGCCTGCCCGTCGCGGCTCTCGGGGCTGTAGGATGCGGTCCAAACGCACAACCACGAAGGACACCGCCCTTATGGACCTCGACCCCCTGGCTGCCGGCTTCGACCCGGCGCGTCTCGAACGCATCACGGCCCACCTCAACGCCGCCTACATCGAGCCCGGCAAGATTGCCGGCTGCCAGGTCCTCGTCTCCCGCCACGGCCAGCCCGCTTACTTCCGCTCTCTCGGCCTCATGGACCGCGAGCGCCAGAAGCCCATGGTCGATGACACCATCTTCCGCATCTACTCCATGTCCAAGCCGATCACCTCGGTCGCGCTGA
>JAHDWR010000242.1 GCA_023382755.1 Dehalococcoidia bacterium
AGCAAACAGTACTTCTACTACGTTTCGCGCGCGTGGAATTCAGCCACCCAGGACCATGCAAGCGCTGTCATTGAAGGCACCCGCCGCTGGATGGCTGCATGTCTCGTGGCGTCCGGCGTCCGCAGCGCCGATGAGCCGGCGAGGTCAAGGAACCCCGAGGTCGCGTCGGCCTACGCGGAGTGCCTCGGCGAAATGCAGCAGGCATACCGGTTGGGAAGCCTTTCGTTCGGAGTGGCCGATGAGTGATCGCCCGCCTGAGCCACCTCCCTCGCTGACCGCCGAAGCGCTGGCGGTAAGGCCCCCGGCTGGTTAACGCTTTCTATACGCAAACGCGTATTCCGTCGTTGACACCCTCACCTGTGCGCGCCATCATCTCCCTGGATTCCGCCGACTGGAAGCGGGCGAGGAGGAAGAGCGAAATGGCCGCCCAAGGGCTTGGCTTGTTCGCAACGATCGAGGGGCATTGCCTGGCGCGGATGGACATCAGCCATAAGCGCGCGCTGATCCTCGAGTGCCAGGGCAAGACCCACGAAGAAATCGCAGCCGCGGAAAACGTGAGCGTGGCGACCGTGGCCCAATGGCTGCGCATCGCTTCCTCCGAGATCGGGCTTCGCCTGCCCGCGGGGACGAAAGTGTCGAAGGCAATCCGGGGCTACTGGGTGGGCCGCCATCTCGACGATTGCCTGGCCGACGCCCTCGCCCAGCTACGGGGCGTGGCGTCATGATGCGGCCAGGCTCGGCCACAACCTATAAGGAAACCGTTATCGAAAACCGTAGGCAAAACGTTACGGTTTCAGGACTGGCGGCCGGTATGCGGCGGTCCCACAGTACCCGTGCCTGCCGCAATAGGAGGGACTGCAGCCCTGGCAGGCGACGAACATGACAAGCCCATTTTAGAAAGGAAAGCTAGGTGATCAACAAACTGTTGCCACGTGTCGCGGCATTTGCCATGACCGTCATCCTGGCCGCCAGCGCGGTCATCCCGGCAGCGGCCACCGACGACTACGAGCCGATGAGCGCGGGCTCATGCTCTGGCTATGGCTATTCGTGGGTCTTCTCTGGAAATGGCGCAACGGAATCGGGGGGATGCCCTGGTAGCCAGCGCTACCTCTCGGGCACGATCGTACACACGAACCTGTGCTCGTACTCGCTTCCCGGACAATGGTACTTTAGCGACGTCGAGTTTGTGCCGACTTTCTCGAACTGCGCATACGCCGATGTGGATGCCGTTGCGGGAACTCATAACCTGTACTACGGCGGAGTCTACAACGGGTATGAAGGAACGCTCGCCAGCTGAGTGACTCATGCAGAACGAAGTAACCGAGCAACTGAAACGCAGATGCCTCTCCAAGGCTAGCCGGGCGATCACCCGGCTAGCCTTAGCTGGTGTGTTCTTCGCAATGTCTGCCTGTTTCGACAACCAAGATGCTGCCGTTCAACCGGGATCATTCGCCGAGATACCGATTGACACTACTCTTCAAGCAAGAGTCGCGAACAATGAGTTTCAGCAAGACCTTGTCGCCGACAATGTACTCACGTTCTCGGAGTATCAAAGCATGTACGCGGCATTAAACCAGTGCGTTACGGAAGCTGGTGGCCACTTGTCTGAAGAATCGATGCTGATGGTGAACGGTGTCTACTTTGTGGTAATCATCTCTCCGGATGGCGCACGGGACCAGTGTTCCGACAAATACTGGCTTCCCCTCGCCGAGGAGTGGTCCCTGCGACATCCAGTGCCCGAGTCCGTCTTGCAGGCGGCCAACGCCTCGCTCGCGCAATGCCTCCGCGAGCGAGGCATCGAATTACATTCGGAGCATCCGACAGCCGACGACTTTCGACCACTGTGGCAGGGGAATGCGCCGACTGCCCAGGTCTTCCGGGAGTGCGCTACCCGGGTAGCCGCGGAATTCCAGCTTCCACCTGTGTTCCGGGGGGCATGATTCCCTTGAGACCATCTGACGAGTTTGGGCTTACCCCACCCAGGCCGGAGCCCCTCAGGAGGCCCGGACATCCGCAGGCCTCGGTGGGCCCTCGTACATGATCGCACCTCGCAACTGGGCCGTAGCGGGACTTGTGCTCCTGACTCTGGCGGTCATGGGTAGCTGCGGCGGGACCGGGCCGTCTGCTGCCGATGACCCTGGCCTTGCTCCGACACTACGCCCGGTACCGCCTGGTGCGACGCTCGATGATCTGCTGGGTGAGCCGATACCGGATTACATCCTCTCAGACGCACTGCACCGAGCGAGTACCAGCGAACAATCCATGCTCCAGGACGGATTCTTGTCGCGCGCGGAGTACGAGGCCGCCCATCTGGCCATGATCGAGTGTTTAAGGGTGGACGGTCTCGACGTTGACGGGCCGATCGAGCTGAACGGCGTGTACCAATACAATTTCCGCATCGTCTATCCCGGCGACCCAGGACCAGGGCGAGCCGTTTGGGACGAGTGTCGGAAGCAGTACACCGCGGTCCTGGAGGAAGTTTGGGGATTCCTGACCGGACCGCTTGCCGCCGACGTAGTCTCCTCCTCGCGGGCCTTCGCTGCGGACTGCCTGAAGGAGAAGGGGGTCTCCGCGGCAACTGCGTCATTCAGTTCCTCGGTGCCCGCTGAACGAGAAGCTTTCTCGCAGTGCGTCACGCTCACCCAGAAACGATTCAACCTCGGCACGATGTATTTCGGTGCGCAGGGGGACGGTGATTGATGCGCACACCCGTCACCGTCCTCCTGGCTCTGGCGCTCCTGGGAGCGTGCGACGATGCCGCCTCGGCGCCGCCTGCTATCGATACAACGCAGTTCGCGGCACCTGGTCCAAGGGCGCGCATACCCGACTCAGAAAAGTCGATTCTTCTTGATCGTACATCGGAGTTTCAGCGTGACATCCTTTCAGATAACCTGGTGACCCTCAGCGAGTATGAGCGAGCCTACCTCTCTTTCACTCAGTGCATCATTGAGGGAGGATATAAGTTTGACAAGGAACCGACGCTCACGGCGCTGATGGACTTCGATTACCGAATCATTTACCCCATCGAAGACGTCGAGCGAGGCCGCTCCGTTCACGAAGCCTGCAGAGTCGAGTTCACTCAGGAAGTTGAGCTCGCCTGGTCCCACAAGGAATTCGCCGGCGAAGCCGACATCATCAACGAGGCCCAGAAGCGAATGGTGGCCTGCGCGCAGGAGGCAGGAATCGACGTGAGCGAATACGAGGATTTACGGTCACTGAGGCAAGAACGCTCCGAAGACTTTTACACATGCCTGTTCGTTGTTCAGGAGCAAATGAATCTGCCGGGCTGGGGAGGGTAGGAAAATCGGCGCGGTGAAGCTTCAGCGACAACCGTGCGATGGCGGGTCCGTGAACACGACGGGGTCGTTTCCCGGAAGAGTGTCCCCTTGAAGCTCCTTGCCATCCTCGCCGCCATCGTGCTCCCTCCACTCTTCGTGGCGGGAGTCCTGGCCTGGCGCGACGACCCCCTCAGCGCGACAGACCGATCTGCCAGCCCCCTCCTCACTTCGCCCACGCCACGCACCATCACCGATGAACGCCAGGTCCGCATCATGGCCACCGCCCTGCCTGGCCCGGAAGTAGCCGCGGGGCCTGCCCGCGGCACCATCACCGCCGTCGGCATCGCCCCGGGCGATCCCCTCGTTGATGGCGCCATCCTCTTCCAGGTCGATGGTGTCGACCGTATCGGGTTCGCCTCATCCATACCCTTCTACCGCCCAATCTCTCCGGGGACCGAAGGGCCGGATGTCGTGGAGCTGCACCGCCTCCTCGTGCTGGAGGGCATCATCGATGAGCAGCCGGACGACCCCGGGACAGCCACGTTCGCCACGGGCCAGGCCATAGCCGATTTCGCCGAAAGCCTCGGCGCCGAGCGAACGACCACCTTCGACCCCGGCTTGGTGGTCTTCCTGCCCGCACCGGACCTCGTCGCTGCATCGGTGAGCCTGAAGGTCGGACAGCCCGCCCCGGCCCAGGGCGCCGTCATCATCACAACCCCCGGGACGGTGACGTCCGCAAGGCTCGCCTCGGGCAACCAGGAGCCGCTGAACTTCGCCCCCGGCGTCGAATATATCGCTGTCGTCGACCGGGACGAGTTCACGGTCGAAACGGCCACGCAATCCATCGCCGGGACGGACCTCCCGCGCCTCCGTGCGCCCGGTGAGACCGAGCGCGACGGCATTCCCGCGCTCATCCGGCGAAGGACACCGTTGCAGGCGCTCGCCGTGCCGTCCTCTTCCGTAATGACAAACGCCGCCGGCACGCTCTGTGTCTGGCTGGCCGAAGACGGCGCGTATCGTGCCGCCACCGTGACGATCGCGGGCGCGCGCGGCGGCGTCACAAACGTCGCCAGCGGGATAGCAGCGCAGGACCAGGTCCTTTCCAACCCCGCCCAGGTGATGGAGGCGCCCCAATGCCCCTGACGCTGCGGGGTGTCTCGCACCGCTATGGCCCCGGTATGCCGTGGGTGGTACGCGGGATCGACCTGGAGGTCGGTGATGGCGAGCTGGTCGCGCTCATGGGCCCGTCGGGTTCGGGTAAGACCACACTGCTCTCCATCCTCGGGCTGCTCACCCACCCGGCCGAAGGCGCAGTCCTGCTCGACGGCGAGCCCGTGCCGGGGAGGACAGCCGCCGAACGCCGGACCACAGAGTTCGCATGGATCTTCCAGACCGCGAACGCGCTGCTCCGGCGCACCGCGCTGGAGAACGCCAGCCTCCAGCTCCTTGCCCGCGGCGCCGCCCGCCAGTCCGCCCGCGCGGTCGCCGCAGCCGAGCTCGAACGTGTTGGTGTTGGCCACCTGGCCGCGCGCCCGGCCCGGCTCCTCTCCGGCGGCGAGCTCCAGCGCGTCTGCATCGC
>JAHDWR010000243.1 GCA_023382755.1 Dehalococcoidia bacterium
CCTTCTTCGAATGAGGCACCAACGAGGAAGCGGGCGGCAGGGACACCAATGGCTCCCATCGCTCCGACCGTCGCGCCCCAGAATGCGATGTGAGTTAGCGCCTCCCGGCGGTTCATCGACTCGGGGGAGTCCTGGGTTTCGGCCATGGATGTGCTCCTTACTCGATCTGAACCTGACACTAGCACCGGGCCCGTCTCGGAACGGTGGCTGGATGTCTCAGCCGCGTGTTCCGGGACGTCGATAAGTCGTCACAATTGGCGAACGGGCAGGAACAGATGCACTCTTGCCGCTCCGGGGGGGCAATGATGTGGACGAAATGAACGAGGCGCGCCTGACGGGGACCGACCGGCTGGTGTTGGCACGCTGGCTTCCATGGATGCTGCCGCCACTGCTGGCGGCCCTCGGGATCGTCTACGAGGTGTTCGAGCACCAGCTGGGCATCACCACCAAGAACGCGAACTTCGTTATGGAGGTGTTGGTCTTCGGCGTCGCCGGGCCGGTTACCGTCTTTGTCGCGCTCATTTACATGCGGCGCATCATCCAGGCCCGGGCGGCAGCCGAGACTTCGACGGCCCTCCTGAACCAGAGCCTCGAGAAAGATGTGGCGGAACGGACCGCCCACCTGGAGGCCGCCCAGCGGTCGCTCCAGGCCCAGGCAGAGCGGCTGGAGGAAATGAACGCCGAACTGCGCCAACTCGATCACATGAAGTCCGACTTCGTGGCGCTCGTCTCTCATGAATTGAGGGCGCCGCTCACCAACATCTCCGGTGGCCTGGAGTTGATCGCGGATGACGCGCGGCACCTTCCGCCCGCCGCCCATCGCACGCTCGACATCATCCAGACGGAATCAGCCCGTCTCCACGCCCTGGTCGAGTCCATCCTGGATGTCTCGCGGCTCGAAGCGGGACACCTTCAGCTGACGCTGGGCCCGGTGTCAGTCGATGCGATGTTGCGGAGCTGTGTCGCTTCGCTGGCTGCCCACGAGCCTGGACGGATCGTGCTCTTGAGCCACGGTTCGATCCCGCCGGTCTGGGCCGACGAAACGTATCTTTCCGAAGTGCTCCGAAACGTCCTCATCAATGCGCTGAAATACTCCCCTCCCGACGACCCGATCATCGTCACCCTGGGAAGGCTGGATGAGCACGTGACCGTAGACGTCACCAACAGGGGCCCACAAATCTCCATGGCGGATCAGGGCCGGCTCTTCGACCCGTTCTTCCGCGGAAGCGGCCACAGCCAGCCCGGCTATGGACTGGGCCTCTACTTCGCGCGCCGGCTGCTCGATGCGCAGCACAGCCAGATTTGTGTCACCAGCCCTGCTTTCCCCGGTGCCGAGGACCCGGGGGCCACGTTCACCATCACCCTTCCGATCGCCACCGGGGAGCTGGACTAATGGCCAAGCTCCTCCTCGTCGACGACGATGCCGCTCTGCTCGAGATCCTGGAGAACTACCTCCACCGCGCTGGCGACGAGGTCCGGACTACAACTTCCGGCGCGGCTGCGCTCACCGCGCTTGCCGAGGAGGCGCCTGATCTCGTCGTCCTGGATGTCACGATGCCCGGGATGGATGGCTGGCAAGTCCTCGCCAGGATCCGGGAGCGCTTCGAGACGCCCGTCATCATGCTGACTGCCCGCACCGAAGAGCCCGACGTGCTCAGGGGCTTCGCCGGCGGGGCGGACGATTACGTCGCCAAGCCCTTCAGCTTCGCCCAACTCGAGGCGCGCATCCGGGCGGTGCTCGCGCGTTCCGGTCACGGTCCCGAATCAGAAGCGCGGCAGCTCGTGTCGGGGAGCCTCCAGGTCGACCTGAACTCGCACCGTGTCCGGCGCGACGGCGAACTCATCAACCTCACGCCTACCGAGTTTCGGCTTCTGGCGGCCCTCATGGAGCAGCCCGGACGCGTGTTCTCGCCGCAGCAGCTCGTCGCAAAAGTGTGGGGCAACGAGTATCTGAACGAGATCGGATACATCCGCCGGTACATCTGGCACCTGCGCCAGAAGCTCGAACCCAACCCCGATGCTCCGATCTACATCCAGAACGAACGGAACGTTGGCTACTACTTCGCGGCGGAGTAGTACGCCATCAAAATGCTCGAACGGATGACGCTCGCGTCCTCTTGCGCGCCGGGCTGGCGTTCGTCACCGCGTCGCCGGCCAGGATGCGAGGCAAGGACCGCAAGCCCGAACGGAGGTCCGCCGTGTCACCATGCCCGTCCGGCGACGAACCGCGGAGGGCCCGCAAAGAGCGCGGCCCGACTCAGCGGCAAACTGCCGCCCAGGCGCAACAAAGGGGAAGGCGGACCGGGGGAGCGGGAACTGGGAAAGCTCTGGTTGGGGCTGGATGTCCACAGCGAAGCCGGCTCGTCTGCGACTGGAACGACTTATTGTCGCTGCCAGATTCAGAACTGTTGGCTGGGGACGGAGGAGTCGAACCCCCACATACAGATCCAGAATCTGCTGTCCTACCATTAGACGAGTCCCCAGCAGGAACACCAAATGTACCACGGCGGCGCGGGAACGCTCCAGCGCGGGACGGCTGGCTACCCCAGGCGCGCGCGGGCGGTGCGCAGCCTCTGGAGCGTCCTTTCGCGCCCGAGCAGGGCGAGCGAGTCGAACAGCGGGATACCCTGCGGCCGGCCCATTTCGGCGACGTAGAGGACCGGCACAAACTTGCGCAGCTTCATCCCGAGGGCGGCTTCCATGCCGCGGATCGCCGCTTCGATGTCGTCTCGGGTCCAGTGCTCTTCGGGGATGGTGTCGAGGGCGATCAGCGCGCCATCGACAGCCCGGAGGGCAACGTCGACATCGCCTCCGACGCGCTCGGTGAGCGCATCGAGTTCGTGCTCGGGGGCTTCGTAGCCGAAAAGGAACTCGACCATGCCGGCGATCTCGTCGAGCCGCGCCACCCGCTCCTTCAGCAGCGGGGCGACGGACTTCACGACGGCCGGGTCGATGGGCCGGTGCACGGACTCGGGGAGCTGGCGTTCGCACCAGTCGGCGATGGTGGCTTCCCAGCGGGCGTCGTCCATCTCGCGGATGTAGTGGCCGTTCAGGAAGTTGAGGCGTTCGATGTCGAAGACGGCCGGGTTGGGGACCACGCGGGTGAGGTCGAAGTGCTGCTTCAGTTCGGCGGCGCCGAGGATGGACGTGTGGTCATCGAGCGACCAGCCGAGGAAGGCGAGGAAGTTGACCATCGCCTCGGGGAGGTAGCCGTTCGTGCGGTAGTCGAGGACGGCGGTGTCGCCGCTGCGCTTGCTGAGCTTCTTGTGGTCCGGGCCGAGGATGAGCGGGAGGTGGGCCCACTGCGGTGGCTCCCAGCCGAGCGCTTCGTAGATCTGGATGTGCTTGGGCGCGCTCGAAATCCACTCGTCGCCGCGGATGCAATGGCTGATCTCCATCTCCGTGTCGTCGACGATGAGGGCGAGGTGGTAGGTGGGGTAGCCGTCGGACTTCAGCATCACGAAGTCGTCCTGGAGGCTGTTTTCGAAGACAACGTCGCCGCGGATGATGTCGTGGAGGACGGTCTGGCCCTCGCGGTCCATGGCGAAGCGGATGACGAAGGGTTCGCGCCGGGCGCGGGCGTCAGACTCCTCGCGGGAAAGGGCACGGCAGAGGCCGTCGTAGCCGGGTGGGCGTTTGGCGGCGGCCTGGGCGGCGCGCATCTGGTCGAGGCGTTCGGCCGTGCAGAAGCAGCGATAGGCGCGGCCGCGGTCCATGAGCGTCCCGGCAGCCTTCTGGTAGAGCGGCAGCCGCTGTGACTGGAAGTAGGGCGCGTGCGGCCCCCCGACGTCTGGGCCTTCGTCCCAATCGATGCCGAGCCAGCGCAGGCTTTCCATGATCGCGCCAACCGAGGTTTCGACGAGGCGGTTGCGGTCGGTGTCTTCGATGCGGAGGAGGAACTGGCCACCATGTGCGCGGGCGTAGGCCCAGCTGAACAGGGCTGAGCGGATGTTGCCGACGTGGGGGTCGCCGGTGGGGCTCGGGGCGTAGCGGGTACGGACGGGGCGCGAGGAGTCAGTCACGGTGCAAGCTCAACTGGTGGCCGCATCGAGGGTTGGCGGCACAGGCTGGGAGTAGTGCGAGGCTACCTGTTCGGCGCCGATTGAGCGAATCGCGGCGGCCATGTCGGCGGCGACCGGGGCGGTGACCGTCAGGGTGCCACCGGACGGGTGGGGCACCTGGATCCGGTAGGCGTGGAGGAGCTGGCGGCCGTGGGTCGCGCGCCTGCCATAGACGCCGTCGTCGGCGACCGGGCAGCCGATGGCGGCAAGGTGGACCCGGATCTGGTGGGTGCGGCCCGTTTCGGGGTGGACTTCCAGCAGCGAGCGTTCGTTGTCCGCCGCGATGAGCTCGTATTCGGTGCGGGAGGGGCGCCCGCTGGTGGTGACGGCCATGCGCGTGCGGTCGCCGGGGTGGCGGTCGATCGGGGCATCGACCACGGCGCGGGGCTGGGGAGGCTTGCCCTCAACGATGGCCAGGTAGGTCTTGCGGGTGGTGCGCTCTTCGAAGGCGCGGCTGAGCGCGGCCTGGGCCGCCGGCGTCTTCGCCAGGAGGAGGACGCCCGAGGTGTCCTTGTCGAGGCGGTGGACGATGCCGGGGCGCTCGACGTCGAACCCGGCCGCCGCCGGACCGAGCTGTTCGAGCCACCAGCCGGCCACGCTGGGGCCCGTGTCGCCGGGGGCGCCGTGGACGGCCAAACCGGGCGGCTTGTCGATCACCGATAAAGCTGCATCGTCGTAAAGACGGGGCAGGTCGAGGCCGGAGGGAGCGACCGCATGGTCTATCGCGGGGAGTTCGAACTCGAGGAGGTCGCCTTCCTGGACG
>JAHDWR010000244.1 GCA_023382755.1 Dehalococcoidia bacterium
GAAGAGGATGAAGCCGAGCATTCCGTTGCTCAGGCCCTGCTTGTGCTGTGTGGCTACTCCGTGGACTGCCATCGTTTACGTCTCCCTCAGATTCGAAATACGGCGGTGCGAACTAGTGGCCGGCACCGCTGTGGCGTGCGTCGAAGAGCGGGCGCTCCGAGCGGACCTCCGGGAGGTCGTCGAAGTTGTGGACGGGCGGAGGCGACGTGGTCCACCACTCCAGCGTGTTCGCGTTCCACGGGTCGTTCGGCTGATCCTTCGGCCGCATGAACGCCGCGACCACCGCCACAATGAACGGGATCATTGACACAGCGATGAGGAACGCTCCCACCGTCGATGCCAGGTTGAGCGCTTCCCAGCCCGACTCGTTCGAATAGGTGGCGATGCGGCGCGGCATGCCGTCCAGCCCCAGCAGGTGCATGGGGAAGAACGCGAGATTGAATCCCACGAACATCAGCCAAAATTGCGCCTGCCCCAGCTTTTCGTTCAGGCGCCGCCCCCAGATCTTTGGGAACCAGTAGTAGAGGCCCGCGAACACCGCGAACACCGCCCCGCCGAAGAGCACGTAGTGGATGTGCGCCACCACGAAGTACGTGTCGTGCAGGGCAAAGTCCACAGGCACCGCTGCCGAGAACGTCCCGTTGATGCCGCCGATCAGGAACATGCTCAGGAAGCCGAGCGCGAACAGCATCGGCGCCTCGAAGCTGATCGACCCCCGCCAGAGCGTCCCCAGCCAGTTGAACATCTTCACGCCCGTCGGCACGCCGATCATGAACGTCATGAACCCGAACCAGGGCTTCAGCACCGCGCCTGTCGTGAACATATGGTGTGCCCACACGCTGAAGCCCAGGCCCCCGATGCCCATCGTCGCGAACACGAACGCCTTGTAGCCGAACAGCGGCTTGCGCGAGAACACCGGCAGGACTTCGGAAACGATCCCCATCCCCGGCAGGATCATGATGTAGACCGCCGGGTGCGAATAGAACCAGAAGATGTTCTGCCACAGGATCGCGTTCCCGCCGCCGTTCGGGTCGAAGAACGCCCCGCCGAAGTTCCGGTCGATGTAAAGCATCGCCAGGGCGGCCGCCAGCACCGGCGTCGCCAGCAGCTGCAGGACAGCCGTCACGAGCATCGTCCAGCAGAAGATCGGCATCCGGAACATCGTCATCCCCGGTGCCCGCATCCGGAACATCGTCACCATGAAGTTCGCCGCCCCGATGGTCGAGGAAACGCCGAGCAGGATGACCGCGATGATCCAGAGGTCCATCCCGGGCCCGAGCCCTCGGGCCAGCGGGCTATAGGCGGTCCAGCCGGCCTGGGCCGCCCCGCCATCAACCAGGAACCCCGAGAACATCAGGATGCCGGCCGGCGGCACCAGCCAGAACGACAGCGCGTTGATCCGCGGGAACGCCATGTCGGCGGCCCCAATCTGCAGCGGGACCACGTAGTTCCCGAACCCCGCCCACACCGGGATGATGAACAGGAACAGCATCGCCGAGGCATGCATCGTGAAAATCTGGTTGTAGGCGTCGTTGCCCACGAACGAGTTGTCCGCAACCGCCAGCTGCGTCCGCACCAGCAGCGCAAGCACCCCGCCCACCCCGAAGAAGAACATCGTGGTGTACAGGTAGAGGATGCCCAGCCGCTTGTGGTCGACGGTCGTCAGCCACTCGAGCAGTGCTGGCCGGGGCCGGCCATAGCCCTCGGGGCGTGGTATCACGATGCTGGTCATACGTCCTCCCGGGCCGTGGCCCATCGCTTGGGTTCGCAATCCGCGCCCCGCCTGGCTGCGGCCGCGCGCGTCATCGATGTCCTGCCGCGCCTAGTCAGCGCGGCGTACAGCGGAATCTCCAGTACCACCCGTCTGCTCGGCCACCCACAGGTCGAATTCGTCGCGCGTCACGACCTTGAGCTTGAACCGCATCAGGGCGTGGTTCAGCCCGCACAGCTCCGCGCATTGCCCGAAGTACTCACCCGTCTCGCGCGCCGTGATCACAAAGCGGTTGTCCCGCCCGGGCACCACGTCCAGCTTGTACAGGAAGTCGCGGATGTAGAACGAGTGGATCACGTCGTTCGAAAGCAACCGGAACTCGATCGGCTCGTCGATCGGGATGACCAGGGTCGGTTCATCGGCGGCCGTACCGATGACGCTAATTTCGCCAGAGGCCGACGGGTCCGCGTTCACGCCGAGGTCGTTCATCTGGTACGTAAACTGCCACTGGAACTGGAAGCCCTGGACCTCGATCGTCATGTCCTCGGCCGCGGCCGTGTTCTCCACGTCTCGCAACACGATGAACGAGTAGGTGAAGAGCGCGATCACGATGAGGACCGGGATCCCGGTCCACACGAACTCCAGCACCGTGCTTCCATGGGTTTGCGCCGGCAGTTCGTCGTTCCGCTTCCGGAAGCGGATCAGCGCGTAGACGAGCGCCCCCTCCACCGCCACGAAAACCACCGCCGCGATCGCCAGGGTAAAGATCCAGAGGTCCTCGATCTTCCTCGCCTCATCGGTGATCGGCTTTGGAGTGCCGATCTGGGCCGAAGCGACGCCGATGGACGCGAGTGCCACCAGTGCCACCGCCAGAAGTAGGACTGAGCGGCGCATTTGCCGCCGGAATCCGGTTACAGCCATTCCCCGATGCTCCCCCGCGACTCCGCCGGCGTCCGGGCGCGGGGGTGACCTGCGGGCGGACGTTGGTGCACGGCGTCGCAATCGCGTTATGGACGCGGCCCTCGACTGCTCTCGAAACGGTCAACGGCCTTTCCGCCCCGGAATTCAGGCCCTTCGGGCCCGATTTACGGGGTTTCTGCGTTTGAAACGCTATCATCGCCGGTTTGTGGCATAGCCACCAGAGGCCTCCGCGAAGAGGCGTCACAGCCATTTCAGAGTCAGGTATCGGGGTTCTAGCCCAGGAGCATGACGTCGGCGCCCATCGCCATGAAGAGCAGCGCCAGGTACAGGAGCGAGTACTTGTACAACCGGATCGGAGGTGTCGTCTGGGGCTTCCGCCAGAGCTGTCCCGCGTAGAAGAGGAACAGCCCGCCGAGCACCATGCATGCACCGGTGTATACGGCGCCAAGCCCGGCTGCCGGCGCCAGCACCAGGGTCACCAGCACCAGCATCACGCTATACCGCAGGATCTGGATCCGCGTGACCTCCGGACCAGCGATCACCGGGAGCATCGGCACGCCTGCTTCCGTGTAGTCCCCCTGCAGCCGCAGGGCCAGCGCCCAGAAGTGTGGCGGTGTCCAGAAGAACACAATCAAGAACATCACTACCGGCGCGAGCGAGACATCGCCCGTGACTGCCGCCCACCCGACCATCGGCGGGAAGGCGCCCGCCGCCCCACCGATGACGATGTTCTGCGGTGTCCGGCGCTTGAGCCAGATGGTATAGATGAAGACATAAAACAGCAGGGCTGCCAGGGCCAGGATCGCGGCCGCCAGGGTCGTCGCTCCCCAGAGGAGCGCGAACGCCAGCGCGCCCAGCCCGATGCCGAACGCGAGGGCGTGCGCCGGCTCGATCGCTCCGGTCACCATCGGGCGGCTCTGCGTCCGCCGCATCACCGCATCGATGTCGCGGTCGTACCAGCAGTTGATGGCGTTCGCGCCCCCCGCCGAAAGCGACCCGCCCACCAGCGTCCAGAGCACCAGCCAGCCCGACGGCCATCCGCCATGCGCGACCACCATGGCCGGCACCGTCGTCACCAGCAGCAGCGAGATGACACGCGGCTTGGTCAACGAGATGTACCCGCGGATCGTCGCCGCGAAGTTCGCCCGGGCCATGGGCACAACATTCGCGGTCATGCGGGCGCACCGGCTCTCGCCAGCCTGTTCGCGCGCGATTCCGCGGCCGGGGCGTAGTAGGTCAGGGCAACCGCCGCCGACAGCGTGAACCAGATCGACGCCGCAAGCACCGTGTGCGACACGGTCAGTTCATCGGGGAACGTGTACCAGACGTTGAGCGCACCCACGAGCACCTGCGCGGTATACAGCACGCCGAGCACAATCGCGAACGGCCGCGCCCACGCCAGCTCAGATCGCTTCTTCCATGCGTGGATGAGCAGCGGTACCAGGAGGAACACAAACGCCCCTGCGATGTACCGGTGCACCATGTGGGTGATCTCCTGGTCTTCGGCCGCCGGGAGTACCGAACCGTTGCAGAGCGGCCAGCCCTCGCACGCCGTTGCGGCACCGCTCTCGGCCATGTATCCGCCAATCCAGAACACCGCCGTCAGCCACAGGATCGAGATGAGCGCCCACCGCCCCACCACGCGCGGCCCCTCGACCACCTTGCGAAGCTGTTCGCCGTGCGCCGGGTCCTCCATGTACATCGCCACGAACACCGCGATCTCGCAGGAGAGGACGATCATGGCCGTCACCAGGTGCGTCGCGACAATCTCGGGGGGCAGCTCGCGCACCACCGTGATCGCCCCGAGCAGTCCCTGGAAGCCCACCAGTGGCACCGTCGCGGTCGCTACCCACACGATGAACGGCACGTGCCGGTAGTGCTTCCACGCAAGCACCGCAACCGCGATGACCAGCAGGCCTACGACTGACGCGACGAACCGGTGCGAGAATTCGATCAGGGCTTCGCGATGGCCCGGCGGGACGACCTGCCCATGGCATGTCGGCCAATCGGGACAGCCCAGTCCGGAACCTGTGGCGCGTACATAGACGCCCACCCCGATGAGCACGACGGTCAACAACGCTGTGAGGAGCGCAAGGCGCTGAGCGATCATCATTGCCGGGAACGCGGTGCCTTTCCGGCGCCGTGCGCCGAACGCTTGCTCTGCTTTGG
>JAHDWR010000245.1:0-1471 GCA_023382755.1 Dehalococcoidia bacterium
GTTGCGGGTTGCGAGTTGCGAGCGCCCCGGGGCGGGGCGGCGGGCCAACTACTCCCTCGTCCCGTGGGAAGGAGTTGCGAGTTGCGAGTTGCGAGTTGCGAGTTGCGAGTGCCCCGGAACGGGGCGGCGGGGCGGACTCCTCCCTCCTCCCACCTCCCTCCTCCCTCACCGTCAGCTCACACCCCGTGATCGGCGTCAGCCCCCGCTCCCGCGCCGCCTGCGCGTACTCCATCGCCCCATACAGGTTGTCGTGGTCCGTCAGCGCCATCGCCGGGTAGCCCAGCGCCAGGGCCCGGTCGATCAGCTCGTCCGTCGTGCTCGCGCCCTCGCGGAGCGACCAGCAGGAGTGGGCGTGGAGTTCTACATACCCGGCCACAGTCCGCAAAGTATAGAACAAACGTTCTTGATAGTCGCTCGAAACATAGGGTCTTTACCCGGTTGCCATACAGACAGAACCGGACTAATCTGCCTACCTCACATAAACAATGGAGAAACGTTATGACGGTACGTTTCGGTGCTCTCCTCGCCTTCGTGGCCGCGACTATCATTGGCCTCACCGCCGTCGCCACCCCCACCCTCGCCGCGGAAAAGAAGGTCACCCTCAACCCCACCTCCGGCATCGTCGGCACCGTCGTCGAGGCGAAACTCACAGGGGCTCCGCCAAACGACCCCATCACCGTCATCTTCAAGATCCCCGGCGACCCCATCCTCGCCACCGGCACCACCGATGCCAACGGCGAGGCCACGTTCACCTTCACCATCCCCTACGCCCTGAGCGGCACCTACCCCGTCTTCTTCACCGACTTCAAGTGCTCCTGCCAGGCAGAAGCGCCCTTCACGGTCATCGTCGGGCACCGCACACCCACACCCACCGCAACGCCGACCACGCCCCCAACCGCCACGCCCATCCCCACCGGCACACCGCCTCCGCTCCCGACCGCGACGCCCACGCCGACCCCGAAGGTACCCGTGGCCGGCACCACCCAGCCGTTCACCCCCGGCGGACCGAACGTCGGCATCCTCGGGCTCGGCTTCCTCTTTGTGCTCACCGTGCTCGCCTGGTTCGCGGCAACCCGCCGCAACGGACCCGGTAGCCCCGCGCTCGCCGCGGCGCATCCCGGCGACGAGCCCGACTACTCGACCGACCTCGACCTCGAAACCCTGGCGAGCCTGCGCAGACCGCTGGCCACCCGCGCCGCACCCGCCCGCGTGGTCCGGGACCGGGGCACGCTGGCCCGCACGCTCGAGTCCGTCACTGGCGCGGCCTCAGCCGTGGCGCTCCTCTTCCGGAGGAAGTAGCGCTCAGGAGACGCTCGCGCCCCCATCGACCGGAAGCGAAACGCCGGTGATGAACTTCGCTTCATCGGAGTGGAGGAAGAGCGAGGCATAGGCCACATCCCAGGCCGAGCCCATCTTCCTCCCCAGCGGCACCCGCCGGTCGCGCGAGGCGATGACCTCCTCGCGCGGCGTC
>JAHDWR010000245.1:1571-4794 GCA_023382755.1 Dehalococcoidia bacterium
AGGAAGTAGTACACCGCGAAGTTCCCCACGTGCTTGAACCGCTTCCGGATATCCGCAAGCTGCGATTCGAACGGCCGCTTCGCCTCCAAGTACTTCGCAAACGACCCGAACTCCCGCTCAGTCTCGAGCATCGCCTGCGCGTTATGGATCGTCGCCTCGACCTTGCGCATGTTCCGCACAATCCGCGTGTCGGCCATCAGCCGGTCGATGTCGTCTGGCGTGTAGCCGGCGATGGTCGCGGGGTCGAACTGGTGGAACGCCTCCCGGAACCCGGGCCACTTGTGCTCGATGACCTTCCAGTTCATCCCGGCCTCGAAGACCGCCTTCGAAAGCACTTCCAGGTAGTCGGCCAGTTTCGCCGGCTTGATCTGCCGTGGAGCCTCCATCCGTCAGCCCTCCATCCAGGGTAGGTCGACAACTGTAACGCGCCCGTCCCGGGTTGCCCATGGTCCCTGCCTGTTCGTCCGTTTCGGCGCCCCGCCGTACAGTCCTTCGGGTGACCAGCCACCCACCGCGCCCGGAGGTGATGGGCCGCTACCCCTACCCGCTCGCCCTCGCCATCTTCCTGGTCCAGGTCGCCCTCGGCATCCTCCTCTTCGCTACCTTCCAGCAGTGGGTCCCGGCCGAGCTCGGCGCCGGCGACGCCTGGGGCGGCTACCTCCTCGGCGCCTACGGCGGCGCCCGCTTCCTGTTCGAAACCCCAACCGGCGCCATCTCCGACCGCATCGAACGGCGCCTCGGCCTGGTTCTCGGCTTCGCCCTCATGCTCCCCGCAATCGGCCTGATGGCGTTCGCACGCAACGAGCACCTCTTCCTCCCGCTCGCCGCCGGGCTCGGCTTCGCCACCGCCTTCCTCTGGCCCGCGACCTACGCCATCGCCGCCGACCTCTACGAGCCGGACCGCCGGGGCAAGGTCGTTGGCTTCCTGAATCTCGCACAGCTGCTCGGATTCGGCGCGGGCGCCCTCGCGGGAGCGTTCATGGTCGAATCGGCGGATGTCCCGCAGTTCGCGGTCGCCTTCGTGGCGGTCTCCCTCGCCTTCGCCGCCGCCGTGCGAGGCATCCCGAACTACCGCGGCGACCGCCTCTTCGCGCGCGTCCACACCCCCGCCCGGCCGTCGGTGCGGAGCATCTTCTCGTTCCGCCTTGCCGCGCTCAGCGTCATCATCCTCGGGGCCAGCATCGCGCTGGCGATGATCGTGCCGGCCATCCGCCCCTACGGCCAGTACCAGCTCGATGTCTCGTTCGCCCGGCTTACCGTCGCGCTCATCCCGGCCGTCATCGGCGGCGCCGCGCTCTACATCCCCGCGGGCCACCTGGCCGACCGTTACGGCCGCTGGAAGCCGCTCTTCGCCGGCCAGGCGCTCACCGTCGCGGGCCTGCTGGTCATCGCGGGGACGGGCGAGCTCTGGGTCGCGGTCCCCGCCGCGATGGTCGTCTTCGCCGGCAATGTGCTCACGGTCCCCGCCTGGAACGCTGCCGTCATGGACCTCGCCCCTGAAAGCCACCGGGGCACGCTCATCGGGCTCTCGGTCGCCCTCAGTGGCCTCGGGCTGGCCATCGGGCCCGCGCTGGGCGGCTTCGTTGTCGGCCGGTGGGATGCCCCGGCAGCGTTCCGCGTCGCGGCCGCCCTGGCCGCCGTCACCGCCCTGGCCATCGTGCTCTATGCGCGGCACTATGGCGCCCGGCCACGGGCCAGCTGAACGCTCAGCCTGCCGCTTCGTCCCCATACCAGCGGTCGGCCCGCCACTCGGCCACCTGCAGGATCAGGATCGCCAGGAACCCGCACCCCGCCATGAACGGGATCGACACAAACCCGAACTCCTCCACGAACCGGACCGTGCAGGAGACCGCCGCGCCCGTGCAGATCTGCGCCTGGTCCGGGAACAACTCCAGCTGGTAGTGATAAATGGAGATCACCAGCCCGATCCCCGCCATGGCCAGGATGTAGCGTGGCGCCAGCCGCGAGCGCGTCGCCAGCGTCACCAGCAGCAGCACCGCGATCGGGTACATCGCAATCCGCTGGTACCAGCAGAGTTCACAGGGGGTGAAGTGGACGTAGTCGGAGTAGTAGAGCGAGGAGACCATCGCCACCGCCGCAATGGCGAAAATCCCCTTCTGCGTGTGGCGATACACAACAGCCCTGACTCGCTCGCCCGAGGGCAATTCCACCACGAACATGGCGATGGCTGCCGCGAACACGACGCCGATGGCCAGCACCGCGAGGATCGGCGAGATGATCTCTTCCGACTCCATCAGGCTCCGCCGCCGCGAGTGTCTTGCCTGTCGATGTCGTATCTGCGCATGGGCCTCACCGTTCCAGTGCGTACCACAATCCGGGCCGCAACGGGCACCGGGACGCCGTCCCAGTGTGGCATCTTCGTCACCTTTGGGCCAAGGTTCGGGAAGGCGCGCTTAACGGTCGCAAGCGTCCAACGACGGTCGCGGACGGTCGGCTGTCCACCGGACGCTCACCGCGCCGCTCGCTCAGCTGGGCCCGCGAACCGCCGGTTCACAATCAACGCCTGCACAACCCGCCCAATCGCCCCGTGCTGGTCGTGCACCACCGACTCCACAAGCCCGAGCCCGTGCGGCTGAGCCACACCTTTCGTCTCCAGCCCCACCCACTCGCCCTCCGGCAGCCGGTGCAAATAGAGCGTGATATCCGCGTTGATGAACCCCACCTGCTCCGACGGCCGGATGTGCCCCAGCGCATTCCCGAAGTCCGATGTCGCCGCCACACGCACCAGCGGCGAGATCTCCTCGCCCAGCACGAACGGCACCGGGATCCGGATCCACGCGGTCGCCTGCCCGCTCCCCGGCACGCCGCTCACCCGTTTCACTTCCACCGTTGTGTGGAAGCCGCCCAGCAGCGGGTTCAGCGCCGGCGATGCTCCCTCGCGGTTCATCACGCCAGAAAGCCCCGTGATCGGCAGCCCTTCCGGCCCCTCCACGTAGCGCGCCGGCGGCAGCACATTCGCGGGCAGCTCCACTTCCGACTGCCGTAGCATCAGGGCGCTCGCCCGCGCCACTTCCACGCCGTCTGCCAGCAGCGATGCCTGCAGGACCGCGATACGGTTCCCCTCGCGCACAGCTTCGACCGCCACCCGCAGGGGCTGCTTCGGCACCGGCCGGAAGAGGTCAATCGTGACCCGCGCCGGGTGCATGTCCGCATCGTGCACCGCGTGTTCGATGGCCCGCGCGAGCAGCCCGGCGGGCGGCCC
>JAHDWR010000246.1 GCA_023382755.1 Dehalococcoidia bacterium
GGTAACGGGCGGCCGCGCCCATCCACTCCCACGCGGTGGCGCAACTGGGCAGCGTCTGGTCGATTGCCGCCTCCCCGCGCGCCACCCGGATCATCTCCGTATCGCACTCCGGCGAGAACGCCGGGACCCCGGTCGTAGTGGCCGGAGCTGGCGGGGTCACCCATGCGATTGGTGTCGGCGGGCGCTCGTCCTCCGTGCCGCCCGAGCAAGCCGCCGCTACGGCAAGCGCCAGCCCGAGACAGCCCGCCATCGCAATTCTACCAACAAGACGTCTTGGATAGGGCATTCGAACCTACAGCCCCAAGGCCGTTTGTTATCTGTAGGTAGCTTCCAGCGCTCCACGCGAACCAGCACGAGTAGTGGGTAGGCTGCTGCATTTCGATGTGCCAGTGAACGCCCTCAAACGTGCTCACATTATAGCAGGAAGATTGACCCCAGAATGCAGTCTGGCCAATATGTGTCCCATTGTAGACTGCCTGTCCCGGCTGAAGCAAGTAACTCCATCCTCCTGGAGCTGTATCCGCGACATGCGCCGTCAAGTACCACCCTCTGTATCCTGACCCATCATAGATACTGAAAGTGTATGCAAATCCTGCCCAAGTCGATCCAGCACACGACGATCCTCTTGATGCCACCGTCCCATACGCTGTACCACCGTTGCTGTTGATGATTCTAAATGCTCCGTTCGCGCCGGGGGCCGCGTAGTAGTCCGTTCCCCAATCTCCACTCCATGGAGTGTGATGAGTGCTAGGTGGTGTGATTCCGAAGCGGTCCCAGTAGCCCGCGTACGGGGCGCGGATCTCAAGCCAGTTCGTGAAGTGCGAAGCCGTCGCGTTTTGAGAATGCAGCAGGCCGGAAGAACCGAACACAGCTGCTGCCAGGAGCGTGGTGTATAGTGCAAACTTTGTGCGAGTCATGGAAGGTGTGTCCTCTCTCGTCCAATGTGCTCTGGGACGGCCCTTACGGTTGATGACCCGTGGTCAGGGAACAGGACCCGGAGGCGGTGGTTCCCCGAGTCTGCAACCAGGATGAGGCCCCTCCAGGACACCAGCCCTGCTGGATTCGAGAACTCCGCCAGGCTGGAAGCCCCGTCGCGGTAGCCCTGCCTTCCGCTACCGAACGCCGTAACCAGCGCTCCGTCGCCGTTGTAGATGCGTATGACGTGACTTGATGTGTCCCCGACAGCCACTAGCCCGCCAGGGATCGAGGTCACTCCGGCGAGGTAGCCCAATCCATCACGGACCACAGTCACGAGGCTGCCGTCCGGCGTAATCCGGCGAAGAAGTCGATTGGACTGGTCTGCAATCCAGAGCCCGCCTTGCTCGTCCAAGGCGATCTGCTGAATGTGCCCGAGGGTCGCTTTCAACCTGGGGCCATCCGCGCTGCCAATATCGCCGGTCCCAGCATACGTCTCGACGATGCCGGTATCTCGGATCACCCGAATCCGCAGATTGTCGGTATCTGCGACGAACACATTCCCCTCCGCATCGACCGCAATGCCCTTCGGGAGGTTGAATCGCGCCGTGGCTGCTAGCCCATCAGCGAACGTCCCCCGACCCAAACCTGACGGGCCCGACCCGGCGAGCGTGGTCACGGTTCCGTCCGGTTCGATGACTCTGATCCTGTGATTACCAGTATCAGCAACAAAGACGCGGCCCGCGCGGTCGATGGCGACGGATGTTGGCCCGTTGAATTCCGCTTCAGTCCCTTGCCCGTCCTTGAGTCCCGGTTGCCCCGACCCGGCGAAGGTGGCGACGCTCCCATCTGGCGAAACCTTGCGGATAACGTGGTTGCCAAAGTCGGCGACGAAGACGTTGCCTTCGGCATCGGCGGCGAGCCCCGCCGGCTCACTGAAACGTGCTTCGAGAGCGGGCCCGTCGAGCAGCGCTCCCTCTCCCACCACAGCATTGCCAGAGCCCGCCCAGGTCTCGACCCTTGGCATCTCCTCGGGCGTCGGATCTGCCTCCTCAGAGCCGCAGCCAACCAGTACGGCCATCAGGGCACTCCCCGCAACCAACCCGTGGAGTGCCCCTCTGCAGCCAGGGAGTCGTGTCCCTGGTTGTCCTTCTCCCCTTGTCCCGTGTACATGTGCGGCCCGCGTCCTTACATCCACTTTCATCTACCACAGTGAGTTGGACGCCATTCTTGTGGGCGGCACCATGCCTCCGCATCCGTAGCCACTACTGATCTTTTCGTTCAGCCAGCAGGCCAAGAGCCAGCCTGCCGGCCTCCCGCCGGTTCGCCACCCCCAGCTTCGCCACCACGTGCGCAACGTGCGTTTCCGCCGTCCGCCGGCTAATGCCGAACGTCTCCGCGATCTCTTCATTGCTCAGTTGTAACGCGAGCAATCGCAATACGTCCCGTTCCCGTTCTGTCAGGCCCTCCATCGCCACCGTCTCCTCCTTCGCCCTCCCGCTCGGGGGGGGGCCGCTTCTCAACGCTGGGCGCGCCAGCACGATAGCGCACATCAGAAAGACGTATCAACGCACCGAAAGGTTCCCTGATCGCCGGGTGCACCATGCCGCTTGACGGGCCACGAATCAGCCGTGTTCCGTTCGCTAACGGCTAACGGCTAACGGCTAACGGCTAACGGCTAACGGCTAACGGCTAACGGCCAACGGCCAACGGCTAACGGCCAACGGCCAACGGCCAACTCACACTCCCCGCTCCAGCGGTCGCCCCTCCCCGCTCGGCGCAATGTCCAGCACCTCGATCTCCACCCCGTCGCCCCGCCAGTCGCGTTGCAGCGAATAGACGATGTCCACCTGGCGGTCGAGCTCCGCCTCGGCCTGACGGAAGGCGATGCCCCGCCATGTCACCGGCCCGTCCTTCACGATCAGCCGAAGGTGCGCCTGGTCCGAACCCACGGGCTTCGCGTCCTTCAGTTGCACGCCGCGGCTCAGCAGCACGGGCTTCCGGTTGCCCTGCCCGCACGGCTCGAACCGCATCAGCCCCTTCACTTCGAGCCCGGTCAGGTCCGCCAGCGAAGCCTCCGCGTCGATCTCGATGAGCCTCCGCGGAGGCTCCCAACCGAGCTGCTCGGCCGCGGTGTTGATGAGCCGGTCGCGGAGGATATCCAGGTCTTCGTTCCGCACGGTGAAGCCGGCCGCCGCCCGGTGACCGCCATGGCGCACGAGCAGCGTCTTCTCCTTTCGGATCGCGCCCACGATGTCGAACCCCGGCACGCTCCGCGCGCTGGCGCGGCTCTCCTCGGGACCCTTCGAAAGCACGATCGCCGGGCGGTTCCTCCGCTCTGCAAGCCGCGAGGCCACCAACCCCACGATGCCCGGCGAGATGTGTTCGCTCGCCACCATGATGAGCGGGTCGTCGCTCGCCCCCAGCATCTCCTCGGCGATGGCGGTGGCCTCTTCGGTCTGACGCTGCCGTTCCCGGTTGAGCGCGTCGAGCTGTGCCGCGAGGCCCCCGGCGAGCATGCTGTTCTGTGCCAGCATCAGGTCCAGCGCGATGTTCGCGTGCGCCAGCCGCCCCGCCGCGTTCATCCGCGGCCCGATGGCGAACCCCAGCGTCTCGGCCGTGAAGCGTTCCGCCGCCGTCCCGGAGACCTTCGCCAGCGCCTCCAGCCCCGGCCGCAAGCCCTGCCGCATCTGCGCGATGCCTTCCGTTACGATGCGGCGGTTCTCGTCGAAGAGCGGCGCCACGTCGACAACCGTCCCCAGCGCGGCGAGGTCGATGAACGCGCTGTCGTCGAGCGTCCGGCCGCTAGCCTCGTACAGCACCTGCAGGAACCTGTAGGCCACCCCCACCGCGGCGAGTTCGTCGAAGGGGTACGGCGAGTCAGTCCGTTTCGGGTTCACCGCCGCCAGCGCGGGCGGCAGCACGTCCGGCACCGTGTGGTGGTCGAGGATGATGACGTCCAGCCCCAGCTCATTCGCGAACGCCACTTCCGCCACCGACGAGATGCCGCAGTCGGCAGTCACCAGGAGATGGGCGCCCTGTTCGCGCAGCCGTTGCACCGCGCCGAAGTTCAGCCCGTAGCCCTCCGCGAACCGGTCGGGGATGTAGTTGATGCAGCGAGCGCCGAGCGGCTTCAGGCCTTCGTGCAGCACTGCCACCGAGGTCACGCCGTCGACATCGAAGTCGCCGTAGAGGGCGATTGTCTCGCCGTCCGCGATCGCCTGGCGCACGCGCGTGATCGCCTCCAGCATCCCGGGGAGCTCAAGCGGGTCGTAATCCTGCGCCAAATGCGGCTTGTAGAAGAGGTCGGCCTGCGCCCGTGTCGTTATCCCGCGCGCCGCCAACACCGTGGCGACGATGGGCGGGAAGCTGGGGATGCCGTTCTGGTGGGCGTACGGGTCACGGAGACGCCAGCGTGGTTTTGGCAGACCTGCCACCTGCGTCATTGCGCCGGCCTGTATTTCCTGAAGATCAGGCTTGCGTTGTGGCCTCCGAACCCGAGGGAGTTGCTCATCACGGCCTCGAGTTGCGCCGAGCGCGCCGTGTTCGGCACATAGTCCAGGTCGCAGTCCGGGTCCGGCGTCTCATAGTTGGCGGTCGGGGGTATCACCTGGTGCTGCAAAGCCATCACGCAGATGCCGGCTTCCACGGCGCCCGCGGCCCCCAGCAAATGCCCGGTCATCGACTTGGTCGAGCTCACCGGCAGCTCGTACGCGTACTCCGCGAACACTTTTTTGATCGCCAGCGTCTCAAGCTTGTCGTTCATCGGGGTGGAGGTGCCGTGGGCGTTCATGTAGTCGATGTCGTCGGGCTGCAGGCCGGCCTCGGCCAGCGC
>JAHDWR010000247.1 GCA_023382755.1 Dehalococcoidia bacterium
TCGTGATCGAAAACGTGAACCGCACGCACATCGTGAAGTACGCGGGCGCGAGCGGCGACTTCAACCCGCTGCACCACGACGAAGGCGCGGCCCAGAAGATGGCCGGCTACCCGTCGGTGTTCGCCCACGGGATGCTCTCGATGGGCCTGACCGGACGGGCACTGACCGACTGGCTCGGCGTGACGGCACTCAAGAAGTACGGTGTCCGCTTTACGAAGCAGGTGTGGCCGGGCGACACGCTTACCACGAAGCTCGAAGTGACAAAGGTCGAGGACGGCCTGGCGACCATCAAGGTTGTCACCGTGAACCAGAACGACGAGTCAGTGGTCGAAGGCGAGGCAGTGGCCGCCACGTCGTAGCCGATCTGGCGCATACTGGCGGCATGCGGAACGTGCATTTCCTGGTGGGGGTCGCGCTGGTCGCGGCCCCCCTCCTTTTTCTGGCCGGTTGCCGGGAACGAGGGAGCGACGAGCGCCCGGCACCAGCGAGCCCCTCGGTGTCCGCGGGCTCACCTTCGCCAGCCGGAGGCGGAACGCCATCAACAGACGGCAACCCGGCGGCGACACCGACTCCCCGGCGGCTCCAGTTCGACACCGGGACGACCACAGGCACAATCAGGCACGACGGACTCGAGCGAAGCTACCGGCTGTTTGTGCCGGCAGGGGCAAGGGGCGATTCGAATTTGGCCCTGGTCGTGGCGCTCCATGGCGGGCTCGGGACTGGCGACCAGTTCGCGGAGAACTCCCGGTTCGAAGACACAGCCGAGACCGAGGGGTTCGTCGTTGTATTTCCCAACGGGGTCGACCGGACGTGGAACGCGGGCGCGTGTTGCGGCGGGGCGAGGCGGAAGGACATCGATGACGTAGGCTTCCTGGCGGCGCTGATCGAGCACCTGGGCGCCACGCTGCCGGTGAGCCGCGAGCGGGTGTTCGTTACCGGGCATTCCAACGGTGCGATGATGGCGTTCCGGTTCGCGTGCGAGCGAAGCGACATGGTCGCAGCCGCGGCACCGGTGGCTGGCTCGCTCGAAGTCCCGGTCTGCGCGCCGGCAACCGGGGTAGACCTGCTCGCGATCCACGGGGATTCGGACAGGAATCACCCGATCGAGGGCGGAGAGGGGACCCGCTCGATCAGCGGCGTGAGCTATGTATCGATGGAGGAGTCCATGCGCCGTTGGACCGCAGGCTTCGGCTGCGACACGCAGCCAGCAACAACGACGGAAGGGGCGCTCACGACGACGACGTGGGGAGGGTGCGCGGACGGTAGAACCGCTTCGCTGATCGTCATCGCCGGTGCGGACCATCCCTGGCCCGGAGGGGTGATGCCGTCCCGGACGACGGCGCTCCAGGGCGTCCCGTCGCAGGAGTTGGACGCGACGCGCGCGGTGTGGGAGTTCTTCGCGTCGCGCTAGCAGTTCACTTGCCGAACTCTGGCGAGAAGGCTGCGAAGACGTCCTTGGCGGCCTGTTCGGCCTCCGCCATCGACATCAGCGCCTTCACATCGTCGAGCGACCGGGGCGAATCACCGCCTCGACCGAAGACCTCAATGAAGATATGCAGGCCCCCGTCGTGATACCAGGCGCGGTAGGCGTTGGCGGAAACGCGCGAGGTACCCGAGGCGTCCTTCGTCTCAAGGTAGCCGGCGGCGTAGGTGTGGAGGCCTGTCATACCGGGAGCGAGTTCGGTTAAGCCGAAGTCCCAGACCAGTCCGGGACTTTCGATGAGGACCGTAGAGAGCACGGACTTGAGATTGGTTTGCGCCTCGGCACCTTCGTAGTCCTTCGGGTCGAGGGTGCCGCAAAGGAACGGGTCGCAGCCCGCGACGCGGACTGTCACAAGGATGTTGGCGCCGCCCGCGGTCTTTTCGGTGGAGGTATAGACGGCGTTGGCTGCCGACGCAACCACGCGGCTATCGGAGCGGGTGAAGCCCGGGACTTCAACGGTCGAAAGGCGTTCGAGGTCTTCGGTGGTGGGGGTACCTTTGGCGGCAGCTGCAGAAGTGGGCGAGGAATTGGCTTCGCCGCCATTGCCGCCACCCGCGTCGTCGTCATCGCCACCGCCACAGGCGACGAGCGCGAGCGGCGAGACGGCGGCCAGGAGTCCAAGGAGAAGCTTCTTCTTGGGGCCTTGGGGGCCGGCGTCGGGGGTGGGGCCATTGGGGGTTTGGGGGGGGGGCGCCGGGGGGGGCCCCCCCCCCCTTCCGGGCGCCGGGCTCAGGCCCAGAGCGTCAGCGATTTGCCGTCGCGTTCCCTGCGGAGGCGTTCCACGATCTCGGAAACCGGGACGGCACCCACATCGCCGCCGCCGCGCACGCGCAGGGCGGCCGCGTTTGCCTCGGCCTCCCGATCGCCGACGACGAGCATGTAGGGCACCTTGCGCATCTGGGCATCGCGGATCTTGGCGTTCATGCGCTCGCCGCGGGCATCGACCTCGACACGGAGGCGGTGAGCTTTGAGCTGCGCTGCGACCTCGTTCGCGTACTCGATGTGGCGGTCGGCGATAGGGATGACGACTGCCTGCTGTGGTGCGAGCCAGAGGGGGAAGTTGCCCTCGTACTCCTCGATGAGTAGAGCGACCATGCGTTCCATCGTCGAGATAACGCCCCGGTGGACGATGGTGGGCTCGTGGCGCTCGCCATCCTCGCCGACGTATTCGAGACCGAACTGGTGCGGGAAGTGCGAGTCGACCTGGACGGTGACGAGCGTCTCTTCCTTGCCCTGGGCGGTCATGAACTGGACATCGATCTTGGGGCCGTAGAAGGCCGCCTCGTCTTTCGCCTCGAAGTATTCGAGCCCAACCCTGTTCAGCACCCGCCGGAGCAAGGCCTCGCCCTTCTCCCACATGGGCGGGTTGTCGACGTACTTCTCCTTGTTCTCGGGGTCGCCGAGAGAGAGGCGGTAGCGGTAGTTCTTCAGGCCGAGGGTGCCGTACACCTTCTCCATGAGGTGAAGCACGCCTTCGACTTCGGCTTCGACCTGTTCGCCATCGGCGCAAAAGATGTGGGCGTCGTTGAGGGTCATGATGCGGACGCGGCTCATGCCCGTAACCTGGCCGCTCTTTTCCCAGCGGTGCATGTTGCCGAATTCGGCGATGCGCATTGGCAACTCGCGGTAGGAGTGGAGTTCGCCCGCGAAGACCATGATGTGCGATGGGCAGTTCATCGGCCGGAGCACGTACTCTTCGTCTTCCCGCTCCATCACGGGGTACATGGAGTCGTGGAAGTGGTCCCAGTGGCCGGACTTCACGTAGAGCTGGCGCTTGGAGACGTTCGGCGTGACCACATGGAGGTAGCCCTGCTCGATCTCCAGGTCTTCCATCCAGCGCATGAGCTCCCGGCGGATGGTGGCGCCGTTGGGAAGCCAGACGACGTGGCCGGGGCCGACCTCATCGAAGAGCTCGAAGATCTTCATCTCCTTGCCGATTCGGCGGTGGTCGCGGCGGCGGGCTTCCTCGAGCTGGTGCTCGTACTCAGCCAGCTCTTCGGGCGTCTCGAAGAGGGCTCCGTAGACGCGCTGGAGCTGGGGGTTCTTCTCGCTGCCGCGCCAGTACGCGCCAGCGATGCTCATCAGCTTGAAGGCGCCGATTTCGCCCGTGTGGTTGACGTGCCCGCCGCGGCAGAGGTCGGTGAAGGCCGCGTGCGTGCACTGGGTAACGTTGCCCTCTTCGAGCTCGGAGAGCAGGTCGAGCTTGAAGGGCTGGGCCTTCCACTGTTCCTGGGCTTCAGCCTTCGTGATGGCCGCCATGCGGTAGGGGTGCTTGCCCTTGACGCTCTTGCGCATCCGGTCTTCGAGCCAGGCGAGGTCATCGGGCGTGAGGGAGCGGGGCAGGCGGAAGTCGTAGTAGAAGCCGGTTTCGATGGGCGGGCCGATGCCGAGTTCTGCATCGGGGAAGAGCTCGACCATGGCTTCGGCGAGCACGTGGGCGGCCGAGTGGCGCATCCGGGCGAGGCGCTCCTCCTTCGGGAGGGCACTCAGGTCGACGTGGGATTCGAGTTGTTCTGGCATGGTAGTCCTCGGTGGGGCCATTGGCGCTTTGCCGTTGGCTGTGGGTTTCAGGAATCGAAGGTCCGGCAGGCGGCCGCAGGCCGCGAGGTAGTGCTCGTCGTGGCGCATGGGGCCGCGATGGGATGATTCGAAAGCAACACGGGAACCACCTCCCGGGGCCGGGCGCCAGGGCCGGCAAACCTCAGCAAAAGAGCGCGCTCCGTGCTGGGACGAGAGACGCGCTCGTGGTTCCACCCAACTTCACCGGCGCGCGGGCGCGCCAGACTCGTTGCGGGCCGGTAACGGGGCCCGGTCGTGCGTCCTTATCGTCCTTCCGGAGGGAAAGTTGCTTCGGCGCAGGCTCGCGGGTGGTTTTCGCCTGCCTGGTGCCGCGCTTTCAGCCTGTGGCGCGGGCTCTCTGGGGGGCGGCTGGCTACTCGTCCCGGTCGGAGCCGGTATGGTCTTTGGTTGTTGGCGGCACGATGTCCGCAGGGACAGAGTGTAGCACACGACGCGGCGGGGCCGGTGGAACGAACCTTCGGGCGTGGTACACTGATGATTCCGCGTTGGGGCGGTTAGCTCAGATGGTTAGAGCGCTGCGTTGACATCGCAGAGGTCACTGGTTCGAATCCAGTATCGCCCACCAGACTCCTGACTCCTCAATCGGGATGGTCCGCTCACGACGAACTTAACTCTCGCTGCAGCGGTGCGCCCTACACTATCGAAGATATTCCGAATCGTCCTGCCCGCCGGGAACAGTTGCACT
>JAHDWR010000248.1 GCA_023382755.1 Dehalococcoidia bacterium
AGTACCGCGCGCGGAGGTACTCAAGGCCCGTGGCATCCCACTGCTCGCCGGTGAATCGAACTGGCCCGGGGGAGCACTGGATGAGTCGGCGGCCTTGAGGCTCACGACCTTACAACACTCCGAAACCGACTCTGCGCCTGCTCCAGCGACGCTCGCGTATCCGCATTGTGGGCATCCAGGCGTGGGCTACCCCCGGTAGGGCACCGCCTTTGGCAAACCGAGATTTGTATCCCCGAGCCAGCGAAGGGTGATTTTTCGGTAGTCAGCGAATGAGCGGAGGTGAACAGCAGCAGTGTCCAGGCTGCTCAGGAGTGCATCGATCTCATCAATGCCGAAAATCGTTGTCCAGCCATCCTGAGGAAAGCCTTCTCCGATTACCCTGAATCGAACAGAGGACCCGAAGGATCCTGGAGCGGCAGCCGGGCGAGGCAACTCCAGTTCCAACACGATCTGTTGTTCGCTATCTCCGTCCGTGAACGAGAAGGTTCTGCGGACCACGCGGTCGTTCGGATGCATTGGCTCCTCCCTTCGATTCATGTCGCTCCGAATCTAGCACTAGGATCGTGGGGGCCATACTCCCGATAGGCAGGCGACGTAGTTACTTTCGCAGTCTCGCAGGCACCGTTTGTAGTTGGCTTCCGAGATATACGGACTCTTTCGAGCACACCCTTCACGACACTGTCTCAGAAGAAAGGCGCAATGCTCGGCATGCTCGGAACCTGATGGACCTACCTTTTCCAGATGTCCACCAGCGTCCACGCCCCGCTGAGGACCAGTCCAAGGTAAGTCAGAGCGTCCCGGATCTTCAGTCCAAGCCCGGCGAGAGCCCCCGCTGCCACCGCACCGACAACGTATGGCGCCAGCGAGTCTGTCGCCCCACTCGCGGTCGGTGCTCTTGGGATCGCCCGGCGGATAGGTGCCCGTCCACCCCGGTGCCCCGGGCGCGTCCGGCTCCAGGGTGTTCGCGGCAGTGAACGTCCTGTCGCGCGGAGGTACTCAAGGCACATCGTGCCCGACTGTTCCTCGATTTGCACTGGGGATCCTTGCACGATGTGATGGCCCCGAATGCATCGGTAGTTCTCACCGGCGTGGCGAACCGATTATCAGTGGAGTGGGGCAACATTGACACGCGCCTTTCGAGGCAAGCTTGTTCCGAGCTCAGAATGGGCAATGAGTCACCCGTCGAAGGCGAAGGATTCAGGAACAATAATGCTCCCGGCATCTCGAAGTCGACCAACTTCCGCTTGAAGTACTTTGAAGCATAGCATGAGTGCCTGAAGTGAATCGACGCCCGCGACTGTACCGGAGGCTAGCTGTTTTGCAGAGAGATGTATTGAGTACGAACAGTACCACAACTCATGCTCATCATCTTGAGCGAAAGGGCGCCCGACAGAAATGACAACCAACCCTAAGTCGCTCTGGTTGCTATTATCTCCGGTGCTTTGGGCGATAATATCTTCCATCCGCACGGGAGGCATCTTGAATGGCCCCTTGCCCTTGCTCACGCCTATAGGTCTCCTTTGCACTTCGCCAGCACTTCGGCGCATGCGGCGACGCAGGGGGCCGCGCGTTCCTTTCCTCAAACGTAGGCATCTGTCCACGCCGCGCTGAGAACCCGCACTCATGCGTCATGCTGCTGAGGCATGATGTGGCGCACCCACCACAGGTCGTGGTAGGACCACTTTAGCTTATGGCTCTCGCTCAGGTGCTCCACGGCCCTCGCGAGCATCACGAAGCACGTGTACAACGCGGAGCCCCCGCCGCCACCGCACCGACAACGTGTGGCGCCAGCGAGTCTGTCGCCCGGTCGGGTCCAGCCACATTGTGAGATTGTTCGCGACATAGCTGTACGGGTTCCAACACCCTTTGCATCGTGTTTAGTGCGAGCACGGATCGCTTCAACTTCTTCGATGGGGGGGTGATGTCTCAGAACCGGTTCCGACGGTCTAGCATTGGCATTTCTCTGCGCCCTAACGCATGTCTCTAGGCGTGTGCTGTCTGCTACCATTCGCATCTCTTCCCAATAGTCGGCTTCCCTTGATGGTTGTTGCAGGGGCCTTGCCGTTTCTCGTGCAGCCCTACGCGTCGTTGCCGCGCGCAAAGCCCAGAAAGCCTTCTGCAGCGAAGGCGCGATGACCATGGAATGTGACATCGTACTTACTGCGGAGTTCTGCGACGGTTGCAGCGGCCACCACTATAGCGTTCGTGATAGCTTCAAGGCTGTCCGTTCCTGACACAACTCTCTGCTGAACGAGCTCAGTCTCCAATCGCACTTCTATCGAACAGCGCCACGGAAACTCGTCAGGCGCTTCCGCAAATGGCCTTTCGATGCTTATGGTCACGCGGAGTTTAACGCCCGCACTGGTCTGCGCTATTCCTTCGCTGGCGGCGACGACATCTCTTGATTCACTCGGTGGCGTCATCTCAACAGACTCCTTGGTAGCCTGCTTCCCACGGCAGGAGGGGGAACCCGCCTCGGTCTTGATAGCAGTTCATGTACCTGTCACGCGCCAGGTTCATGCAACAAGCATGTTTACCCTTGTCTCCGGCCGCCCACTTGCTACACCCTGGCTGATCCTCATCGATCCAGCGGTCTTGACACTTTTTACGTCTGTCCTCCTCTCCATCATCCTGAACCGTCTGCCAGATATCCACCAGCGTCCAGGCCCCGCTGAGGACCAGACCGAGGTAGGTCAGCGCGTCCCGGATCCTCAAGCCAAGCCCGGCGAGAGCCCCCGCTGCCACCGCACCGACAACGTATGGCGCCAGCGAGTCTGTCGGCCCACCCGCCGTCGGGGCTCTTGGGACCGCCCCGGCGGCTACGTGCCCGGTCGGGTCCAGCCACGTTGTGGGGTTGTTCGCGACATAGCTGTACAGGTTCCAACCTTGCGTCCCTTGAGCGTTCGGTTGGACCGTGTCAGCTGCCGTGAACCGTCCAGTGGCCGGGTCGTAGTACCGCGCGCGGAGGTACTCAAGGCCCGTGGCATCCCACTGCTCGCCGGTGAAACGGAACTGCCCGGGCGAACCTGTGGATGAGGAGACGGAGCCGAAAGCGTCGTAGTTCGCACTGGCGACAGTGGTGGCGGCGGAGTCCGCCCAGGCGCGCACCGAGCCCAGGCCGTCCATCAGAGTGTCCACCCGGCCGGTGCCCGAGACCTCTGCGACGAGTCCTTCGGCCCAGATGTATGCGGTCTGAGTGTCATCGACCATGAGCGGCACCTGGGCGTTCGGCTTGCCGCACACCCCGCAGGCTCCGGCGGTGCAGACACGATCCCAAATTTGCGGAAGGGTGACGCCGCCGGACGAGACGGAGGTGCGAACGTCGTCACCGTCGTAGGCGAAGGCTGACGTTGCGCTCGCCACCGTTGCCGAAGTCATCCGCCCGGCGTAGTCGTAGGCGAACGTGTCGGCGCCCCGGGACGTCAAGTTCCCGTCAGCGTCATAGCCGTAGGTGACGGTGCCATCGGATACGAGTCGTTCACCATTCGCCGTGTACGAGTAGGTAGTCGTCACGCCGCCAGCGGTCTTTGTGAGGCGATTGCCTCCGGCGTCGTAGGTGAACGTCGTGTTTCCCCCGCCGGCGTGCGAAACCGCGGTCAGACGGTTCACCTGATCGAGCGTGAACGCCTCGGTGTTGCCGTTGGTCGTTTCAGAAGTGCGGTTCCCGTTGGCGTCGTAGGTGTAAGAGAGAGAGAGGAGCGGCGCCCCGGGGTTGCTGTGCACTATGGAGGTAGCACGACCGACTGCGTCGTAGGCATACGCGCTGGTCACGCCGTTTGGCCGCGCTATCGACGTGCGCCAGCCGTTGGCGTTGTAGGACAAGTTCGTCGCCTGGCTCGACCAGTCGGTGAGCGTGGCCAACCGTCCTGCCGAGTCGTAGCCGTAAGTGAGCGTCCGGCTGCCAGGTAACGTCATCGTCGTTCGGTCTCCCGCGGCATTGTAGGTGTAGGACACGGCACCGGCGGGCGCGGTCACGCTGGTCACCCGCGACATGGCATCGTAGCTCCACGTGGTGGTCCCGGTGCCGTCGGTCATGGACGTACGCCGGCCGAGCGCGTCGTAAGCGCGGGTTACCGCGCCTCCGGGGTAGGCGGTGCCAGTCAGCCGTCCTGCGGCGTCGTACGTGAATGTCTGTGTGTTTCCACGAGCATCGGTGAACGTGGCGATCTGGCCAGCAGCGTCGTAGGTCTTCGTCTTCGAATTCCCGAGTGAGTCCGCTTCAGAAACTTCGAGCCCCAGGGCGTTGTAGCTGAAGGTCGTCGTAGCGCCTGACGGGTTCGTCCTGGAGGTCAATTCCCCGACCGCGTTGTACTGGAAGGAGACGACTCCGCCGAGCGGGTCCGTTACGGCCGTTTGCCGTCCGGCGTCGTCGAAGGCGTAGCTAGTGACATTGCCCCGTCCATCCATGGTCGAGACTATCCGTCCGCCCGCGTCGTAGCTGTTCGAGGTGATCGCCCCAAGCGGGTCGGTCATGGAGAGAAGCAGGCCGCGCGGGTCGTAGGCGAAGGTCGTCTGAGCGCCTGTCGGGAGAGTCTTTGAAGTCTGTCGGCCCGCTGCGTCGTAACCGAACCCGGTGATGTTGCCGGCGTTGTCGGCCACGGAGACCAAACGGCCAACCGCGTCATAGCCATAGGTTGTCGTTCTACCGACGGCATCGGTGATGCTGGTCCGCCGCCCCGCGTTGTCGTAGCCGTAGCTCGTCACGGCACCAAGTGG
>JAHDWR010000249.1 GCA_023382755.1 Dehalococcoidia bacterium
AGGCACCTCAGGCGAAGGCCGCGAAGAGTTCGTCGAACGCCTTCACCTGGCCCCCGCTGGTGGACGAAGGCACCAGGATCGGCGTCTTCATGCCTGAGGCGAACCATGCTTCGAGTCCCTCCATCACCTGCTTCTTCGTGCCGTAGAGAGTCGCATCGGAGAGCCAGCGCTCGGTCATCAGGCCGGGCAGGGCGTCGCGGTCGCCGCGGGCGAGGGCGGCTTCGATGGCCTCCATCTCCTCGGTGTACCCGGCTTCCTTCCAGTAGTTCCGGTAGTTCGGCAGCATCACGTAGCCCGTGAGCGTGCGCTTCATGACGTTCGCGGCGGCTGCCGGGTCGTTGTCATCGATGCAGGTCGGGATCATGTCGCCGATGAAGAAATCGCCGGCCCGCTTCTCATCCGGGATGAACGACAGGGAGTCCGGGACGTGGGAACGCGAGGCATTCGCCCATACCGCCCCTTCGGCGATCTCGACCGAGAGCTGGACCATCTTCTTGCGCAGGGTGGCGAGTACGATCGGCGGGAGGGGGCCGGTCTGTTGCGCGGCGGCGCGCATCTTCTCGACGTAGGTGCGGATGTCGCTGAGCGGCTTGCCCGTTTGCACGCCGAGCCGGGCGTTGGCCGGGGCGTGGCTGACGCCGATGCCCAGGTAGAACCGGCCGTCGCTGATTTCGTGGATGTAGGCGGCCGATTGCGCCAGGTCGAACGGCACCCGGTAGTAGATGGGCAGGATGGAGGTACCGAACGTGATTTCGTTGGTGGCATGGGCGATGGAGAGGCAGAGCCCCATCCCATCGCCGAAGCTCGCGCAATAGATGCCCTGGAAGCCGGCCTTTTCGAGCTTCTGGGCGGTTTCGACGGTCCACTTTCGGCGGCCGGGAGCGGCCGCGAGGGAAACTGCAGGCATCTGCATGGGGTGTTCTCCGATTTGACGTACGTGTGGAGCGGACTATACCGGCACACCGCCGCTGGCGCTCAGGATTGAACGCACGCGCTGGAGCAGCGAGCTGCGTGGTTGGGCAGCCACCACCGGTACTCCATACCGCCGTGCCTCGGATGCGAGCCAGTTGCCATAACGCCACGACACTTCAGCTCCGCGCCTGTGCCACGGCGCCACCATCTTTGTGGACTTGCGAGAGTCCATTGCGGCCCGCACCTGCTCGATGTCGGGCTCATGGAGCACGACGAACGACACGGCTGCATCCGAAAGGGCCAGCCCGGCGGCGAAATCCGGCAGGAGCCACGAGCCGTCCGCGATCAGCGTCTCATGAGACTGCAGCTCGAACTCGAGCGTGCGCGGCAGCACCTGGCAAACGAGGCGAGAGGTCCTCACGTGGTGCTCGACCAGCTGCTCAACGGGGTCGTCACTGTCCTTGACGCGTTCGTCGACCCGGAGGAGCTGGTACTCGGGCGAGCCGGGAGCGAACAGGCCCTGGAGCGCGACCCAAATGGTGTCGAGTTGGAGCCAGCCGGCGTCCAGCTCTCGTGCCAGCGCGCGGGCCGTGGTCGACTTGCCGGCGCCAGCCGCCCCGCCGAGGAGGATGAGCCGCTTCGTCACCGTTTGAAGCGCAGGGCCTTGCCGCTGCCAACGGCGGTGTGTTTGCCGCCTTCATAGGCGACCTGGCCGTTCACGATCACCAGCGAGATCCCCTTCGGCTCGCGCTTCGGGTCTTCGTAGGTCGCCAGGTCCTCTACCGTTTCCGGGTCGAACAGCACGAGGTCGGCCCAGTAGCCCTCTTTCACGAGGCCCCGCTCCACCAGTCCGAACCGCTCGCACGAGGCGCTCGTCATCCTGCGGATGGCCTCTTCGAGCGAGAGCACGTGGCGTTCTCGGACATAACGTGCAAGCACGCGGGGCATCGTCCCGTACAGCCGCGGATGGGGGTTCCCCTTGAGCACCGGGATGCCGTCCGAGCCGACGAGCATCTTGGGGTGGCGCAGGTTCGTCTCGATGTCCGCCTCATCGATGATGAAGTGGATGCAGATGACCTGGCGGCCCTGTGGGCTGGCGACGATCTCCCGGACCGTGTCCTCGATGGTCCAGCCCCGGTCCCTCGCGATGTCCGGGACCATGCGGCCTTCGAACTCGCGGTAGTCGGGACAGCTGGCGATCATCACGCCCATCGCCCATTCGCTGTCGATGTTGTCGAGGTTGACGTACTGCCACATCGGGCCGCTGCCCGCCGTGTAGGGGTACACATCCAGGGTGATGTCCATCCCCTCGGCGTTCGCCGCGTCCACCATGGCGAGGGAGTCCTTTACGCGGCCCCAATTACGCCGTCCCGCGGACTTGTGGTGCGAGATGTGCAGCGGGATGTGGGCTTCGCGGGCGATATGCATGGCCTCGGCGACGGCATCGAGAAGCTTGTCGCCCTCGTTGCGCATGTGGGTTGCGTAGATGCCCGCGTAGGCCGTGCACTCGCTCGCCAGCGCAACCACCTCTTCGGTGGTGCTGTAGCGCCCGGGTTCGTAGATCAGCCCGGTGGAGAAGCCGACCGCACCCTGTTCCATCGCCCGTGCGACATGGCCGCGCATTTCCGCGAGCTCATCGGCGGTGGCCCCCCGTTTCTCGAGGCCCACCACGTGCGCCCGGACCCGGTTGTGCCCAACGAGCATGGCGTTGTTGATCGCCGGTCTTTTCGCCGCGCACGCCTCGAAGTAGGAATCGAGGTCGGTCCATTCAGCGCCCGGGCCCGAGATGTCGCCCGGCATGTATTCGCGGCCGGGCTCGTTGGGGATGGTGCTGAAACCGCAGTTCCCGCTGATGTCGGTCGTGACGCCCTGGGCGAGCTTGAACGCCATGTCCGGGTGACGAAGGAAGGCGCCATCGTCGTGTGAGTGGGTGTCGACGAAGCCCGGGCAGAGCACCTGGCCCTCCGCGTCTATCTCGCGCGCGCCTGTCCCGGCGGTGCCCACCAGGGCGATGCGCCCGCCCTTCACCTCGATATCGGCTTCGAACGGAGCCGAACCGGAACCATCGATGACCCGAGCGTTGCGAATGACGATATCTGCTGGCATGGGCGGATTCTAGGCCAGAATGGCGCACGGCACGCCACCCCAGACCCTGAGCGCGCCGGGGGCGCAATCCACTGCGCCGTTAGTTATCTTCCTCGTCCAGCACGAAGCGCTCCGGCAGCGTCCGGAAGAAGCGGTAGTCGATGTAATAGCCTTTCACGCCGTGCAGGTGAAAGAGCGCGTTGAGGTCGCCGTGGTGGCCGCGTTCGTGGATGACCAGGTTGGCGAGGATGTCCGCGCGGCTCATCTGTTCGGGGCCGAAGCCGTCATTGATCGTGAGTTCCTGGTAGAGCACGTCGTCGGGAACATCGAGCACCCGGCGGAAGCTCTCACGCACTCGCGCGTGGTAGGCCTTCATCGCCGGCCAGTCGTCCACGGGTTTGGGCCACTCGGCCGGGTAGCTCAGCTCGCCTGCCCGGATCTGGCCCCACTCGCCGTTCAGCCAGCCGTCGTAGGCGGAGATAGAATGGGAGAGGCAGGCGGCGATCGATGGCCAGCCGGAGCCCTTCATCGGCTTCGCGTAGGCCTCCGCGAGTTGTTCATCGATGGTGCGGGCGATCCGTTCCCATGCCCAGCCGGTGTAGTCGAAGAGTTCGTTGATGGCGTCCCGTTCCATGAGGGCGCACGATAGCAGAACGCATGTTCGGCGCGCAACCTTTGCCGATCGCGTGTTGTACGCTCGATCTCATGCCCAATCGCCTTGCCCAAGAGACCAGCCCCTACCTCCTCCAGCACGCGGACAACCCGGTGGACTGGTATCCGTGGGGCGACGAAGCGTTTGCGAAAGCGCGGGCCGAAGACAAGGCGGTCTTGCTCTCGGTCGGGTACAGCTCGTGCCACTGGTGCCACGTGATGGCGCACGAATCGTTCGAGGACGAGGCAACGGCCGAACTGATGAACCGCTACTTCGTGAACATCAAGGTGGACCGCGAGGAGCGGCCGGACGTCGACAGTGTGTACATGACCGCCGTCCAGGCCCTCAGCGGGGCGGGCGGCTGGCCGATGACGGTGTTCATGACCGCGGACGGCCGGCCGTTCTACGCCGGCACCTACTTCCCGCCGCAGGATGGGCATGGGCGGCCCGGGTTTCCCCGGCTGCTCCAGTTCCTGCACGAGAAGTGGACCCAGGAACGGGAGAAGGTGCTCGAATCAGCGCAGAACCTGACCGAGCACCTGCGGAAGGCGTCGGCGCGCGTGGCGGGCCCAGGAGCCGGCATTTCGCACGAGACGACCAGCGCGGCGGTCGAGCGTATCGCCGAGAACTACGACACCACCTGGGGCGGCATCGGGACCGCACCGAAGTTCCCCGGCCCCTCGAACCTCGAGTTCCTGCTTGCGGTCCACTACAGGGACGGGAGCGCAACGGAGACCGGCCAGGCGGCCCTGGAGATGGCGCTCCACACCCTCCGGGCGATGGCGACCGGAGGCATGTACGACCAGCTCGGTGGCGGTTTTGCCCGGTACAGCGTCGACGAGCGCTGGATGGTGCCCCACTTCGAGAAGATGCTCTACGACAACGCCCAGCTGGCGCGGCTGTACCTGCACGCCTACCAGGTGAGTGGCGACGAAGGACTGGCACGGGTTGCCCGGGAGACCCTCGACTTCCTCCTGCGCGAGATGCAGGACCCCGCAGGCGGCTTTCACGCCGCGCTGGACGCCGA
>JAHDWR010000250.1 GCA_023382755.1 Dehalococcoidia bacterium
CAGCGTGCTCAGGTCGTTGAGGTACCCCGGGAGGCCCGGGAAGTACTTCCGCCACACGCCCGCTGCTTCGTCCCAGTAGTAGACCGCGACCACGCCCGCGGCGTGTCCGAACACGTCGTCCACGCGGACAGTCCCAGCGGGCCACGCGAACAGATTCGCACCGGCAGCGACGTCCAGCGCGGTCGCGGATGGGCTGGGCTTACCGGCGGTGACCGCCGGCAGCGGTGCGCAATCCAAACAGACATCGATCTTCACTGCCGCGAAAGCCACGTGGGCGACCTGCCCTGGACCCGCCGGAGAGGCAACTTTCGACGGCTCAATGGTCGCCCATCCCGCACGACCGGAGACTGTGACGGTGTACGTACACCCGGCGGCGGGGGGCAGCCCGGCAAAGACCCCGCGGCCCGATGCGGTGGTCACCAGCGTTCGAACGATGCCGCAACCGTCGAGGGTGAATGCCCAGCCTTCGCCGGGCGCCCCGCCGGGAGTGGCGAGTGATATCTCGGACACCGATACCGCGACGGCCACGCGGGGCTGGTTGAAGAAGGTGACGCGGACGGTCTCGCCGAGGCCCGCCGCGACGGCGACCTCGGCGGCCGCAGTGGAGAGCCAGCCGGTGGCAGTCCCCTGGCTGACTACGTAGGTGCCGCCTGTGACGACCGTGTAGTGCGCTGTCCCCAGCGCGTCGCCAACGAGATCGGCGTCGCCGTCAGGCCCCGTGACGGTGATGGGCCACCCGGCGATGCCGGCTTCCCCGGGGTCTTTTTCGCCGTCGCCGTCGAGGTCACTCACGACTTCGATCGTGATCACACCCGTTTCGAGGACGGTGCCGCAGCCAGCATGGTCGAAGCGGAGATACGTTGCCTGGCCCTTGAGCACGCTGAAGGGCAGAGGAGCGGACCCGGCAACTCCCGAGGCCTCGGCGTCGGAGGGCGGGGAGCCGGTCTTCGCCGCCGCGCGTGTCTCGAAATCGCCCGCGGCGGACCCGGCAAGGCATGCGGCTCGGCCCTCGAGCGCGGCGGCCGTGTACTCCCCGACGGGGACGTTCGTGAAAGTCCGCTGGGCGGTTACCGGCGGCCCTCCGGGGGCCGGGTTTGCGGGGGTGGTGAGCGCGGGATTCCCCAGTTCGGGAGCGGTGATGGCGAAGTGCCAGGACTCCGGGCCGTCGGTGGCGTGGGACTCGTTGGCGGCGAGTACAACGCTGCCGACAGCGACACTCACGAAGCAAACCTCGACAACGTCGCCCGGAACGACTTCGGCGACGCTGACCGGGGCCGGAGCCCCGGGAAGGGGAATGGCGGTGCCGTTAAAGGAATCGCAGTCGCCCTCGAACGCCGCAACGGGGGCCCAGCCACTCTCGAAGGCCACCGCCGCCTCGACGGTTGAGCCTGTCCCGGAAACACCGACCGTTTTCTCGAAGCGGTCGAGTGGCACCCCGCTGGTCTGCCAGGGGGCTCGATCGGGAGCCCCGTCAACAGTAAGCGAGACCACCGGGGGGTCGCCGGGAGCGTTCAAGTAGAGCTGGTGCACGATGACCGTCGCCACGAGCCGTTCGAGCGAGAACGTAACGACGCAAGCCCCGCCGGGCGGGACAGCGATGGATGCCGACGCTGAGCCGGCGGCGGGGTCAACCCCCCACGTGCAACCGCCGCCGGAGAGTCCCGGGACGCCAACGGCCTTCCAGCGGGCCGTATCGATGACGAGCGCCACCTCGTGGGGGAGGAGCGGGTGGGCGGCGATTGGCCCCCAGGACGTTGGCGCGGTTGCGGCGGGAGTGTTCGGCGCGATCGACAGTTCATCTATCGTGGCAAGCGGGATGTCCACGGCGGCGAGGGGCAAGCCGTGCTCCTGGTAGCTCGCGACGACGGTGAGGGCGCCCATGCGGTAGGCGCACGACCGGCTGTAGGGATCCGGCACGATCAAGTCAACGATCCCTGCCGGGCACTGGCCATCGACCCAGCCCTCCGGGGAGCTCTGGTGGACCACGCCTTCCCACTCCGCGGCGACTCGGCAAACCCACGTGGTCGTCGCCCCGTCTGCAGCGTCGGTGGCGTTGCAGGTGGGCAGGATGGCCGGAGCAGAGAACGTGAGGACCGGTCGCACGACCGGAACCACCGCCGGGAAGTAGTGGCGCACGATGGTGACCGGCTTCGTGCGCGAAACCGGGCGGTTGCAGAACGTTACGGACGTTTGTGATTCCGCCAGGGCGACGGTCTCGGTCTGCGCGGCCTTCTCGCACGAGGACGCGCCGGCGAAGGCCCTGGGGAAGCCACCCGCGTCGCCGCTCCAGGACCCGGCGAGCCCATTCGAGCCCGGGCGATCACCGGTCGCGGCGGGCGCCTGGAAGACTGAGACGGGGGTGGCCGGCACAACCATTTCGCCACAGGCGGCAGCGCCTTCCAACGCCACAAGGACAAGGGGCTCGGAGTTGCCGCTGTTGCCGAACCGGAACTCACCGCCATCGGGTTCGGCCACGCCATCGTCGTTGTCCTCGACGACCAGGCAGACCTGGATGGTCCGGGTGCAGAGGGCGGCGTCCCCCTCCAGGGTGATGGTTGGCCCCGGGAGCGCCACCCAGGCACCGGCGGCATCGAAACGGAAGCTGGCAGTGTTCTCAAACGGCCGGGGAACACAGGCACGCTCGACGGCCACCCGCGGGGCAACGGTCCATGTAACGCTGACTCCCGGGGGGAGCAGGCATTCCGTGCCGGCCGCCGAGTCGACGGCTCCGGAGCAGTAGCCCTCACCCGATGAGTAGACGGGGCCTTCCAGGACGGTCGCGTCTTCGTCGCGGAACCACGTGGTCGCACCGTCGAGGCCACCGATGGGGTTCGAGAGGATGAGTTGCCATGCAACCTCCGCGGGATCCGTGACCGTCGCCGCCTGCGCCGGCAGCAAAGCCTTGGTGACAGCCACCGGGTCGCAGGCGGCGGCGTCCTGTACTGCATAGACGACGGGGGCGGAAGCGGAACCGGCGGTGATGCTCAGTGGCGCGGCATCATCAAGGGCTGCCGCAGCCAGGTGTTCACTCATCGTCCCTCCGTTGCAGAGAGTGCCGGTCGCGAGGTTCGTCTCAGCGATGGTGCGGCGCACGGTGAGGACCACGTCGCTCGCGCCGGGTACTTCGCAGATGAGCGCCTCACTATCCGGCATGCACGGGCCATCGCCGACCACCTCAACCGGGTGGGCAGGGGTCAGGGTGACGGTCCGCGGCAGGGCGTTCAGCTCCGGCTGGTCGACCACGATGTCCCACAGCGCGTAGCCGTCCGAGAGGGGAGGTTCGTGCGCAACCAGCCGGACCGTGGGCGGGAGGCAGGCCGAAGCGTCCGGAGGCACGGGCACCACCACGGGGGACGCCTGGTCGCCCGCGGTGATGTCGAGGGCGGTGCCGTCGCTCAACTGCGCGGAGGAGAGGAAATTCGGCAGCGGCCCGCCGGCGCAGGCGTCGGTGAGCGCGGACCGCGGCCGCGAGACGCGGAGCACCGTCGTCCCCCCGGCTGCGACATCACAGGTCCAGGTCGATGCCGTGCCGGCATCTTCGGCGCAGGCACCAGCCGGGGCGACCGACTCGAGGGCGGCGTCGGCGAAACCGTCAGTGACCACGATGCCGTCGCGGGCGGCCGCGTTCGCGGCGGAGTTGTCGATGGTGATGTCCCAGTAGGCGTGGGTGGCGTCGAGGGGTGAGGGGGCCGCGGACTTGGCGACGGTCGGGAGGGGTGGGGGATCGTCGGCCTCGTAGTACACAGTGGCGCGAATGGAACAGATGCGAACAGTTCTGGTGGTGACCAGATCTTTGATCGCACCGATTTCCAGCAAGGTGGAGTCGGACTTGAGGACAGGGGAGGGGAGCTCGATCGATTGGACTGCCTCGCCGCACTCTGACGTGCTGGCCGGAGCGATGGCGGTGCCGTAGTAATCTGCCCCATCGACCCGGGCAAGCGGAGTGAAAGCGCCGCCGGTACTCGCTCCAGCCTTGAAGCACACCGCGATCTGGATCTCCCGAATTAGCTTTCCATTGTTCACGGGGTCGAGTGCGAGACTCAAGGAAAACAGGGCACCCGGGGTGCCTGAATACGCATTCGAGGTATCTGAGGAACTGCAGGTCGGCTCACTTACCGCGTCGAGCAGACTTGCCGAGCCGCTTGTCTTGCTCCAGGCCGAGTAGTATCCCTTCGCGACGGGGCTCAGTGGCCCCTCAGCAGTAGTAGTAGCCAACGACTGCGGGACCTCGCGGAGCGCAAGGAGCGTGGCGAGGGCGCACAGTCCCAGCAATGCAAGGCGCCATCGGCCGTGATGTTCGATCGCCAACCCGGATCCTCCGCAGCGCCCGCTCGACCTGCCGGTCTGGGCGTGGTGGGCGGCCTTTGGACCACAGGCACTGGCCGCGGCGGGACTTTACCGGCGCGCAATCGCCATTTCAAGGGCACGTGCCAAACACGACAGAAACTCGCCAGTTTCGGTGCTGCGGCGGGCATCTAGAACAATCGTTCTAACCCTGCTATGCTCGCTGCCGCCGGCGGGAATCCCGGCTACACTCGGAAGTCCGTCTCACCGGAAATGATCATCGGAATCGGCCATCCCCATGCCCCTCGACCACATCCTCGTCCGCGGCGCCCGCGAGCATAACCTCAAGAA
>JAHDWR010000251.1 GCA_023382755.1 Dehalococcoidia bacterium
GGACGATCTCGTTGAAGTGCTGGAGGCCGTTGACCTCGATCAGGAGTTCGAGGACCGCGACGCCGACGGGCATGCCGGGGGCTTCGCGGTTGTGGTCGACTTCGAGGATGTTGCCTCCCGCTCGCGCGATGACGCTGGAGACCAATGCGAGCTGGCCCGGGGTGTCGCTCACCTCTATGGCGAGGTGCTGGTAGCGGCCCGCGTCCACGAGGCCGCGCCGGACGATCGAACCGAGCAGGTTGATGTCGATGTTGCCGCCGGAGAGGACGGCCACCGCGATGCCGCGGGGGCGGTAGAGGCCGGACTGGACGGCGGCGACGGCGAGCGCTCCGGCGCCTTCGACCACCAGCTTGGCGCGTTCGATGAGGAGGACGATGGCGTGCGCGATGGCGTCGTCGGGGACGGCGATGACTTCGTCGACGTGGCGCTGGATGAGCGCGAAGGTGCGCTGCGACGGGCCCGCGACCGCGACGCCGTCGGCGATGGTGCGGGCCGGTGATGTGGTCACAACGCGCCCGGCGGCGAAGGAACGGCGGATGCCATCCATCGCGGCGGACTGGACGCCGACGATGCGGACATCGGGGCGCCGGGACTTGATCGCGGTGGCGACGCCGGCGAGCAGGCCACCGCCGCCAGCCGGGACGAGGACTTCGGACAAGTCAGGGACCTGGTCGAGCAGTTCGAGGCCGAGGGTGCCCTGGCCGGCGATGACCGCGTCGTCATCGAAGGGCGGGACGAAGACGTGGCCTTCGCGGGAGGCGATGGCCTGCGCCTCGGCGCGGGCGTCATCGAGGGAGGCTCCGTGGATGACGACGCGGGCGCCGAGCGCGCGGGTGGCGTTGACCTTCGCGAGCGGGGCCGACTCGGGCATGACGACGGTGACCGGGATGCCGCGGGCCGCGCCGGCGAGGGCGACGCCCTGGGCGTGGTTCCCGGCGCTCATGGCGATGAGGCCGCGGTTGGCGGTAGCCTCGTCGAGCTGGCGGACGAAGTTGAGCGCGCCGCGCACCTTGAACGAGCCGGTGAGCTGGAGGTTTTCGCACTTCAGGAGGAGGGGCACATCGAGCCCGGGCGCGGGCACCGTAAGCGGCCAGACCGGGGTCAGGCGGATATCCGGGGCGAGGGCGCCACGGGCATCTGCGATAGCGGAGAACGAGACGGTGTCGGGCTCAGCGGGCATCGGGCGGAATGATGGCACGAAACGGGGAGGAGGGCCTCAGCGGGCGCGCCAGACCTTGCGGCGCTCCCAGCAGTGGGCGCAGATGCTCACCGGACGTTCGACCAACACGCGGCCTTCCTGGAATGGATAGTGCCGCTCGCGCAGGTGGTCCCCGCAGAAGAGACCGAGGCAAAGCGAGCATTCGAAGCCGGGGTGGGGCCCGCAGCCTTCGATCCCGCAGAGACCGGCGCGGTTGCGCTGGAGGACGCGGGCCTTGTAGGCGAGGTGGGCTTCGAGGTCGACCCGTTTGGCGTGGCACTGTTTCCGTGAACAGACGGCCTCATGGTCCGCCACAAAGTCGGTGTGGGCGGCGCAGAACGCGCGGCCGCAGTACTGGCAGGTGTGCTCAGCAGGGTTGTGGCACCGGGAGAACCTGCCGCCGACCTGGCAGACCTGCCCCGGCGTCATGCACTTCCCCGGGCGCGCGATAGCATCCGGGGATGGTCGCGCTCTGGCGGTCGTGGGTCAACGGGCGGCCAGCCAGAGACAGGCGCCCGGGCCATCGCCAGCGGGGATGCTGCCGGCACCGCGCCAGGAGCCGGTCGCGAAGAAACGCACGGATGCCCCGGCGTTCGAAGCCACGCCCAGGTGCTCGCCATCAGGAGCGAGACAGATCCCGTCGGGGCGGGCGGGCGTCTCGACCTGCTTTTCGACCTTCGAACGCGAGACATCGACGATGACGAGTCCCGGCGTGCCCTGTGTGGTAACCGCGACACGGCGGTCATCGAGCGCTACCACGCGCACGGGGCCCTCGCCAACCAGGACCGTGCCGAGGGGCACCAGCGTTGCAGCCTCGAACACGGAGAGCGTGCCCGAAAGGTTGTCCGCCGTAACGAGGCGGCCGCCGGCGATGGCGATGCCCTCGGGGAGTTCGCCGGTGGTGGCGGTTTGGGGCGGTGTGCCGAGCCTGCGGACGGTGTTGTCGCGGGAATCGGTCACGAAGGTGCCATGGGATGAGACCGCCACCACATGGGGCGTATCGCCGGTGGGTTCGCGCGAGGTTTCGGCAAAGGTTGCCGGGTCGATGGTGACGACGGCGGCGGCTTTATCGAGCGTGACCAGGAGCCTGCCATCGCGCTCTGCGATGCCGTGGGGTTCGCCGGAGAGCTGGAGGAGGCGGAGGATGCCGGGGCCGCCGGGGTCGACTTCGGCGACCAGGTTGGCGCGGCCGAGGGTGACGTAGACGCGTCCACCGAGGACGAGCATTTCGTGAGGGGGGCCGGGGAGGACAAGGGTGGTGGCCCGGCCGCGACTGAGGTCGTGGAAGGTGAGGGATTCGGACCGGAGGTTGGCGACGACGACGACCCCCGCGGTAGGGAGGTCGAGTTCCTTCTCGGATTGAGCCGACCGGGAAAACACGAGGATCGCCAGGAGCATGATGGGCAGGATTGCCACACCGGCGAGGCGATTCATGCGGGACGTGCTCATGATCATGGAGGCCTCGGAGCGGTGGGGGGCCGCGAGCTTAGCCCCCCAACGCTGGATGGATTAGCGGATGATGTTGACGAGGTCCTGCAGCATCTGGTCGCCCGCGGTGATGACCCGCGAGGACGATTGGAAGCCGCGCTGGGCGAGGATGACGTTGGTGAACTGCTGGGCGAGGTCGACGTTGGAGGATTCGAGGGTGCCGGTGCTGACGGAGCCACGGCCGTTGGTGTTGGGCAGGCCGACGATGGCCTCGCCGGAGTTGGAGCTCGGGGCCCAGAGGTTCTGGCCCTGGCGGAGGGGGCCGCCGGGGTTCACGAACGTGGCGAGGGCGAGCTGGCCGATGATGCGGTTGGCGCCGTTCGAGTAGATGCCGGTGACTTCGCCGGTGGAGCCGACGGCGAAGCTGACCAGGGCGCCTGCGGCCGAGCCGGTCTGGCTCTGGACGTTCACCTGGCTGGCGCCCGCGAACTGGGAGAAGTTCGAAACATCGAAGGTGAAGGTGAGGGGGTCGGCGCCGGTGCCGAGATCCGCGGCGGCAATGGTGAAGACGGGCATGCCATTCGGCGGCGTGGGGTCGAGCTGGCCATCGGGCTGGAAGACGAGCGGAGTGGTGGCGCCGCCATCGACGTCGACCGGGTCATCGAAGATGCCATCGCCATCCGCCGGGTCGGCGTGGAAGGCGGAGACGGTCCAGTTGTTCGCGGAGGCCTTTTCGAAGATGACGCGGATCGACTTCGCGTTGCCCAGGGAGTCGTAGGCGGTAATGGTGGTGGTGACCTGGCCGCCGACGGCCGTGCCTGCATCGAGGTTGCCGGCGGCGATCATGCCGGCCTTCGCAACCGGGACCGTGAGGTCCTGGGTGGGCTGGGCGCTGATGCGGGTCCCGAAGGGGATCTGGAGGCCCTGGAGCGGGCTTTCGACATCCACAGCGCCCGATGCATCGGCCACCCAGCCCATGACATTCAGGCCGGTGACCGGATTGACCAGGTTGCCTTCGACGTCGATATCGAAGGCGCCGTCGCGGGTGTAGTAGTTGCGGGTGCCGTCGCCGACAACGAAGAAGCCATCGCCCTGCACGGCGAAGTCGGTGAGCTTGCCGGTGCTCTGGAGGGAGCCCTGGGTCATGATGTTGTCGATACCGCCGAGCTGCATGCCGAGGCCGATCTGCGCGGGGTTGGTGCCGCCACGGCCGGCCTGGGGCGAGCTGGCGCCCTTCACGGTCTGGCCGAGGATGTCCTGGAAGGTCACGCGGCTGGACTTGTAGGCGATGGTGTTGACGTTGGCGATGTTGTTTCCGACGACGTCCATGAACGACATGTGGTTCTTCATGCCGGAGATCGCGGAAAAGAGTGCTCGCATCATGGTGGTAACGATCCTTTCGGTGCGGCCCCGCGGCCGCCGGGTGGTGGTGGATCGGGCCTCCGACATGCGGACCAGCCCAGGGACGTTTACGACTCACGATTTCGACTTTCGATTCGTGAGGGTCAGGCGATGACGACGGAGTCGATGTTGGTGAAGACGCGCTCCTTTCCTTGCTGAGCGTTGAGGGCGGTGACCACGGTCCGCTGGCGGACGTCGACGACGACGGCGAGGCCATCGAGCATGACGACGCTGTTGCGCGAGCCTTTTTCGGCGGCACGGGTGATCGCTGAGTCGAGGCGCTGCATGCGGGCGGGATCGAGATCCAGGTCGCGGCGGTCGACGCGCTTCTGGGCGTGCGAACTGAGCTGGACTCCGGCAGCCGCGCTCCGGAGCGCTTCCTGGAACGATGGCCCCCCCGGCGAGCGGACCGGGGCCGAGCCGTTCCCGCGCGGGGGAGGGGCCAGCGGGCCAATCTGTTGGGTGCGGTCGATGGCCATGGTCAGATGACCTCCGAAACGGTGAAGAGGTCGACGACCTTGCCGCCGATGTAGAGGAGCGGGATGCCCGCCGAATCCATGACCACCTTTTC
>JAHDWR010000252.1 GCA_023382755.1 Dehalococcoidia bacterium
GAAGTAGGGCAGCAGCGTCAGGTCCACACCCTCCTGCTGCTGGAACCGCTCTTTCTCGCGCTCCCGTAGCGCTACCAACCCCGTGACGTCGCACTCAACCATCGTCCAGGCCTGCGGCGCTTCGACGTTCGAACGCACCAGGTGCTCGGCAATCGTCCGCCGTGTCGGCGAGAGTACCACCGTCTCGTACGTCTCCCCCGGGGCCGTGGGCGCCGCTCCAGCACGCTCAGCGGCCACTGGCGCCGGCCCAGGCCCACCTGCGACATGCCGTTCGATGTCCCGGCGCGTGACCCGCCCGCCAATGCCGGTCCCGGTCACCATCGAGAGGTCGACCGCATGCTCCCGGGCCAGGCGCATCACCGCGGGCGAGTAGAAACGTTCGCGCTCATCCGGTCTGGTCCGCGCGCTCACTGGTGCGGCGGGCGCAGGAGCGCGCACGATAGTCCGGACAGGCGCCGGTGCGGACGCCGCGGTCGCCGGCGGTTCGTCCGGCGGGATCGCCATCGGCCCGCCGAGCCATTTCCCGTCTCCAGCCTCGGCCCGGCCCGGTGCGACCGTCGCCTCGACTACGTCGCAGAGCGGCGTGCCGACCTCCACTGTCTCGCCCTGGGGCACCAGGATCTCCCCCATGATCCCCTCGAACGGCGAAGGCAGTTCCGCCGTCACCTTCTCGGTCTCGATCTCACAGAGCGGATCGTCGAGGCGCACCGCCTCACCCGGCTCCTTCATCCACTTCAGGATGGTCCCTTCGGTAACGCTCTCGCCGAGCTGCGGCATCTTCACGATCGTCATAACGCACCTGAATCGTGAATCGTGAATCGTGAATCGTGAATCATTTCAATACGCCGCCAGTTCCCGCGCCGCTGCCGCGATCTTTTCGCGGTTCGGCATGAAGAAGTCCTCCATCGCGTGATGGAACGGCATGGGCGGGATGTCCGGCCCCGCAACCCGCCGGATGGGCGCATCCAGGTACTCGAACGCGCGCTCGGCGATGATCGCCGCAATCTCGCCTCCCAGGCCGCCCGTCAGCGTGTCTTCGTGCACGATCAGGACCTTACCGGTCGCCTTGGCCGACTCCAGGATCGTCTCCCGGTCGATCGGGTTGAGCGTCAACAGGTCGACCACCGTGGCCTCGATACCCTCACCCGAGAGCGTTTCCGCCGCGGCGAGTGACTCGTGCAGCATCAGGCCGTAGGCAATGATCGTCAGGTCCGGGCCCGTGCGCGTTACCCTCGCCCGCCCGATGACGGTCTCCGCGGGAGCCCCGTCCACCTCCTGCCGGATTAGCCGGTAGGTCCGCTTGTGTTCGAGGAAGAGCACAGGGTTTGGGTCGTCAATCGCCGCCCGCAACAGGCTCCGGTAGTCAGCCGGGAACGCCGGCGCCACCACCTTGATGCCCGGCATGTGTGCGTAATACGCCTCGATGCTCTGCGAGTGGTGCTGTCCACCGTGGACGCCTCCGCCCCACGGCGTCCGCACAACCATGGGCAGGTAGGCGTCGCCACGCGTGCGGTAGCACCAGCGCGAAGCCTCGCTGCACAACTGGTCGAAGCCCGCATGGATGAAGTCCGCGAACTGGATCTCCGCCACAGGGCGCATGCCATAGTGCGCCGCGCCAATCGACAGCCCGATGATCGAGGATTCCGCGAGCGGCGAGTCGATGACCCTCCCCGGGTGCTTCGCGGCGAGGCCCTCGGTGGCGCGGAACACGCCGCCCGCCTCAACGTCCTCCCCCAGGATGAACACGCGGTCGTCCTTCTCCAGCGCCTCGTCCAGCGTGGACCGCACAGCCTCAATGACGGTTATCGAGGCCATGTCACAGCTCCTTGTACACGAAGCCGAGCGCGTCTTCCGGCTCGGGGTCGGGCTGCATCAGCGCCCACTGGGCGGCCTCGCGCACTTCCTCTTCCACGCGTTCCTCGATCTCGTCCAGGTCCGCCTTGGGGAAGATGCCGTCGGTTTCCACCCGGGCCCGGAACGAGCTGATCGGGTCTTTCCTGGTCCACTCTTCAAGTTCCTTTTTGGGGCGGTAGCGCGAGTCGTCGTCGTCGCTCGAGTGGGGCCACAGGCGGTAGCACTTCGCCTCGATCAAGAAAGGCCCGCCGCCATTGCGCGCCTGGTCCACCGCGGGCCGGACGTTCTGGTAGACGGCGATCGCGTCCATCCCGTCCACCATCGCGCTGTGCATGTTGTACGCTCGCGCCCGGTCGGCAACGTTCGGGACGGGCATCTCCTTCTCGTTTCGCTCCGAGATGGCGTAGCCGTTGTTTTGCACGTAGAAGATCACCGGCAGCCGGTGGATCGCCGAGAAGTTGAGCGCTTCGTGGAAGTCGCCCCGGCTGGTGCTGCCCTCGCCGCAACACGTCAGCACAACGATCGGGTCCTTGCGCATCTGGGCCCCGAGCGCTATCCCCGCCGCGTGCAGGAATTGCGTCGCCACCACGCTCGATTGCGTGACGATCCTGCGCTCCGTGTTCCCCCAGTGCGAAGGCATCTGGCGGCCATAGCTGTTCGGGTCGTCGCGCTTGGCCAGCAGGTTCAACATGGCCTCCCGTGCGGTCATCCCGAACACCAGGTTCATCCCGAGGTCGCGGTAGTACGGGGCCAGGTAGTCTGTCCCGCGTTTGAGGGCCATCGCGGCGCCAACCTGTGCGGCCTCCTGGCCCACACCGGCGATCACGAACGCCGCCCGCCCCTGCCGGTTGAGCGCCAGCATGCGCTCGTTCAGCCGGCGCGCCAGCAACATGTGGTAGTACATGTCTTCGAGCTGCTGCTCGCTGAGGAGGTATTCCTCGATCGTCCGCTCGGAACGCTTCTTCCGGGTGCCCGCTGTGGTCACTCACACCCCTCCGCGACGCGTCATTGGTCAACTGCCATCTTACGGCAACGGAGCGCCCGGTCGCTGGAAGCCCGCACGCGTTCGATCGCCGTCGCTACCCTTCGGCGGCGGGCCGGTACTCTCCGCAGCCGTTCTCCGGCTGGCTCCCCACGCCGTACGCCAGGGTGGCATCAGCCGTGGCGCCCACCGGCAGGTCCGCATTCGCCACGGCGTCGACCGGTTGTTCGAGCGGCTGTGGCGTTTGGACCACGAGCCCATCGCCGGTGGCCGCCGGCGCCGCGCTAAACAGCACCGCGGCAATCGGTAGCGCCGCAAAGGGCAAGGGGAGCAACAGTGCTCCAAGCATCTTCCGCCTCATGCGCAGCCTCCTCCCATGACGTTCCTGCCCATTCTACACGCACCGTGTCAATCCCGGATGACCCGTATGTGACCGCAATGTAATCGTCGTCGCGGTTAACGCCGGCCGGGCGAAGGATCATAATGGCCCGATGCGGAGGTCCCGGTGAGCCATCCCGGCACGGTCGCCATCATCGATGTCGGCTCGAACTCGGTGCGCCTCCTGGTCGCCCGGGCCCTCTCCCCGCTGGCGTTCGAAGTCGTCGATGAGGAGCGGTTCGATGCGCGCCTCGGTGAAGGCCAGGACGGCGGCGACCTTACCCCCGACGGCATCGCGCGGGGCCTGCGGGCCCTGCGCATCATGGCCCAGGTCGCCGCCTCCTCCAGTCCAACCGTGACGGTCGCGGTCGGTACCGAGGCCCTCCGGAGGGCCCCGAACGCCACCGAGTTCATCGACCGGGCGCGCCAGGAGACCGGTCTCCGCGTACGGGTCCTCTCTGGATATGACGAGGCCTTCTGCGGCTTTCTCGGCGTCGTGAACAGCACGTCGCTCCGTGACGGCCGTCTCCTCGATATCGGGGGCGGCTCGCTCGAACTGATGCGCGTGGCGGGACGCAGGCTGGTCGACGTCCAGTCGGCGCCCCTCGGCGCCATCTACGCCCGCGAACGCTACCTCAAATCAGACCCGCCGGCGCCTCGAGAGGTCCGCGCCCTCCGAAAGGCCGTCCGCCAGAATCTATCCGCCGGCGACCCTCACGCTGTGCTGTTCGGGACGGGAGGCGCTGTCCGGAACCTGGCCAGGATGGCCCGGCTTCGGCGCACCTACCCGCTGCGGCGCCTCCACGGCATCGAACTCTCCCGGCGCGAAGTCCACCGCCTCGCGGCTGCGCTCACGCGGGTCCCCTCGGATGAGCGGCGGCGCATGCCCGGGGTTGGCTCCAACCGCGCCGACATCCTCCATGCTGCCGCGATTGTCATCGACGAAGTGATGGAACTGACCGGGGCGGCCTCACTCCAGGTGGCCGGGCAGGGCCTCCGCGAAGGGCTCGTCTGGCAGGAGCTCCGCGGCGAGGGGGCCATCCTCCCCGATGTCCGGGGTGCCTCGATCGCCGGCCTCGCCCGGGCCAACGGCGTCGACGAGCTTTCGGCTGAGCCAGTTGTCCACGCCGCCGCCACCCTGTTCGAGGCTACCCGGGAACTGCACGGGATGGGTATCCCCGAACTCGACCTCCTGCTTTCGGCCGCGCGCCTCGTGGGCATCGGTATGCATGTCGACTACTACAACCGCGACCGGCACGCGGAATACCTGGTCCACAGCGGCGACCTCCACGGCTTCAGCCACCGCGAGGTCGTCGTCCTTGCCGCCCTGGTCCGTTGGGCGAACGCCGGTACGCCCGACCTGA
>JAHDWR010000253.1 GCA_023382755.1 Dehalococcoidia bacterium
TCGAACGGGCGGCTCGCGCGCTCCGGTTCGTCGTTGCGGCGGCTGAGCGCCTTCATGTTCGCCAGCGCGGCGATCGGCAGCCGGTGGAGCGCCGCCTCGGTCCCCCCGGCGAGCACCACGTCGGCCCGTCCCGAATCGATGAGGTGTTTCGCCTCGATGTACGAGTAGAGCCCGCTCGCGCAGGCGGCCACGCTCGCCAGGGCCGGTCCGCGCAGACCCAGGTGCATGGAGACCTGGCAGGCGCCCATGTTCGGCGCCATCGTCGGCACGTAGAACGGGCTCACCCGGCCAGGCCCGCGCTCCTGTAGCACGTTCACCTCATCGATCGTCTCGATGACGCCACCACCGCCGGTCGCGATCGCCGAGGCCGCGCGCCGCCGCTCATCGTCCCCCAGCACGAGGCCCGCGTCGTCGGCCGCCAGCTGCGCGGCCGCCACCGCGAACTGGGCGAAGCGCGACATCCGCCGCGCCCCCTTGCTATCCATGTACTTGCCGGGGTCGAAGTCCTTCACTTCGGCCGCGATCTTCACGGGCAGGTCCGTGGTATCGAAGCGCGTGGTGAGTCCGACTCCGGAAACGCCGGCAACGAGGTTCTTCCAGAATTCCTGGGCGGTCAGCCCGATGGGCGTGATGGCGCCCACACCGGTCACTACTGCTCGGGTCACGAGTTACTCCGCGGGGTTAGTTGGCCTTCCGGAAGATCAGGGCGGAGTTGTGTCCGCCCAGCCCAACCGAGGTGGTCATGGCCACGTCCACTGACATCGACCGGGCGACGTTCGGCACGTAGTCGAGGTCGCATTCCGGGTCGGGTGTCGTGTAGTTGATGGTCGGCGCGACCCTCTGGTCGCGGATGGCCATCACGCACGCGAGCGCCTCCACCGAACCGCTCGCGCCCATGCAGTGCCCGGTGATGGGCTTCACCGACGAGATGGCCGTCTTGTAGGCAGCCTCGCCCATCACTTCCTTGAACACCAGCGTTTCCACGCGGTCATTCAGTGGCGTCGCACTGCCATGGGGGTTGATGTAGTTGATCGCGGATGGGTCGATGCTCGCCTTGCGGATGGCTGCTTTCACCGCCCGCTTCAGCCCGCGGCCGGTCTCGTGCAGCGCGATCATGTCGTACGCATCGTTCGAAGAACCGTAGCCCACGACCTCGCAGTAGATCCTGGCCCCTCGCGCCTTGGCCTGGTCGTAGTCCTCCAGGATCATCGAGCACGCTCCTTCGCCCGCGATGAAACCGTCGCGGTTCAGGTCGAACGGCTTCAGCGCCTTCTCCGGGTGTTCGTTATCGCCCGCAAGCGCCCGCATCGAGCACCAGGTGGCGTGGTAGAGCGGCAGCAGCACCGCCTCGGCGCTCCCCGCGATGACCATGTCCGCATCGCCCCGGCTCACGGTCTCGAAGGCCTCCCCCAGCGCCACCCCGCCCGTCGCGCACGCGGCAACCGGTGCGTAGTTCGGCCCGCGCGCGCCCGTATGGATCGCGATGTGGCCGCTGCAGGCGTCCGGGATGAAGTTCGCCACAAGGAACGGGGTCACCCGGCGCGGGCCCTTCTCGTCGAGGATGCGCTGGTGTTCCAGGATCATGTCCGTGCCGCCCGCGCCCGAACCGAAGATGACGCCCACCATGTCGGCGTTCTCCTCGGTGATCTGGTAGCCGCTATCCTGCAGGGCCTCAAGCGCGGCCGACATGCCGAAGGTGACGCTGCGGTTCATGTATCGCTGCTGCTTCGCGTCGACGCGGTCGCCCAGTTCAAAACCCTTCACTTCGGCGGCGATGCGCACGGGGTAGGGCTCCGGGTCGAACGCGGTGATGGGCCCGATGCCGCTCCGGCCCGCGAGCATCGCTTGCCACGTCTCTTCCGCGGTGTGCCCCACGGCCGTAACCGCCCCGACTCCCGTAACAGCCACCCGGCGGCTCATTGGGCTGCCGCCTCGACGAGCCGGAAGTTGTCGCTCAGCAGGCCCTCGTACTCATCGCTGATGGCCAGGCTGTTCACGTCGTAATTGATACGCCGCACGAGCCGCGTGAGGACGTTGCCGGGCCCGATCTCCATGAACATGTCGATTCCTTCCGCGCCCATCTTCTCGACAGATTTCTGCCACTGGACGCCGTGCGTGAGCTGGTCGCGGAGCTCGGCGTACACCTGCTCCTTCGTGGTCAGGATCTCGGCGTTGACGTTGCCGACCATCGGCGTCACCGGGTCGCGCAACGGGACCTTCTGGAGCAGTGTATTCATGCCATCGCTCGCCTTGCTCATCAGCGGGGAGTGCGATCCGATCGAGATGGAAAGGCGCACGACCTTGCGGGCGCGCGCTTTCTCCGCGAGCTCCATCGCGAGCTTCAACGGCCCGAGGTACCCCGAAATGACGTTCTGGCCCTCGCAGTTGGACGTCGCGAGGCCGACATAGCCTTCCTTCGACGCCTCTTCACAAATCTCGATGATCGTCTGTTCCGGGAGGCCGATGATGGAGGCCATGCCGCCCGGGTTCTCCTGCCCCGCCTCCTCCATCAGCACGCCGCGGTTGTTCACCAGGTCAAGGCCCTGGTCGAAATCGAGCGACCCGGAGGCAACGGCGGCCGTGAACTCCCCCATCGAATGGCCGGCCACGAGCCGCGGTTCGAGCGTCTTGCCGAGTTCGGCCCAGCGCTCGCGCAGCGCCTCCAGCCAGGCGATGGCAGTCACGAACGACGCCGGCTGCTGGTTCGCGGTCGACTCGAGTTCGTCCTCGGGCCCCTCCCAGCAGAGCTTCGAGAGGTTGCGTCCGAGGACATCGTCGGCGCGCTGAAAGACGTCCCGGGCAGCCTTCGAGACCTGCGCGAGCCGCTGTCCCATGCCGACGTGCTGCGACCCCTGCCCGGGGAAGATCAGCGCGAGCCGGCTCCACGGTTTTACTTCCTGGTCCATCCGGAGCGGTTGCCCTCCGATGGGCGCGTGCGGGCGCCCGTTTCGCTGGGAGGATAGCAGCATGGTGCGCGTGGGGCGACGATTCGCGAGATGCGAACGACCCCGGGTGGCCCTCATAGCAGGCTCGCCGGGTCCACGTCCACGTGCCAGCGCTCCCCGAGACGCACGTCTCCCAGCAGAGCAGCCGGGTTGCGCCCCCGCAACAGCACCTGCCAGCGGTACTCCCCCCGCACCCGGGCGATGTACGCCTGGGTTGGCCCGAGGATGTCCGGCTCGGCCCGCCCGGCGGCGTCGCGCTTCACGCGCATCTCCGAGGCCACCCGCGAGGCTTCTTCCAGCCCGCGCTCGGCGTTCCCGTCGCGGTGCACCAGGCGGACTATGCGCGTGAATGGCGGATACCCGGCCCGCCGGCGGTGCGCGATCTCTTCTTCGTAGAACGCCCGGTAGTCGTGGTTCGCCGCCGCGAGAATAGGCCCGGCCTCAGGCTCGTACGTCTGGATGTACACCCAGCCGGGCTTGTCGCGCCGCCCGGCCCGCCCGGCCACCTGCGAAAGCAGCTGGAACGTGCGCTCGTGGGCGTGAAAGTCGGGCAGGCTGAGCCCCACATCGGCATCGACCACCCCGACGACGGTCATCTCCGGCAGGTCGAGCCCCTTCGCCAGCATCTGCGTGCCAACCAGGATGTCCACCTGGCGGGCCTCCAGCGCCTGCACCATGCGCTCGTGGCTGCCCTTTTGCCGCGAGACATCGCTGTCCCAGCGGGCAACCCGCGCCGAGGGGAACACCGCCTTCGCTTCCTGCTCGATCTTTTGCGTGCCCACGCCGAACGGCCGGTACCGGGCGCTGTGGCACTTCGGGCAACGGTCTTCGAGACGCCGCTGGCGCCCACAGTGGTGGCAGCGCAACAGCGCGTGGATCGGCGTCGAGAGGTCGAGGCTCATCGAGACCTCGCACGAGGGGCACAGCGGCAAGAACCCGCAATCCCGGCAGAGCACGAACCGCGCCGAGCCGCGCCGGTTCACGAACAGGATGGATTGCTCGCCCGCCTGCAGCGCCAGGTGCACCGCCCGGCGCAACGGCCGGCTGAATACGCTCCGGTTGCCCTCGCGCAGCTCCTCGCGCATGTCGACTACCTGCACCGTTGGCATCGCGCCCTCGGTCGTGCCGCCTCCGGCCGCCGGCGAGAGCCGCTGCTTCAGTTCGATCCGCCGGATGACGCCCACCTCGCTCCGGTGGTAGGTCAGGATGTCCGGCGTGGCGCTGCCCAGCACCAGCCGCGCATTCGTGAGCGCGCAGAGCTTTTCCGCCGCGTCGCGGGCGTGATAGCGCGGCTGCGGGTCGGCCTGCTTGTAGCTCCACTCGTGTTCTTCGTCGAGCACCACCAGCGCCAGGTTGTGCGCCGGCGCGAACACGGCGCTCCGCGACCCCACAACCAGCCGCGCCTCTCCCCGCTGGATGCGGAACCACTGGTCGAACAACTCCCCGGTCGAAAGCTGTGAGTGGAGCACCGTGAGCGTCTCGCCGAAGCGCTCGCCGTACCGCCTGATCGCCTGGGGCGTCAGTGCGATCTCCGGCACGAGCACGATCGCGCTGCCCCCACCTT
>JAHDWR010000254.1 GCA_023382755.1 Dehalococcoidia bacterium
GGTGCGGGCGTATGGCCATACGCCCCTGCGATGTTGGCGGCGCCTACACCTCGCGGAATTCGCCCTCGACGGTGCCTTCTTCGGCGGCGCCACCTGGTTCGCCACCGGCGAAGCCATCGGGGCCGGCCGGGCCGCCTTCCGCGCCCGCGGCGCCGTAGACGGCTTCGCCGATCTTCTGGAGCGATGCGCTCAGGGCCTCGGTGGTGCTTTGCATGCGGGCCGCGTCGTCGGCTTCGATGGCGGCGCGGACATCCTTCACCTTCGCCTCGACGTCCTCCTTGAGTTCGGCCGGGATCTTGTCGGCGTTGTCGCGGAGGGTTTTCTCTGCCTGGTAGGCCATCGAGTCGGCGGTGTTCTTGAGTTCGATGGCGTCGCGCTTCTTGCGGTCTTCGTCGGCAAAGAGCTCGGCCTCGCGCTGCATCTTCTCGATCTCGTCCTTCGAAAGGCCGCTCGAGGACTGGATGGTGATCTTCTGCTCGCGGCCGCTGCCCTTGTCCTTGGCCGAGACGTTGACGATGCCGTTGGCGTCGATATCGAAGGTGACCTCGATCTGGGGGATGCCGCGGGGGGCGGGGAGGATGCCATCAAGGATGAAGCGGCCGAGCGACTTGTTATCGCCGGACATGGGGCGTTCGCCCTGGAGGACGTGGATCTCGACGCTGGGCTGGTTATCGGCGGCGGTGCTGAAGGTCTGGCTCTTGGCGGTCGGGATGGTGGTGTTGCGCTGGATGATCGGGGTCATCACGCCACCGAGGGTCTCGATGCCGAGGGTGAGCGGGGTAACGTCGAGGAGGAGGACATCCTTGACCTCGCCCTTGAGGACGCCGGCCTGGACGGCGGCGCCGATGGCGACCACCTCATCGGGGTTGACGCCCTTGTGGGGCTCCTTGCCGAAGAAGTCGGCCACGATCTTCTGGACCGCGGGCATGCGGGTCTGGCCGCCCACGAGGACGATTTCGTCGATGTCGCCGGCTTTCTTGCCGGCATCGGCGAGGGCCTTCTTCACGGGCTCGAGGGTGCCTGTGAGCAGTTCGCCGACGAGCTGTTCGAGCTTGGAGCGGGTGAGGGTGATGTTGAGGTGCTTCGGGCCGCTGGCGTCAGCCGTGATGAACGGCAGGTTCACCTCGGTCTGCTGGGCGCTGGAGAGCTCGATCTTGGCCTTTTCGGCTTCGGCCTTCAGGCGCTGGAGGGCCTGGCGGTCCTGGCGGAGGTCGATGCCCTCGGCCTTCTTGAACTCCTCGATGAGCCAGTCGATGACGCGCTGGTCGAAGTCGTCGCCGCCGAGGTGGGTATCGCCGTTGGTGCTGAGCACCTGGAAGGTGCCCTCGCCGAGTTCGAGGATGGAGATATCGAAGGTGCCGCCGCCGAGGTCGTAGACGGCGATGAGCTCGTCGTGCTTCTTATCGAGGCCGTAGGCGAGGGACGCGGCGGTGGGCTCGTTGATGATGCGGAGCACATCGAGGCCGGCGATCTTGCCGGCGTCCTTCGTGGCCTGGCGCTGGGCATCGTTGAAGTAGGCGGGGACGGTAATGACGGCCTCGGTGACGGGTTCGCCCAGGTAGGCTTCGGCGTCAGCCTTGAGCTTCTGGAGGATCATGGCGCTGATTTCGGGCGGGCTGTAGCTGCGCTCGCCGAGCTTCACGCTGGCGTCGCCGTTGCTGGCAGCGGAGACGCTATAGGGAACGAGCTTCAGGTCGCGCTGGACTTCGGGGTCATCGAGCTTGCGGCCCATGAAGCGCTTGATGCTGAAGACGGTGTTTTCGGGGTTGGTGACGGCCTGGCGCTTGGCGACCTGGCCGACGAGGCGTTCGCCGGTCTTGGTGACGGCGACGATGGACGGCGTGGTGCGCGCGCCTTCGGCGTTAGGGATAACGACGGGCTCGCCGCCTTCCATGACAGCCATGCAGCTGTTCGTCGTCCCGAGATCGATACCAATGACTTTGCCCATCTGTCACTCCTGTTCGCCGCGGATTGAGAGCCGCCGGCGGTGCGTGGTGGTGTTGTGGAGCCTTCCGGGGGCTCCGAGTGTTCGGGATCGCCGGTTAGCCATCGGCGGCCTCGCCGACGATGACCATGGCCGGGCGGATGACCTTGCCCTGCAACTCGTAGCCCTTCTGGACCACGTGGAGGACCTTGCCTTCTTCGCCCGGCTGACGGCCGACCGCTTCGTGGCGGGCCGGGTCGAAGGTTTCGTTTTCGGCCGCGATTTCGGCCACGCCCATCGCCTCGAGGAGGCGGTTGAACTTGTGATGGATGTTGACCACACCCTGGACCCAGTTGAGGCCGGCGAGGGTGGAATCGACGGAGGCGACGGCGCGGTCGAGGTCGTCGTAGACGGGGAGCATGTTGATGACGAGGGCGGCGTTGGTGAGCCGCGCCATTTCGCCGCGCTCCTGCTCGACGCGCCGCTTGAAGTTGATGAAGTCGGCGGCGGTGCGCTGCCAGTTCTTGTAGTAGGTGTCGGCCTTTTCGCGTTCGGCGTCGAGTTCGGACTGGTCCCCGGCCCCGGTGGCCGGGGTGGTGCCGGGGGGCTGTTCCTCGCCATCCCGCATGCGGGAAGCGGCGCGCTTATCCACGATGCGTTCGTCGCTGTCTTCCACCATATCCACCTCCGTGAAGGCCCCTGGCCTCGGGCCTGGGCCGATTTGTCGTGATTTCCGCCGGGGTTCAGTCGGTTTCGCCGTAGAACTCGCGGATGAGCTCGGTGAGGACGCCGCTCACGTAGCGGACGTGGGCGACGGCATCGCCGTATTGCATGCGCGTGGGTCCGAGGAGACCGACGATGCCGCCGGCGCCTCCCGGGGGGCCGTAGCGGGCGAGCACGAAGCTCATGTCCTGGTAAGGGCCCTCGCGGTTTTCATCGCCGATGACGACGGCAACGCCGGGTTGAGAGATGGCGTCGGCCGGGATGGCCTCGCGCAGTTTGCGTTCTTCGACCGCGTCGAGGGTATCGAGCATGCGGTCGCTCTGGCCGAATTCGGGCTGGCGAAGCATCTCGCGGACGCCCTCGACGATGGGGGCATCGACCTGGGCGGCCTGTTCCTTGAGGAGGAGGTCGGTGAGGGCGGCGATGACCGAGGCTTCGACCTGGCTGAGGGGTTCGCTGCCATCGCGGGCGGGGAACTCGGCGACGGCCTTGCCGCCGAACTCGGCGTTGAGCCTTGCCGCCAGGCGGGAGAGCTGCTCCTGGTGGACGGGGACGGAGAAGTCGATGGTGCGCTGATGGACGCCGCTGTCGTTGGTGACGGCGACGAGGAGGGCACGGTTTTCGAGCAGCTCGACGAGCTGAAGATGCTTGAGGCGGACCTCGATGAGTCGCGGCTGGGTGACGAGCGCGACGTTGTGCATGTGGTTGGCGAGCACGCTGGCGGCCAGCCCGACCCACTCTTCCAGGTCGCGGGAGACCTGGTGGAACTGGTGGAGGATGGTGAACTGTTCCTGCTGGGTGAGGTTGCGTTCGGGCATGAGGCTCGAGACGTAGTAGCGGTAGCCGCGGTGGCTGGGGATCCGGCCGGCGGACGTGTGGGGGTGGGTGATCATGCCCTCGTCTTCGAGGGCGGCCATCTCGTTGCGGACGGTGGCGCTGGAGAGGCCGAGCTGGTGGCGCTCGACAAGGGACTGCGAGCCGACGGGCTGGGCCGAGCCGACGAAGTCATCGACGATGAGGGCGAGGATGCGCGCGCGGCGCTCTGACAATGGCATTATCAACCCTACCCGGGTAGTTTAGCACTCCATCGATAAGAGTGCTAAGCCTCCGCGGTTCAGTGTAGCAAAGGCCCCAACCGCCGGGAAGGCGGGGACCGCGGGACGACCGGATTCAGACCGCGATCAGTTCGATTTCGACATCGACGAGCTCGGCATCGAGACGCCAGGCTTCGACGGCGGCGGCAATAGCGCGGGCCTGTGCATCGGCGTGGCGGGAGCTGTTCGACACGACGGTGGCGCCGATGACCGTGGCGCTGACGGTATCGAGTTCGCCGATCTCGGCGACGGAGGCGTTGAAGCGCTGCCGGAGGCGTTCAATCACGGACTTCACGATGGCCCGCTTCTCCTTCAGGGTGCGCGAGGGGAGGCGGAGGTGGAGGCGGAGGACGGCGACGGTCATGGTGCTAGCGGCTCGAGGTAGGAGGTGCGAGGTGCGAGGTGCGAGTGGCGAGGCCCGACCGTGAGGGAGGGTGCGATGTGCCGCACACCTTTGGCGCCGTTTCGTTGCGTAGACGGCGTAGCCTGGCGGCCGGCTTGCGATGTGGGCCATAGTGCGTATCGCCTTGCGATTGGCCTGCGTCTTCTGGCCCGAGGGCGTGTCCCCTCGCTCACGCGCGGGGCTCGCTCCACTTCGGGCCGCATCTCCCAACTCGCATCGCGCGCGTCTCGGGTGAATCGCGACCGGGCGTGTGCCGGATCAGGAGCGCACGGCGCCGCGTCGTTATTCACGTTCGCCCAACTATCGCGCATCCGGTAGAATCCGGCCACAAACGTT
>JAHDWR010000255.1:0-3008 GCA_023382755.1 Dehalococcoidia bacterium
GGTTCTGGTCCCGCCCCCGCCCGCCAAAGAGGCTCGACCACATGAGCACCTGGGCGATCATCGAGATCGCACCGGCGACCGTCGCAACGATCGAACTCGTCAGGATGTCGCGGTTCTTCACGTGGCCCATCTCGTGCCCGAGCACGCCCCGCAGCTCGCGGTCAGTCAACAGCCGCTGGATGCCCGTCGTGACCGCCACCACCGCATGCTTCGGGTTCCGCCCCGTCGCGAACGCGTTCGGCGAGTCGTTCTGGATGATGTAGACGCGCGGCATCGGCATCCGCGAAAGCTCAGCCACCTCTCGCACCATGGCGAAGAGGTGCGGGTCATCGGACTCCTGGATCTCCCGCGCGCCCGCCATGCGCAGGGCGAACTTGTCGCTGAACCAGTAGGCAGCGAAGTTCATCACCCCGGCGAAGACGAGGAAGATCATTGCCCCGCCAGTCCCCCCGACAAGGCCCCCCACGGCCACGAGGAGGCCCGTGAGGGTCGCCAGCAGCAGTGTGGTTTTCATGAAGTTCATAGTTCGAGAGCTGGATACCTCCTGCTAACCAGTATACCGGACGGCGAAGGACACAAACGGCAACGCGCGGTAAGCCTGGCGGCCGGTTGGCACGCCCGGGAGCCATCGCCCACGGCAGGCCCAGGCCCTACTTCAGCGACCAGGTCGTCCCTTCGGCCCCATCCTTGATCTCCACGCCGAGCGCGGTCAGACCGTCGCGCACCTGGTCGGCGATGGCCCACTGCTTCGCCGCGCGCAGCTCGGTCCGGAGCTTGACCAGCAGGTCGATGAACGGCGCAGCCTCCTGCGCCTCCCGGGCCGGCGACTGGAGCGTGAGTCCGAGCACGCCGCAGAGTTCGCGGAGGGTGCCCTGGGCGTCCGAAATGTCCTGTCCCGACGTGGCTGCCCGGTTCACCTCACGGGCGAGGTCGAACAGCGCGGCCAGCGCCCGTGGGGTGTTCAGGTCGTCCTCCATGGCCTCGATGAAGCGCTCGCGGTACGGCCCCGCGGCCAGCAGGGCGCCGTTGCCCCCGGCAGCCATAAACGCGGCATTGCGGAGCCTGTCTGCGCCGGCCCTGGCTGCTTCCAGCGCCTCGTCCGTGTAGTTCACCGGGCTGCGGTAGTGGCTCGTGATCACGAACAGCCGGAGCGCATCCGGCCCGTACTGGTCGAGCGCCTCCTGGATGGTCACCAGGTTGCCGATCGACTTCGACATCTTCTCGCTGCCGAGCTGCAAGAGTGCGTTGTGCATCCAGATGCGAGCAAACGGCGCCTTCCCCGTGTACGCCTCGGTCTGCGCGATCTCGTTCGAATGGTGGGGGAAGATCAGGTCCGCCCCGCCTCCGTGGATGTCGATCTGGTCGCCCAGGTTCTCCAGCGCCATCGCCGAGCATTCGATGTGCCACCCCGGCCGTCCCGGCCCCCAGGGGCTCTCCCAGCTCGGCTCGCCCGGCTTGGCCCCCTTCCAGAGCGCGAAGTCCAGCGGGTCGTCCTTCAGCTCCGTCGGATCTACCCGCGCGCCGCTCAGCAGGTCGTCGATCGCCCGCCGCGAGAGCGCCCCGTAACGCTCTCCCCCGAACTGCCGGACCCGGTAGTACACGTCGCCCCCGGAGGCGTAGGCAAAGCCCTTTTCGATGAGCCCATCGATGAAGCGGATGATCTGGGGCACCGTCTCCGTCACCCGCGGGTAGACGTGGGCCGGCTGGACGTTCATCGCCTTCAACTGCGCGAAGTAGTCGTTGATGTTCTGCTCGGCCAGCTCGCTCATGGGTACGCCAAGGCGCTGGGCCCGGTCGATGAGCTTGTCATCGATATCGGTGAAGTTCTGGACGTGCCGGACCGGTACCCCGCGCCAGTCGAGATACCGCCGCAGCACGTCGAACACGATCGCGTGAAGCGCGTGGCCCACGTGCGATTCCGCGTAGGGGGTCACCCCACAGACGTACATGCGCACCACGCCGTCGTCGGCGAGGGCGGGCAGGAGCTCTTGCCGGGTGTTGGTGAGGGTGTCGGTCAGTTGCATGGTGCGTCCTGTGGAGGAGGTAGGGATCCATCTTAGACGCCCCCCGGGTTGGGCACCCGGCGGCGGCGCATCGGGGCATCCTCCTGCCCATTTCAGTGGACCGCCATCACAAATCGTTGGTAGTCGGACGATTGCCTTTAGCAGGCGCAATGTGCGACCCTGACGGCCACTCTTTGGCGGGGTGACTGGCTTGCTTGCCGCCGGCCAACGGCCGGTTTGCGTCCTGGCACGCAGGCCCAAGTGCTTATGAGGAATACCTCACGCGAGGAGACCGCCGCGTGACGGCTCGACTCCTGAAGGAGTCGGTGCGCGCCACAAGCTGGCTTGCCGGCTGGGTCGATTATGGCGTCGCCATCGTCCTGGTTGCTGGCCGCCTGCTTCGCATCCCCGTGCGCGCCGCCGGGGCCGAGTTCGAGCCCGCCTATATCCAGCTCGCTTCCGATGGCTATGCGTTCGACCGCGAGCCCCGCTGGGCCGGGCCCCGGCGTCCCTCCCAGCCCTGGTTCGTCCGCCCCGCCGAGATCGTCATGCTCTCGATCTCGTTCTTCCTCGCCGCCCACCTCATCTCCGGCGGCACCGCTTCCGTTTCCGCACCCCAGCTCAATCCCCTCTCCATGCTTTCCACCAGCGCCAGCGCCGGGCAGGTCTCCACGCTGCTCGTCCCCTCGGCCACAAGCACAGGGACAGACGCCGGCCTGACCGTCACGGTGCAGGCCGCGATGGATGCCCCCCCACCGGAAGCCACCGTCCAGCCCGCCGTGCCCGATGCCGCACCCGCGCCCGTACCTGCGGCGGCCCCCGATTCCGGGCCCTCCGCGGCGAGCCTTGCGGCCGAGCCTCCGGCGCCGGCAGTGGCGCCTGCCGAGCCCGCACCCGCCCCGGCCACGGAGCCCGCCCCCGCGCCCCCCCCACCAGCCGCCCCCCCCCCCCCCGGCCGCCCCCCCCCCCCCCCCCCCCGCGGGGGCGGGGGGCCCCCCCAAACCC
>JAHDWR010000255.1:3018-4473 GCA_023382755.1 Dehalococcoidia bacterium
AGATCATGGCCGCCGCCGCCGCCGCCGGCTGGCCATCCGAGCGCCTCGACGACGTCGCCCGTGTCGCCTGGTGCGAAAGCCGCTTCCGCCCCGACGCGGTCGGCTATGGGACGTACGGCCTCATGCAGCTCATCCCGGCGTGGTTCGAGGCCACCGGGACGGACTTCTCCCTGTGGTCCGACCCCGTGACGAACCTCCGCGTCGCGCTCTTCGCCTTCGCGACGGATGTCGAGTACGGGAACGGCGCGTGGGGCCCCTGGTCCTGCAAGCCGGCCCAGATCACCATTCCCTGATCGAAAAGTCCCGCTAGGGAATCGCGACGCCGGGGAAGAGCGCTTCGAACACCGCCCGCGCGATCCGCTCGCCCGCCGCGGGGGTCAGGTGCACTCCATCGTCAGCCCGCATGAGCTGTGGCTCGCCATCCGGGCCCGGCAGATGCGTGGTAAAGCCGCCTGATGCGTCGGCGGTGAGCGTCCACGCATCGATGTAGATCACCCATGGCCGGCTGGCCGCCTCCTCCATGAAGATCCGGTTCACCACCGGCACCGAGGCCGCCAGGTCGTCCCGGCCCATCGTCGGCTGCCCCACCCACGCGACTTTGCGGCCGGGTGCCCGCAGCAGGTCCATCACCGCACCGACCCTCTCCCGGTAGCCCTCGGGGTTGGCTGCGGCTCCGTTCGCATCGTTCGCCCCGAGCATGAACACCACAACACCCGGGTTGTGCAGGGCCATCTCCGAGGCCAGGCTCGCCGGCCAGTCGTGCAGGTTCGGGTTCAGCAGTCCCGAGGACACGACGTATGACGGCGGAATCGCTGCCGCCCCTCCTGCCCGTTCGACCATCGCCAGGAACGCCACCGACATGTAGTACGAAGTGGAGTCGCCGTTCGACCAGGCGGCCACACCGGCGAGCGCGCCGGGTGCTGCGGGCGCTGGGGGAGCCTCCTTTTCAGGCTCGCCTTGCGGCACCGCCGGTGGTGGAGAAGGGATCGCCCCGCCGGGTGCGCCCCCCGCGGCGGCTTCGGACGCGGCCACTGGCGTGGCGACGGGCTCCACGGGTGCTGGTCCCGGCGAAGGTGCGAGCGCAACCACCAGCACCACCGGTTCGCGCTCGGGCACCAGTTCCACCCTGGCGAGGGCTTCACCCGTCACGCCAGCCTGGGACCACAGGGCTGCCCCGCTACCCGCAACCACCGCGGCCACGGCCAGCACCGCCGGCAGCGCCAGCCGGGAGCGTACCGGTTCTCGCCCCGGTCCCGGTCCCTCCGCCCGCGTGAAGTCGATTTCGTCCACGGAGCTTCAATGGTAGGACAAATATGACCGCGAGTTGTGAAGTTCCTGGCCCGCCTTTACGGTTCGCCCGCGTCGTCTCCAGCACGCTTCCCCTTCCCGACGCTCTTCCGATGTTGCTCGATTTCCACCCGGGCGTGGGCTTGAACCGTCACGCCAGCCACCATC
>JAHDWR010000256.1 GCA_023382755.1 Dehalococcoidia bacterium
GCGGCGGTCAGGTACCGCCCAAAGCCCAGGCTGACCCATGCTTCCTGCACCCCGGAATCCCCCGGCGGTATCGCGCAGCGGTGGGTGAAGAAGCCGCCGTCCACCCACGTGCGCGCAAGAAACCCGTACAACGCCCGGTAGACGGCCGTCACATCCTGGCCCTCTGCCACCGCGTGGCCCTCGATCGGGATCGAGATCGAGTGCGGCGGGATGAAGAGCGAGGCCACCTCCGTCGGCGCGAACAGCATCTCCTCGCCGAACAGGAAGCCCGCACCGGCCCCGCGCGCCTCGGCGATGGCGCCGCGCGCACGGCCGTTCTCGAACAACGGGCGGATGAGCTCGCGCGCGGCCGCCGGCTCTTCGAGCCGTGGCTCCAGGTACGGGACCCGCGTCCGGTCGCGCCTGTGCCGGGACGCGAACAGCGCTGCCGCCGCATCCAGGTCATCGGACGTCACCGGCCGCACAGCGATGGTACCGGCCATCTTGGGGACCTCCGGGCCCGGAAACATACCCGAAGGGCCTGGGAAAAGGCTGTTACTTCCATGTTTCGCGCGTGTTACAATCAAATTAATTCTCACAGGAGAGGGACATGAGCACAGAGACGATTAGCCCCGCGGAAGAAGCCGTGAAGCGCGCAAGCGCCCACCTGTACGAGGCGATGACCCACCACTACGGCCCACTCGACCTCTCGGCCCACCAGCCCCTGGTCAAGGCCATCTCGGAGTACGGCCAGCGCTCGCGCGAACACGACGACGAGGGAATCAAGCGCGCGAGCACCCACGTCTACGAAGCGCTCACCCACCACTTCGGGCCACGCGACCTCGGTGCCACGGACCCTGTCGTGCATGCGCTCGCCGAATACGGCCAGGCCTGCCGCGAGGCGGGCAAGAAGGCATAGGCCACCGCACCGGTTGGGACACTCATCGGGGCTGGCAATCTGCCGGCCCCGTTGCGCTGCGCGTTCGCGATCGGGAATCGCGGGCGAGGAGTTCTCCCGGCAGAAGGCGAAGCCCCACCCCCGCGTGGAGTACTATGCCCCGGTGAAGCGGCGCGAGCTGTGGCGCAGACTTGCCGAACGGCCGCGCAACGTCCGATTCGAGGAGGTCGACCAACTCTTGAGACTCTCGGGCTGGAAGCTGAACCACGTGCGAGGGAGCCACTACGTCTACCGATCACCGGAAGGGCGGCACTTCTCGATTCCTAGGCACGGCTCGCCCGTGAAGCCTGCGTACGTTCGCACCGTCCTTGGGTACACCATGGAGCCAGGCGATGAATGATGCAGAGCGAGAGGCCGAAGTCCAGCGGCGGCTGAGGCTTCCCTACCACCGGGTCATCCACGGTGATCCCGTGGAGGGCTACCTTGGTGAGGTCCCCGAGCTACCGGGTTGCATGACTGCGGGGGATACTCCCGCAGAGGCGCTGGAGAACCTCGAAGAGGCGATGGCCGCGTGGATCGAGTCGTGCCTCATCAGCGGTGACCCCATCCCCGGCCCGGCGCGAGCCCTGGCCCCGGTGGCCTGAGCCGCCATCCCTGATCGGAATCGCGACTAAGGCGCCCGCCGTGACTCGTCCCGTGCCCTTAGCTGCTCCCGAGACGCTCCCGTAGCGCGGCTACGAGCCCGCTGATGGGCACACGCACCTGCGCCTGCGAGTCGCGCTCGCGGATCGTCACCGCGTCGTCGCCCGCCTCGCCCTTTTCGCCCACCGTCTGGAAGTCGACCGTCACGCACAACGGCGTGCCGATTTCATCCTGGCGGCGGTAGCGCCGCCCGATGGACTGCGTTTCGTCGTACTGGGCCATCCATAACGGCCGGACCAGATCGTAGACGCGCCGCGCCGTCGGCCGCAGCACTTCGTTCTTCGAAAGCGGCAGGACGGCCACCTTGATCGGCGCAATGTTCGGCCGGAACTTCAGCACCACCCGGTTTTCGCCCTTCTCGTCCGGCTCCTCTGTGTACGCCTCGAGCAGCGTCACCGCGAGCGTGCGGCTGAGCCCGGCCGCTGGCTCGATCACCCACGGCACGACGTGCTCGTTCGTCTCTTCATCGAAGTACGAAAGCGGCTTGCCGCTCAGTGCCCCGTGCGACGACAGGTCGAAGTCCGTCCGCGCTGCGATGCCTTCGAGTTCGCCCCAGCCCCACGGGAACAGGTACTCGATATCCGTCGTCCCCGCGCTGTAGTGCGAGAGCTCGTCCTTGTCGTGGTCGCGCAGGCGCAACCGCTCAGGCGCAATGCCGACCACGTTGATGTACCAGTTCAGCCGCTCGTTGATCCAGTGACGGTGCAGTTCGAGGTACTCGGCCGGGTTGTTTCGGTCCTTTGGCGGCCGGCAGAAGTACTCCATCTCCATCTGTTCGAATTCGAGCGTACGGAAGATGAACCGCCCAGGTGTAATCTCGTTGCGGAAACTCACGCGCGTCTGCGCGATCCCGAACGGAAGCTTCTTCCGCATCGACTGCGCCACGTTGTCGAAGTTCACGAAGATGCCCTGCGCTGTCTCGGGCGGCAGGTAGGCGATGGCAGATTCGTCTGCTACTGGCCCGACCTGCGTGCGGAACATCATGTTGAACTGGCGCGGCTCGGTCAGCTCGCCCCCGTCGTTCGGGCAGACGATGTTCCCGTTCGCGTCACGGATAATTTCGCCGTAGGCACCCTCTTCCAGGTGGTCCGCACGGAAGCGCCGCTGGCACTTCTTGCAGTCCACCAGCGGGTCGGTGAAGTTCGCCACATGCCCGCTCCCGACCCAGACCTGGGGGTTGGTGATGAGGGCGGCATCCAGGCCGACTACGTCGTCCCGCTCCCGCACCATCGAACGCCACCACGCCTCGCGGATGTTGCGCTTCAGTTCGATGCCGAGTGGTCCGTAGTCGTAGGCGTTCGCGAAGCCGCCATAGATCTCGGCCGAAGGGAACACGAAGCCGCGGCGCTTCGCAAGCGAGACAATAGTCTCGAGGTCGGGTGCAGGCACGGAGGGAATCCTTGGGAAACGAAGTCGGCGCGCCTGGCGAGCGCGCCGCAGTGGTCTGAGCTTACCATCGGCCGCCCGTTAGCGATTCCGCTGCCCCTCTACCCGCGCTCGAGCCTCCGCAAGGTCGATCGGGATATCGAACACTTTCTGTCGCGCCGTCGCTCCCGAAACCAGCACGATGTCCCTCCCCGGCAGGCCGAGGGCGCGGGCCAGCACTTTCGCTACCGCGGCGTTGGCCGCACCGCCGGCCGGCGCCGCCGTTACGCGCACGCGCAGGGTGCCGTCCTCGTCGAAACCCTCGACCGCGTCGCGGCTTGCTCGTGGTGTGACCCGGACCGATAGACGTGCCATGCCAACAGCCTATTGGAGATCGCCCGGCAGATCGCGTAGTCCGGGGACTAGAACATTTGTTTGCCACGCGGTAGGATGCGCTCGGCGGCAGGCTGTGGTGGTATCATCCGGCCCCGTACGACATCCGTTTGCGGGTGATACATGGCAGATAACGACCGGGCCCGGGCGCTCGAACTGGCGCTTTCGCAGATCGAAAAGCAGTTCGGCCGCGGCGCCGTCATCAAGCTCGGAGAGGCCGGCGCCGCTCCCATCGAGGTCATCTCCTCGGGCTCGCTGGCGCTCGATATTGCCCTTGGCGTCGGCGGCATCCCTCGCGGCCGCGTAACCGAGATTTTCGGCCCCGAATCCGCCGGCAAGAGCACCCTCGCCCAGCACATCATGGCCGAGGCGCAGAAGGCCGGCGGCACCGCCGCCTACATCGATGTCGAACACGCGATGGACCCCGGTTACGCCCGCGACCTCGGCATCCGCCTCGAAGACCTCCTGGTCAGCCAGCCCGACACCGGCGAGCAGGCGCTTGAGATCTGCGAAGCGCTCGTCCGCTCGAACGCCGTCGACATCATCGTGGTCGACTCCGTCGCCGCACTCGTTCCTCGCGCCGAAATCGAAGGCGAGATGGGGGATGCCCATGTGGGTCTCCAGGCCCGCCTCATGTCCCAGGCGCTGCGAAAACTGACGGCCACCATCTCGCGCACCAGCACCTCGGTCATCTTCATCAACCAGCTGCGCGAAAAAGTCGGCATCGTCTTCGGCAACCCGGAGGTCACCCCGGGGGGCCGCGCCCTGAAATTCTACTCGTCCGTCCGCATCGACATCCGCCCCGTGGAGTCGATTAAGCGCGGCACCGATGTCGTCGGCCGGCGCGTCCGCGCGAAAATCGTGAAGAACAAGGTCGCCGCCCCCTTCCGCCAGGCCGAATTCGACATCATGTTCGACACGCCTCGCGGCATCAGCCGTTCCGGTGACATCATCGACCTCGGCGTTGAGCACGGCGTGCTCACCAAGAGCGGGTCGTTCTACAGTTACGGCGATATGCGCATCGGGCAGGGCCGCGAAAACGCCAAACAGTTCCTCGATGACAATGCCGAGCTCGCAATGGAGATCGAGACCGAGATCCGCCGCGAAGCCGGCCTCCCGGCA
>JAHDWR010000257.1 GCA_023382755.1 Dehalococcoidia bacterium
TCGTCGGTCAGGTGAGTGTAGATCTGGGTGGTGGAGATGCTGGCATGGCCCAGGGCGTCCTGGACATTGCGGAGTGGCATGCCGCCGCTCAGCATATGGGTCGCATACGTGTGCCGGAGCGTGTGCGGCGTGATGGCCTTATCGAGGTTCGCTTCCTTCGCATAGTTCTTGAGAATCAGCCAGAACCCCTGGCGGGTGAGCCGTTCGCCCCGGCGGTTCACGAAGAGCGCCGTCTCGCGCCGGTTGCGGACCAGCTTCGGCCGCACATGGAAGATGTACTGCCGCAGCTCATCCACCGGGCGCTGATGCAGCGGCAGGACGCGCTCGCGTTCGCCTTTCCCCACGCAACGCACCGTCACCGGGTCGCTCTCCAGTGCGATGTCGTTCAGGTCCAGCGATACCAGCTCCGTCACCCGCAGGCCCGTGGCATAGAGCAATTCGAGCATGGCTTTGTCTCGCCGGGCTTCCGGTGTGTTCCTCCGGGCCGGCTGCTCCAGCAGTTCGTCGACTTCCGCAACCGTGAGCGCGCGTGGGAGTGTCTTCCCCACCTGCGGCGATTTCAGCTGCTCCGTCGGGTCGTGATCCACCAGGCCCTCGGCAGCGAGGAACCCGTAGAACGACTTCACGGCCGCGACTTTGCGCGCGACCGTCGCCTCTTTGTAGTTCTGCACGTCACGCAGGTGCTCGACGTAACGGACGATCATCTCCTGCGAGGTGCCGTTCAGTGCTCGCCGGGGATCGGCCGCCTGGAGAAAGGTGGTGAACTGGGACAGGTCGTTCCGGTAAGCGGCGATGGTGTTGTTCGATGCGTTCTTCTCCACTGCCAGGAAATTCAAAAAGTGGCCTATGCGCTCGTCCATAACGTCGCTTTACCTCGAATGCTTGCCGTCGTGGGGTACCAGGGGCGGCGCCATAATAGTCAGCCGCTTCCGGGCCTGTCCATGGAAAATCCGGGATTCTTTGTGAAGATCCGGTGCCATTCGCAACACGCCCGAAACATGACGCAGCCGGATGTCCGTGCCTGCATGGTCCACGCGTCAGCACGTGTCATAACAGTACCCTAGTCCCTTGCCCGCCCTCCGATCCACCCCCTCCCGGGATTTCCGCTCGACCATTCCGTCATTCCGCGGATCGCCCGGCCTGTGAGTGTGGCCCGCGTCACACTGGCTCGCGCCCTGGACGGGGTGGACCCTGAGCCTCCCTTCCTTGCTGACTACCGGGTGGTAAGCTGGCCGAAAGTCACCCCAGGCCGGAGGCGCCTTCGATGGTCTCACTTGAACTTTCCGACGAGGAAAAGATGGTCCAGCAGGTCGCGCACGAGTTCGCGAAGAAAGAAATTCGCCCCGTTGCCGCCTACTACGACGAGCGCGAGGAAGTGCCGTACGACATCATCAAGAAGGCCGCCGCCATTGGCTTCGGCGTGTCGAAGCAGGGCAGCCTCCTCGAAGGCTCCGGCTCCTCGCTCATTCCGTCCATCCTCGCCGAAGAGCTTTCCTGGGGTTGCGCCGGGATTGCCCTGGCCATCAACAGCTCCGGCCTCGCCGGCGCCGCTATCGCATCCACCGGCTCTCCCGAACAGCGTGAGAAGTGGCTGGCCGCCATCGCCTCCGATGGCGACGAAGTCCACCTCGGCGCGATGTGCCTGACCGAGCCCGATGCGGGCTCCGACGTTGCCAACATCCAGACCACCGCGACTCGCGACGGCGATGACTACATCCTCAACGGCGAAAAACAGTTCATCACCAATGGCAACATCGCCGACGTCCACGTCGTATTTGCGACTGAAGACCGGTCGAAAGGTTGGGGCGGCATTGGCGCCTATGTCGTCCCCCGCGGCACGCCCGGCCTCGAAGAAGGCACCACCTGGAAGAAGATGGGCATCCGTGCCTCACACACCGCCAACGTCGTCTTCAACGAATGCCGTATCCCCGCTGAGTACAAGCTCGGCGCGCAGTCCAAGAGTGGAGGCGGCTCAGGCCCGGGCGCCCTCGGCGCGCTCATGACCCTCGAACGCACCCGCCCGGTCGTCGGCGCCTACGCGCTCGGCATCGGTCGCGCGGCCTACGAATACGCACTCGACTACTCGAAGGACCGTGTCCAGTTCGGGCGGTCGATTATCAAGAACCAGGGCGTCAGCTTCATGCTCGCCGATATGGCCATGGCCGTGGAATCCGCGCGGCTCATGGTCTGGCGCGCCGCCTGGATGGCCGGCGCCAACGTCCCCTACCTCCAGGCCGAAGGCTCGATGGCCAAGTGCTTCGCCAGTGACATGGCCATGAAGGTCACCGTCGATGCCGTCCAGGTCCTCGGCGGCCAGGGGTACATGCGCGACCACCCGGTCGAAAAGTGGGTCCGCGATGCCAAGATCTTCCAGATCTTCGAGGGCACCAACCAGATTCAGCGCATGGTCATCGGCCGCGCGCTCGAGGCCCTGCCAAAGAAGAGCTGACCGATTCCCTCATCAGGACGGCTCGGAGGGCTCCAACCCCGGGGTCAGTCGTATTACGCCCGGGATACGGTCGAAGTCCCTGTCGAAGCTGTATACCTTGCTCCCGGTCTCCTCTGCGAGGGCCCCGTGGTATGCGTCGATGAAATCGATGCTCATGGAGGCGTACAGTTCGAGCGCGCGCAGCAGGGCCCGGTTGTCGACGACGCGCAGACCGGGCACCTCGATCAGGGCCGAGATTCCGTCGCGGATGTCGGCGCGGGTAAGCCCGTAGGGCGAGCCGGACAGTACCCACACCATTTCCGCGACGGCCATCGGGGTGATCCACCCGGCGAGCACGCCAGACTCGATCCGTTCGAGCAAGGCGGTCGATGCGGGAGACTGCTCCGGATGGTCGTGCAGCAGGTGCCGCAGGAGCACGTTCGTGTCGAGCAGGACTTCAGTTGCCACGCTGAGAGCGCTCGTCCCGCTCAACTGCGGCCTGCGCCCAGGCGCGCCGTGCGGCTTGTCGCCCATCACCGGTGGCGGCTCGCGGCTGGCCGGGCCGCTTGAGCATCCCGGCGGTCCGCGTCACCACCGACGAGGGAGGCTCAAGTGTGACGACATTGGTACGCTCGTCATAACTAAGCTGGATCTGATCGCCTTCCTTGAGGCCAAGCGCTGCTCGGATCTCTGCCGGCACGGTGATCTGGCCTTTGCGTGTGATGCGCGTGAGTCCTCGTAGTACCATGCATCTTATAGTACTACGCCTCCCGAACGGGTACTACCTGCCTCGGCAGCATCCAGGAGAGTCATCGGCCGAGCCCGGGAACCTGGCCACTGTGAACCGCGCCACAGGGTTGCATATTGCAACCGACCGACCGGCCTGGCTACAGTTGGTTGCATGACGCAACTAACAGAACGGCCTGCCACGTCTCCTCGCTCTCTCAGCTTCACATGGGAAGACCCCAACCCCAGCCGCGCCGCGCTCCGTGCGTTGTCCGGCCTCGACTCGATCCGGGCCATCCAGGATGGCGACGTCCCGCCCATGCCGTTCGCTCAGCTCATGGGCCTTTCCATCCCCCACGCCGAGAGCGGCCGCGTAACCTTTGCGTTCAGGCCGTCCGAACTCTGGGAGAACCCCATGGGCACGCTCCACGGCGGCGCCATTGGCACGCTCCTCGATTCCGCCATGGGCATGGCCGTCCTGAGCACGCTCGACCAGGGCGTGAGCTTCACAACCCTCGAGTACAAGGTGAACTTCCTCCGCCCCGTCCTGGCGACCACGGGCGAGGTTCACGCTGAGGGCGTGGTCCTCCACGCGGGCAAGAGCCAGGCCGTCGTTGAGGCGCGCCTGCTTGATGCCGATGGCAAGCTCTATGCGCTCGCTTCGAGCACGTGCGCCATCCTGCGCTAGCCGATAGCTTCGAGCCGCCGCTTCAAGTCGGCCAGGAACCCGCCCGCCTCATATCCATCCAGCGCACGGTGGTCGAAGCTCAGGCAAACGTTCACCATCGAACGCACGGCAATCGCGTCGCCCTCGACCACCACCGGGCGTTTCACAACCCGTTCCATCGTGACAATCCCCACCTGGGGCGTGTTCACGATCGGCTTCGAGGCCACCGACCCGAACGACCCGGTGTTGTTCACCGTGAAGGTACCGCCCTCGATGTCCTCGACGCGCAGCTTGCGGGCGTGGGCACGCTGGACAAGGTCCGCGATCCGCTTCGCCAGGCCCGCGACGCTCAGGTCTCCCGCACCGTGCACGACCGGCGTGACCAGCCCGTGCTCAGTTGCCACGGCGATGGCCACGTTGGCCGCCCGGTAGCGCCGGAGCTCTTCCCCCTGCCAGCGCGCGTTCATCATCGGGAAGGCGCGCAACGCCTCGCAGACTGCCGCGGTGAAGTAGGGCAGCAGCGTCAGGTCCACACCCTCCTGCTGCTGGAACCGCTCTTTTTCGCGCTCCCGTAGCGCTACCACCCCTGTGACGTC
>JAHDWR010000258.1 GCA_023382755.1 Dehalococcoidia bacterium
TAGCCGTGCTGCAGGAGTCGCGTCTGCTGGCGCGCTACGCGGTTCAGGTTCAACAGCGAGGCGTCGTACAGGTTGCCCGGCCGCAACCATCCCGCTCCGTCGGCCAGCCGCGCGCTGGCCGGACGGATCCGCTCCCCGCCCCACAGCATGCCGGCGGCAAGTAACAACGAAAGCAGGCTGAGAACCAGAGCCGTGTTGATCCCGTGCCAGAGTCCAAGTCCGATTTTGACCGGGGCACCCGAGATGCTCCCGGCCGCCGGAGCCACGATGTCTCCCTGGATCAGCACCGGGGCCAGGGCAAACGCCACCGTGAGGACGGAGAGGACGACAGGCCCGAACACCATCTCCCACGGCGACTCATGCGGCGTGTGCGGCGCCCGCATCGCCCCGATGAGCAGCCGCCCAAGGATGCCCGCCGCAACGGCGAACAGCGCGCCGGCGGCAACCACGGCAGCGAGGATGGCGGATCCCCCGGCACTGTCGAAGTCGAGCGCAGCCTCCAGCAACGCTTCTTTGCCGATAAAGGCCAGCACCGGCCCGAACCCCGCCAGCGAAACGGCGCCAACCGCCAACGCCGCCGACGTGCCTGGCATCGCCCGCGCGAGCCCCCCCAGGGCGCCGATCTCCCGCGTGCCGGTGCCGTGCTCAATGCTCCCTGCCGCGAGGAACAGCGCGCCCTTATACAGCGCGTGTGCCAGGAGGAACACCACGACTGCCTTCACCGCCAGGTCCGTCCCGATCCCCAGCAGCAACACCAGCAACCCCAGCGCAGCGACGGTCGAGTAGGCTAGGATGAGCTTGAGGTCTGTCTGGTGCACCGCGATCCACGATCCGAGCACCATCGTCACGCTCCCAAACACCGTCAGTGCGACCGTCCACTCAGTCGTGTCACCGAGCGCCGGGTGGAGCCGCGCGAGCAGGTACACGCCTGCCTTCACCATGGTCGCTGAATGCAGATAGGCGCTCACCGGAGTGGGAGCCGCCATTGCCCCCGGCAGCCAGAAGTGGAATGGGAACTGGGCCGACTTCGTGAACGCTCCCGCCAGCACGAGGACGAGGATCGGCAGGTAGCGGGAAGACTCCCGCAGCACGCCTCCGCCCGCCGTGATTTCGGCGATCTCGTAGGTGCCGGCTTCGATGCCGATAAGCGCGAATCCGCCGAGCAATGCCAGCCCGCCCCCGCCCGTGACCAGGAGCGCCTGCGTCGCCGCCTTCCGCGCCTCGGCCTTCTCAGTCTCGAAGGAAATGAGCAGGAACGACGTGATGCTCGTCAGCTCCCAGAACACGAAGAGGGTGATCAGGTCCGCTGCCAGCACCAGCCCCAGCATCGATCCCATGAAGCCGAACAGGTACGCCATGAACCGGCCAAGCCCGGGCTTCCCCTGCAGATACGCCCCCGCATACAGCACGACGATGGCCCCCATGCCGCTCACCAGGAGCGCCATCAGTAACGAAAGCCCGTCCACCCGCAGGGCGAACGAAATGCCCAGCGACGGGATCCAGTCTCTGCTGTAGGTCACCACTTCGCCGTCGCCGATCCTCGGCGTCAGCGTCAGAAAGTATCCGAACGAAGCTGCAGGGACACCGGCCGCGAGCCATCGGCCCGGGCGAGATCGCCAGATCGGCAGGAACGGTGCGGCAAGTGCCATCGCGAAGCCGCACAACGCGAAGACCGAAAGCGCCATGGAAGGTCACCCATCATATCCTGGGCGGCCACCCGGAAGGTCTGGGGCGTCGCAAGCTGGCACGATTGCCGTGGCCCTGGGTGAGAGCCCGGATTCGGGAGCGAGGCAGCCCGGTCGAAACCGGCAGCCCCCGGCAGCCACTTCCGTGCACCCGGCTGCCGGTGCCTGGTCGTCTTCGAGCCTACCAACCGCCCTTTGCCCGCGCAACGATTCGCGCCAGCGCCAGGCTCAGCTCAGCAGCTTCCGCAGGTTCGCCATTTCGATCGCCGCCTGCGCCGCTTCTTCGCCCTTGTGGCCGTCCTTGCCGCCGCAGCGCGAGAGGGCCTGCTCAACGTTGTCGACCGTGAGCACTCCGAAGATGACCGGCACACCCGTCTCCCGGGAGACCGCGCCAATGCCCTCGGCAGCGCCCCCCGCAACGTACTCGAAGTGGGCCGTCTCGCCGCGGATCACCGCCCCGAGGCAAATCACCGCCTCGAAGTTGCCCGAACTCGCCGCCCACCGGGCCGCCGTCGGCACTTCGAATGCCCCCGGGACCCACGCCACCGTCACGTTCTCCTTCGCCACGCCTCGCTCCCCCAGGCACGACTCGGCGCCCTCCAGCAGCCTCCGCGTCACGAACTCATTCCAGCGGGCCACCACCACGCAGACGCGCAACCCCGCCCCGTCGAGCGACCCTTCGAGTACTGGCATCACGAACCCTCCGCGCTCATCGCTTCGAGACCGTCGAGCAGGTGGCCCATCCGCTGCCGTTTCGTGTCGAGGTAGCGAATGTTGAACTGGTTCGGCGTCGTGACGATCGGCACGCGCTCAACCACCTCGAGCCCGTACGCCTCCAGCCCCGCCCGCTTGGCCGGGTTGTTCGTGATGAGCCGCATCTTCCGCACGCCGATGTCCCGCAGGATCTGCATGCCGATGCCGTAGTCACGCCGATCCGCCGGGAAGCCGAGCGCCAGGTTCGCGTCGACCGTGTCGAAGCCCTGGTCCTGGAGTTCGTAGGTGCGCAGCTTGTTGTGGAGGCCGATGCCCCGTCCCTCCTGCCGCATGTAGAGGAAGACGCCTCCCTCTTCGGCGATCATCTTCAGGGCGCGGTCCTTCTGCTCGCCGCAGTCGCACCGCATCGAACCGAAGACATCGCCCGTCACGCACTGGTCGTGCACGCGCACCAGTGTCGGCTGCTCCGCCTCGATCGGCCCTCTGACGATGGCGACGTGCTCGTCCGGGTGGTTTTCAGCCTTGTAGCCCAGGATCATCATGTCGCCGAACGGCGTCGGCAGCCGCGTCTCGGCCACTCGCGAGATAAGCTTCTCGTGCCGCAGCCGGTACCGGATCATCTCATTCACGGTGACGATGCGGAGCCCGTGCCGCCGCGCGAATCGCTTCAGGTCCGGCATCCGCGCCATCTCTCCGTCCATCTTCATGACTTCGCAGATGACCGCGGCAGGATGGAGCCCTGCCATCTTCGCCAGGTCCACGCTCGCCTCGGTCTGGCCCGCGCGGACGAGCACGCCGCCTTTCCGGGCGCGGAGCGGGAACATGTGGCCCGGCCGCGCGAGGTCCTCAGGCTTCGTCTCGGGGTCGATGATCACCTGCACGGTCCTCGCCCGGTCGGCCGCGCTGATGCCGGTGGTCACACCGGTCCGCGCCTCCACCGAAACCGTGAATGGCGTCCCGAACCCCGAGCTGTTCGCCGCCTGGTCCACCATCAGCGGGAGCTTGAGCTGTTCGCAGCGCTCCTCCGTGATCGAGCAGCAGATGAGCCCACGGCCGTACTTCGCCATGAAATTGATGTGGTCCGGCGTCACGAACTGGGCCGCAATGCACAGGTCCCCCTCGTTCTCACGGTCCTCGTCGTCCGTGATGATCACGAACTTGCCTCGCCGGTACTCTTCGATGGCTTCTGGCACGGTGGCCATCACGGGGTCGCGTTCAGTCATTTCCGGGCCTCCTCTTCGCGGGCGACGAGGATGTTTTCGACGTAGCGCGCGATGATGTCCGATTCCAGGTTGATCCGGTCGCCCGGCTGGCGGTTCACCAGGTTGGTGTGCTTCTGGGTGTACTGCACCAGAGAGACCGAGAAGCTCTCGTGGTCCTTCGCTACGATCGTGAGGCTGATCCCATCGATGCAGACCGGGCCTTTCACGACCATGTACCTCAACAAGTCCGCCGGCGCGAGGAACCTGGCGATGATGGCGTCGCCTTCCGGCGTCATCGAGTGGAGCGTGCCTGTCGCTTCCACAACGCCCCGGACGATGTGCCCGCTGAGGCGGTCCGTCGGGCGGCAGCTCCGCTCCAGGTTCACCAGGTCGCCCGGCTTCAGGTCACCCAGGTTCGAGCGCCGGTAGGTCTCCGGCATCAGGTTCGCGAAGAAGGTCTCGCGGTCCATCTCCGCTACCGTCAGGTCCACCCCGTTTATCGCGATCGAGTCGCCCAGCTTGCTATCGGTCAGGATGAACGGCGCCCGGATACGCAGCGTGCCTTCGCCGGCTTCAACCACCGTGCCGACCTCTTCGATGATCCCCGTGAACATCAGCACGCTCCCCCGAAGGAGGTGCGGTTTACCGGTTGTGGAGTGGAGGTCATCGGCGCTGCCCCTGTGTGGTCTGACGGACGCAGGGCAGACGGAGAGAGGGCGCGCAAGGTATGCGCGCCAGCGGCTGGCCCCGCGCAAAGGCACGGACAGCCGCCAGTGTTCTCTCCCATCCGGACTCTAACCGTCGGCCCC
>JAHDWR010000259.1 GCA_023382755.1 Dehalococcoidia bacterium
AGCATGTCGGGCACGGTCCGCCCCCTACGCCAGCCCACCGCCGTCCAGGATGAGCGTCTCGCCGGTCGTGAACGATGAGGCTGCGCTGGCGAAGTACACCGCCGCGCCGGCCATCTCGTCCGGTTCACCGATGCGCCGCAGCGGGCTCTGCGAGCTCGCGTTCCGGTTGGCGGCTTCGTTGTCCCACAGCGCCCGAGAAAACTCCGTCCGGATGAGCCCCGGCGCAATACAGTTCACGCGGATCCCGTCCGGCCCCCACTCCTTCGCGCACACTTTCGTCAGCATGATGACCGCCGCTTTCGAGACCGAGTACGCGCCCAGACCGCCCGAAGCCCGGAACCCGCCCGTCGAGCTCACGTTGATGATGCTTCCGCCCTCGCCGTGCTCCTTGATCCCGTCCCGAACCATCTTCGAAAGGAAGAAGGCCGACTTCACGTTGGTGTTCATCACCGTGTCCCACGCGCGCTCGTCCAGGTTCGCGATGGGCCCGAACACGGGGTTGGTCGCGGCGTTGTTCACGAGGATGTCGATCCGCCCCAGTTGCCGCTTTGTCTCGTCCACCAGGTTCTGGAGCCCCGCCATCTCGCGCACGTTCGTGGGCACCGCGATCCCCCGCCGCCCGGTCGCCTTCACGGCCGCGAGCGATTCCTCCAGCGCTTCCGGCTTCCGGGCTGCCACGCACACGTCGGCGCCCGCCTCCGCCAGCGCGATCGCGATGGAGCGCCCGATGCCCCGGCTCCCGCCGGTCACGATGGCGACCTTGCCTTCAAGAGAGAAATTCGCGACAGACATGGGATTGCCTCATTAGCTAAGATAGCGCCCGCCCGCTTCGATGGCCGCCCGCCGATTCTACCGGTCGCCAGTCGCAACCGTCGCGGGACACCAGGGAGCCCCACACATGATCCAGCCCTCGATAGTCGCCGACCTCGCACCCGTGATTCAGTCCCGCGACCAGGCCGACCCGGAAACCTACCCCGCCCAAACCATTCGCGAACTGTTCGAGTCCGGCGTCATCGGCGGCCCGCTCGCGGTCGCGAATGGCGGCGGCGGCTGGACCCTCGCCGAGGCCACGGCCGCCGTCGAGGCCCTCGCCCGCGCCTCCGGCTCCGCGGCCTTGATCGCGGCGATGCCCATGGGCCTCTCCGGTGTCTACGCGATCGCCGACGATGCCATCCCTGCCGGGCACCGCCAGGACTGGCACGACCAGGCCGAACGCTACGCCGCTGCCGTCGCCCGGGGCCAGCTGTATGCCGCCGCCAACTCCGAACGCGGCGCCGGCGGCTCCCTCGCTGCCACGAAGACCATTGCCACGCGCTCGCCCGGGGGCGCGTTTGCGCTCACCGGCGACAAGATCCTGGCCACAGGCGGCGCCAACGCCGCAGTGTTCTTCTCCACCGCGAAACCCGACCCCGCCGACCTCCCCGGTTGCGGCATCGTCGAAATGTTCTTCATCCCCAGCACCGGTGCGGGTGTCGAGATCAAGTCCGACTGGAACGGGTTCGGCATGCGTTCCACCGAGAGCCAGTCCCTGCACTACGAGGGCGCGGCCGCGGAGGGATTCATCGGCTTCCCGGACTTCCTGGCAAAGGTTCAGCCCCTGCCGCTCTGGTACACGCTCTTTGCCGCGGTGCCCCTCGGCTGTGCGGGCGCCGTCCTCAGCGAACTCGGCGCCACCCCGCCCCAATCGCCCGCGCTCCGGCTCCGCCTGGCGGAGGCCCTGATGCGCTACGAAGCCGCGAAAGCCTACCTCCTCCAGGTCGCGGGCGAGTGGCGCCCCGCCGCCGGCCCCGCCTACGCGGCCCGCGTCCTCCGCGCCAAGACCTACGTCGCCCAGGAGATGACGAAGCTCGCTGCCGAGCTGTTCGCCCTCGGTGGAGGCTCGCAGTACCGCCGTGGCGGCCGCGCCGCCCGCGCCCTCGCCGATTCCTTTGCCGGTACCGCCCTTCGCCCCCCGCTGGTCCTCGCCCTCGACACGATGCTCGAGCAGCTGGACATCGCGAGCCCGCTGGATGGTCCGCCCGTGTAGCCGCCCCGCCTAATGGCTCACCAGGCTCCACCCCCCGGTGCGCAGGTGGTGCACGTCGTTCAACGTCTGCAGTGCCCGCACGCCCTCTCCGCTGAATACGATGTGGATCGATGCGTGCGCCGGCCGGAAGAACATGTCCGAATCCACCCCACTGATGTGGCCCACGTAGGCGTTGATCACGCCGCCATGGCAGGCGATGACCACCCGCTTCCCCTCGTTCTCGGCGATGATCGCCTCGACGGCATTCACCGTCCGCTTCCGGAACTCGAAGCTCGATTCGGAGTACGGGTACACGTCCCACTTGCGCTCCCGCAGCATCCGCTCCCGGATCCCCGCGAGCAGCCCCTCCCCCAGGAAGTCGGCCGCGGACCTGTCTGCCGGGATGTCGCGGAACACCTCGACTTCCCGCAGGTCGTGGATCACCTCCGGCTCAATCCTGTGGTGCCTGGCGATTTCACACCCCGTCTCCAACGCCCGCCTCAGTGGGCTCGCGTAGACCCTGTCGATGCGGTCCACCGAGAGCCGCTCGCCCACCACCTTCGCCTGTTGCAGGCCGCGCTCGCTCAACGGCGGGTCGACCGTCTCTCCGACGGGCCCCGTTCGCTGGTCGGCGACGTATTGCTCGCCATGTCTCACCAGGATCAGCTCGGTAACGCCCTCGACGCCTGTCAGGAACGCGCGGTCGAACACCACCGGCGGCCGTGCCGTACCGTGACTCATTGCTCACTCACCTCGATGCGGTTCCCGCGACTATCCCAGACCCCACTCACCGTGGAAAGCTCCGCCCGCGGCTACAATCGGGGGCATGCAGCCACCTTCCGTCTCTGTGATGCTCCGCGGCTGGGACATCCGGCTTGGCACGACCGGCCAGATGGTCATGGATGCCGCCCGCCGCGCCGAAACCCTCGGCCTCGACGGCCTCATTGCCGGCGACCATGTCACCTTCCACGGCTACGGCAACGATGGCCTCCTGACGCTCACCGCCATGGCGGCGGCCACCGAGACCATCGAACTCAAGACCGGCGTCTACCTCCTGCCCCTCCGCCATCCCGTCCCCGTTGCCCTCCAGGCCGCCCAGCTCGACCAGCTCAGCATGGGCCGCCTCGTCCTCGGCGTCGGCATCGGCGGCGAAGACCCCCACGAGTACTGGAGCTGCGGCGTCGACCCCTCCACCCGCGGCGCCCGGGCAAACGAGGGCCTCCAGATCCTCAAGAAGCTCTGGAGCGAGGACAACGTGACCTTCGCCGGACGCCACTTCCAGATCGAGGATGTCACCGTCTACCCGAAACCGTTCCGACCCATCCCCATCTTCGTCGGCGGCCGAAGCGATGCCGCCCTGCGCCGGGCGGGGCGCTTTGGCGATGGGTATACCGGCATCTGGCAATCTCTCGATCGCTTCCGCGAAGCCGGCGAGAAGGTCGCGGGTGCCGCGACCGCCGCCGGCCGCGACCCCACGGCCATCGAGCTCGGGATGCAGTTCTGGACCACCGTCGCCGCCTCGCGGGACGAAGCCCGCGCGCAGGTCGCCGCCGGCATGGAGTCGATGTACCGCCTCCCCTTCGGACGCTTCGAGCGCTACACCCCCTTTGGCACCGCCCGCGAGGTGGCCGAGTTCATCGTGCGGTATGTCGAAGCCGGCGCCCGCCACGTGAACCTCATCGCAACCCAGGACACGCCCGAGGAAGGCATCGAACGCGCTGCCGAGGTCCGCGCCGCGCTCCAGGGCCTCTGCCGTTAGCCTCCCCGGTTCGGTATCCTCCGCCCATGGTTACCATCGCGGTCATCGGCGCCGGGGCCGTCGGCGGATACTATGGAGCCCGCCTCGCACGGACTGGACACGATGTCCGCTTCCTCATGCGCGCGGACCTCGCCGCCGTCCGCGAAAGTGGCCTCCAGGTCTATAGCAAGGACGGCGACTTCCATCTGCCTTCGGTGACCGCCTTTGCCTCGCCCGATGAGATTGGCCCGGCCGACTGGGTCATCTGCTCGCTCAAAGCCACCGCCATCGAGGACGCACGGCGGCTGGTTAGCCCCTGTGTGGGCCCCCAAACGCGCATCGTCGCCCTGATGAACGGCCTTGGCATCGAAGAGCGCTTCGCTTCGTGGTTCGACCCCACGCATGTGTTTGGCGCCATGGCCTTCGTGTGCATCAACCGCGGCGAGCCCGGCGTCATCCACCACCTGGACTATGGCCGCGTATCCATTGGCCACTTCCGCGACGACCCCGCCGAGACCGCTCTCCTCCGTGACCTGCTCGAATCGGGTGGCCTCGAGGTCGCCGTGGCCCCCAACCTCCGCTACGCACGCTGGGAAAAGCTCTGCTGGAACGTCCCCTTCAACGGCCTCAGCGTCGCCGGCGGCGGGATCG
>JAHDWR010000260.1 GCA_023382755.1 Dehalococcoidia bacterium
CCGCGCGCCCGGCCCGGCTCCTCTCCGGCGGCGAGCTCCAGCGCGTCTGCATCGCGCGTGCGCTGGCAGCGGCGCCACGCTGGATTCTTGCCGACGAGCCCACGGGACAGCTCGACCATGCGACCACGCTCGAAGTTTCCGCTGCGCTCATGGCCGGACGCCCCATCGGCACCGGTGTCATCATCGCCACGCACGACCCGGAGGTCGCCGACCGGTGCGGCCGCGTCATCAGGCTGGTCGATGGGGCGGTTGTCGTCGGGGGCCGGGCATGACCTGGCGGCCCTCAGCCCTGATCGAAGAGGGGCTCGCCAACCTCGGCGCCAGCGCCTTCCGCTCGGCGCTCCTGCTGGTGGTCTGCGCAGCCGCGTTCGGCGGCCTGGCCTACCTCGAACTTCGCCAGGGCATGGAACTTACCGGGTTCGCGCGCGACTTCCGCGAAAGCGGTGCCTACGTGGCCATCGCATCGGTCCCCGGTGGGGGTATCTCCGGCACCCGCTGCGAATCGCTAAACGGGACGCCGGGCGTGGTCGCGGCCGGCGCCTGGCGCTCCACCGGCCAGGCGACGTTTCGGACAGCGCCCGGGGTGCTCTTCCAGGCTGCCGACGTCACGCCCGGAATCCTCCGGGTCTGGGACCCGGGCCAGCCGCTCGGGACGGGGCCTGGCCTTGTCGTGGGGCCCGCCATGGCAGGGGAACTGGGGTTGCGGGCGGGCCTCATCGCCGCCGTTGAGGGAGACGAGCCCATCAGCGTCTCAGGCGTGGGCGACTTCTCGAAGCGAAACCCCCAGGCTGCCCGCTGGGCGCTCAGCCCCGTCTCCCCTGCCGGTTCGTTCCAGGAATGCTGGGTCGAGTTCGAACCCGGCGACTTCGAGGCCGGCCGCGAGGCCCTGCCCGCGCGTTTCGCCTCCGGCTCCGAAGAACCGGCCGTCCGGCCCTACCGCCGCTCCGACGAGTTCACGCGCGACCCTGCCGCCGAGTGGGCTTCGCGCCCCCAGAAATGGGGGTGGATTGCCGTCCCGGGCGGCCTCTTCGGGTTCGGCCTGGTGTCCGCCTGGTTCCGCCGCGCCGAAGCCGGGCTCTACCTCGCCATGGGCACCAGTCGCGCCCAGCTCGCCCTCATGGGCGCCGCCGAATCGTGGCCCCTTGTCGCAGCCGCGTGGTGCCTCGGTTTTTCCTACGCCGTAGCCGCCCAGTCCCTGCGCTCTGCCGACCCGACAATCGAGATCCTTCGCCACGCCGCCATAACGAGCGGCTCGGCCGCATTGCTGGCACTGGCAGTGATGCCCTGGGCCGGCGCGCTCGTCGCACGCGGCAGCATCGCCAGCCTGCTGAAAGACCGCTGAGCCGCTCGCTACACCCCAACCTCCCGGTACTCCCAGTGCTCGTCGAGCCCGCCCAGCGCCGCCGCCACCTCACGCGCCCGAGACACCTCACCCGGGTGTTCCTCCCGCTCGTGCTCCGTGCGCCTCCTCGGGGCCGCCGCGACGCCACAGAATGAGCAACGCGAATGTCCGTCCGGCTCGAACTGCGTCGGATGCACAAGATCTCGGAGGACCCCTTCCAGTTCAACGCGCCGCCGCTCGATATCCGGGTGCGCCTCGCGGTCATGCCGCCGCCGGGCAGTCCTCACCTCGGTCGGGTGCACCGCCGATTCCTCTTTGCACAGCCCGCACCGGAGCACGATCACCGGCGCTTCGTCCTTCGCATCCCGACGTTCTCCCGCCCCTCCCGGGGCTAGCGGGGACGGAGCCCCGCGACTCCGGTTCCCCATCGCTCGCCCCGGCCAACCGCGTATCATTGCCCGCGTGCCCACCGAGGTGACCCGTGGACTGGAATGATACCCCCGAACAGGCCCGCTTCCGCGCCGAGGTCCGGGAACTCATCGAGGCGCGCCTCCCCGAACGCTACCGCCTCGGCGGCGCCGGCGAACGCGCCTGGGAGTTCGACCGCAAGTCCCCGGACCCCGCTGCCCGTAAGGCCGCCATGGACTGGCACGCCGCCCTCGCCGAACGTGGCTGGGTCGCGCCCCACTGGCCGAAGGAATACGGCGGCGCGGGCATGTCCGCCATGGAGCAGTTCGTCCTCAACCAGGAGATGGCCCGCGCCGGCGCCCCGGGCGTCGGCGGCTCGGGCCTCTCCATGCTCGGCCCAACCATCATCCTCCACGGCACCGAGGACCAGCGCCGCAAGTACCTCCCGCCCATCCTCGCCGGAGAGGTCACCTGGGCCCAGGGCTATTCCGAACCCGGCGCCGGCTCCGACCTCGCCTCCCTCCAGACCCGTGCCACCCGCGATGGCGACGACTTCATCCTCAACGGCCAGAAGATCTGGACCTCCGCCGCCCACAGCTCCGACGCCCTCTTCGCACTCGTCCGCACCGACCCCGAGGCCCCCAAGCACCGCGGCATCTCCTTCATCCTCATCGACGACATCAAGGCGCCCGGCATCAGCGTCCGGCCCCTCATCGATATGGGCGGCCGCCACTACTTCAACGAGGTCTTCTTCGAGGATGTCCGCGTCCCGGCCGCCAACCTCGTCGGCGAAATGAACCGCGGCTGGTATGTCGCCATGACGCTCCTCGACTTCGAGCGCTCGAACATCGGCGGCGCGGTTGGCGCCCGCCGCACACTCGCCCGCCTCATCGAAGTCATCCAGGGCGACCCTGCCCTCCGCGCCCGCATCGCCTCATCCCCGGTGCGCTACGAGATCGCCCAGCGCTACATCGAAACCGAGGTCATGTACCAGTTCTCCCTGCGCATCATCTCCATGCAGAACCGCGGCCAGCTCCCGAATGACGAGGCCTCGATGGCCAAGCTCTACAACTCCGAGCTCTCCCAGCGCCTCGCCCAGACGTGCATGCAGGTCCTCGGCCTCCAGGGAAACCTCATGGACGGCAGCGAGGAATCCTCCTTCGCCCGCCTCTACATCGGCATGGTCCCGGCCACCATCCGCGGCGGTACGTCCGAGGTCCAGCGCAACGTCATCGCCACCCGCGGGCTGGGGTTGCCGCGCGCATGACATCCGGGCCGCTGGCGGGCATCCGCATCCTCGAGTTCTCCCAGATCGTCGCCGGACCCTTCGCCGGGGTCGCACTCTCCGATTTCGGCGCCGATGTGGTCAAGGTCGAGCCCCTCGAAGGCGAGTCGCGCCGCAACAGCGCCGCCGTCGTCCCCAACGAGGGCAAGTACTTCCAGTCGCTCAACCGAGGCAAGCGCAGCCTCACCGTCGACCTCTCGAAGCCCGAAGGCCGCGCGCTCATCCACCGCCTCGTACCCTCGTTCGATGTCGTGCTCATCAACTACCGCGCGGGCGTCCCCGCGAAGATGGGCATCGACTATCCCTCGCTCCGCGCGCTCAACCCCCGCCTCATCTACGCCAGTATCACCGGCTTCGGCGAGACCGGACCCTATGCCACCCGCGCCGGCTCCGACATCGTCGCCCAGGCCTACAGCGGCCTCATGGCCGCCGAGGGCAAAACCGATGAGCACGGCGCCCCCGCTCCCATCATGAGCACCACCATGATCGACCGCTCTTCGGGCCTCGCCGCCGCGATGGGCATCTGTGCCGCCCTCTTCCACCGCGAACGCACCGGCGAGGGCCAGGAACTCCAGGTTTCGCTCCTCCAGACTGCACTCGAACTCCAGTCCGACCGCGTCATGCGCGAGCCGGTGCACGATGTCGTCCTGCGCGACCCCCTCCTGGACGAGCTGGTCGCCAAACGCGCCGCCGGGGCCACCTACGACGAACTGGTGAACATCCGCAAAGCCCAGGGGCCGCGCTTCGCCTCCCACCGCCTCTACTACGGCGGTTACCACACTGCCCGCGGCGCGCTCGTGCTCGGTGCGCTCACCCGACAGAACCGCGACGCCATCCGCGCCATCCTCGACTTCCACGACCCCACCGACGACCCGGACTTCGATGCCGCCGACCCCGAAAGCAGGGCCCGCATCGAAGGCTGGCGCACTGAGATTCAACAGCGCCTCCTCCAGCGCCCGGCCGACGCGTGGGTCGAACGCTTCCTCGAAGCCGGCGTCCCCGCCAGCGTCGTCCAGTTCGCCGAGGAAATGGCCGACGACCCCCAGGTCGAAGCAACCGCGATGATGGCCACCCTCGAACACGAGGCGACCGGCCCTCAGCGCGTGGTTGGCCCGCTCGTCCGCATGTCCGCCTCGCCAACCGCCGCCACCCGTGCCGCGCCCCGGCTCGGCGCGCACTCCCGCGACATCCTCCTGGAAGCCGGGTTCACCCCCCTCGAAGTCGATGCCCTGGCGGCGGCGGGCGTTATCCCCGCCGATGCCTGAGCCGTTCGCCCGCAATTCCCCTGCCCGCTAGACTCAGGCACATGATTTCCGCGATTGTGCTCGCCGGCGGCGCCTC
>JAHDWR010000261.1 GCA_023382755.1 Dehalococcoidia bacterium
AGCTGCGCATCGGTGTAGTAGTCCACCGCCACCGGCGTCACGAACGCCTTCTTGTCGTCCCAGTCCAGGTACTCCACCTGGTACTGCTGCCCGCGGTGGATATAGATCGCGTCCTCGTGGATAAGTAGCGGCGCGCTCGGCCGGTCGCACTCGCCAATCACCCGCGGCGCCGGCCCCTGCTCGATGATCACGAAGTTATCCGTGCTCGCCGAACGCAGGCTCACCTGCTCCGCCGGATAGGCCTCGCTCATCCAGTGGTACCGGCCGTTCGCTTTCTGCAGCACTCCCTCCTCCGCCAGGATGTCCAGCAGTTCGCCCGTGTGCGCCCCGAACACCTCGCCCAGCGTGAACGGCAGCTCGAACGCGGCGCACTTCAGGTGGCTCGCCAGGATGAACAGGTTTTCCGGGTCGATCAGCCCCCGCTCAACCGCGCGCTCGAACACAAAGTCCGGGTGGGTCGCTACGTACTGGTCCAGCGGGTTCGATGAGGCGATGAGCACCGACAACGACGCCTCGCGGCTGCGTCCCGCCCGCCCGAACTGCTGCCACAGGCTCGCCAGCGACCCCGGGTAGCCCGTCACCACGCTCGCCCCCATCCCACCGATGTCGATCCCCAGCTCCAGAGCGTTCGTCGCCACTACCCCCCGGATCGACCCCTCCCGCAGGCCCCGCTCGATCGCCCGGCGCTCGTTCGGCAGGTAGCCGCCCCGGTAACCGGTCACGCGCTCCGGGTCGCCCGGCTTGCTGCGCAACGACTCGCGCAGGTACGTCAACAACAGCTCTACCCGCGTCCGGCTCGGCGCGAACACGATCGTCTGCACCCCGGCCCGGATGAGCTGCGCCGAGACATCCCGCGCCGCCTTCAGCGCCGACTGGCGGATGCCCAGCTCCCGGTTCACGACCGGCGGGTTGTGGATCACCACGACGCGCTCCCCCGCCGGGGCGCCGCTGTCGTTGATCAGCTCCACGTCGTCGCCCACCAGTGCCCCCGCGAGTTCGTCCGGGTTTGCAATCGTCGCCGAACACAGGACGAACGTCGGGTCCGAGCCGTAGAACTGGCAGATCCGCCGCAGCCGCCGCAACACGTTCGCCAGGTGGCTCCCGAACACCCCGCGGTAGGTGTGCAGCTCGTCGATCACCACGTAATCCAGGCTCTCGAACAGCTGCATCCACTTCGTGTGGTGCGGCAGGATCGCCGCGTGCAGCATGTCCGGGTTCGTGAGCACGATGTGCCCCGCCGTCCGCACCGCCCGCCGCGCGTCCGCGGGCGTGTCGCCGTCGTAGGTGAAGGTCCGGATCTCCTCGCCGATGCTCGTGATCAGCCCGTGCAGCTCGTCCAGCTGGTCCTGCGCGAGTGCCTTCGTCGGGAACAGGTACAGTGCCCGCGTCGAGCTGTCCTTCAGGATCGCGTCGAGCACCGGCACGTTGTAGCAGAGCGTCTTGCCGCTGGCCGTGGGAGTCACGACCACGCTGTTTCGGCCCGCCAGCGCGTTCGAAATGGCTGCCGCCTGGTGCGTGTACGGCCGCTCGATTCCCCGCTTCCGCAGCGCCTCGACCAGCCGCACGTCCAGCCCCGCGGGCCAGTCCCCATACCGCGGCGGCCGCTCGTCGATCCGCCGGACCGTCGTCTCGGTCCGGCGCGCCTGGAGGTCGGCCACCACCTTCTCGGCGATGACCGCCGGCGGCACTGGCCTGACAGCCCGGACGGGATACGCGGGCGGCGGCTTGACCATGGAGGCCCCCAATCGCACAGATGTTCGGATTATGGCGACCTCAGGCCAAAGAGGAAAGTGGAAAGAGGAAAGCGCGTTAGAGCGGCCGACTCTGGTGCCTAGCGCGCTGTCAGCGACTTCATGACGGTATGCAGCCGGTCCCAGGTCAGGCAGCCAACGAGTTCGCCTGCAGGGTCGACAACGAGCAAGCCATCGCACTGGCTCTCATGGGCGAGAACGGCGGCAGTCGTGGCTGGCGTTTCGACGGTGACAACCGGGACTCGCTCGATCGGCTCCATCGCCGACCAGACGGTGGCCAATTTCCAGTTGGCGCGGGCGTTTGCGACCTCGGCCAGCATGCCATCGGTCAGGATGCCAAACACAGTGCCGTCGCGGTACATCACCACGTAGGGGAGCGCCGGCTCGTCGAGCGCCCGGCCGCTGACGCACCGCTCAAGATAGGAGTCGACGATCGGGCGAAGCGGCGTCTTTGGGCCAACCGGGATTCCGCGCGTCATCAGCTCACCGACGCTGAGGCCGCTGAGCGTTGCGAACTCCTCCCTGCCTGCTCCGAACTTGCCGCCCTGAATAAGCTTCGAGACCCCGGTGAAGACCAAAATCCCGATCAGGAGAGACGGTTGTCTCGCCATCCAGTACACGAGTCCCCCGATGATTGCCACGAGCACGGCCGGGCCTAGCACTTTCATGGCGCGCGTGGCCTGGAGGTCGTTGTGGACAGCCAACCGCAAGAAACCGCGTAGCGCATTTCCCCCATCGAGGCCGAGCAGCGGGACCAGGTTCGCCGCGGCGAGGATCATGTTGACGCTCCACCAGGTCTCGGCCCACTCGGGGCCCGATGGCGGAACTCCCGGTGCGACAGTTAGGCTCAGCGTCCCGGCCATCAAGAGGTTCGCTACCGGTCCCGCGAGGTGCGCGACGATGTCCTGGATTGCTGGTGGGTCTGGCCGCCGGAACAGCGTGTGCCCACCCCCAAAGACCCCGCCGATGAAGACATGCTTCACGCCTAGCCCGAACGCCGCTCCGGCCAACGCGTGTGCAAGTTCGTGGACCACGATGCCAACGAGCACCGCTCCGATCGTCGTTACCCACGATTGCCAGGCTTCGCGTGCCATCTCCGCTTGCACGTCGTTCACCTGCCAGGTGATAACGGCCACGATTGCTCCCACCACGGCCAGCTCGTAGCTCAGGTAGAACTGGAGCCCGAAGATTCTAAATCCGGTCATGGCGTAAGGTGGCCGGGCTTTCGGCTCCCAGGGCACAAGCATTGGGGCAGTGCCCGCCGCCGCTCGCATTTCGCTCATGGAGCCAATTTCGGCTGGCCGCGGCCTTTTCAAAAGGGGGCGTGTCCGCCATCTCGCGCGTGGCCCAACTCCTGGTCGTTCGGCCGCTCATCGAAGCGAAGGGCCTCCGGATGGACTTCAAGAACTCGATGCTCGCCGCCCTGGATCTCTATGAGCACACCAACCTGGACTTCGAGGACGCGCTTTCCGCGCAGCATGTGCTTCGTAAGCGGCTGGATTCCATAATCAGCTATGACCGCGACTTCGGCGCCGCTGTTGGCGTTGTCCGTGAGGAGCCCTGAGTCTTTCCTCTTTTCTCTCTCCCGGATGCTACCCTCACGTGTAGCGCCCTCATGACTGACATCCTCCCCGACGAACGGCCGCAACGCCGCCGCGAATACTCCGGCCCGGGCTCCACCCTCGGGCTCGCCGCCCTCGTCATCCTCGTCGTCGGCGTTGCCATCTGGTGGTTCGAGTTCCGCGATGGCGCCAGCACAGTTGGTCCCGGCACCCCCGGCCTCGGCATCATCGACCTCCCCGATGCCCTCAACCCCACCGGACGCCCTCCCGCCGCCCGCGAAGGCCGCGCTGCCCCCAACTTCAAGCTCCATACCCCCGAAGGCGAACCGGCCACCCTCGACCAGTTCCGCGGCAGCTACGTCCTCCTGAACTTCTGGGCCAGCTGGTGCGGCCCCTGCCGCGGAGAAACCCCCGACCTCCAGGGCTTTCACCAGGGCCCCGCCTCGGCCAACGTTGTCGTCGTCGGCATCAACCAGCAGGAGCAGGCCGCCACCGCACGCGCCTTCGCCGATGAGTTCGGCGTCACCTATCCCATCCTCCTCGATACCGCGGGCGAAGTGAGCAACGCATACCAGTTCCCCGGCCTCCCTTCTACCTTCCTCATCGACCCCACCGGCGTCGTCGAGCGCGTCTATTACGGCCGCATCGCCCTCGCACAACTCACCGAACTCGAGGACCGCCTCCGGTGACCGCCGCCTCCCGCACCGGCGAACCCGGGGCCCGCATCGAGCCCGGCGGCCTCGATCCCCTGCGCTGGGCATGGCAACTCCTCACCAACGTGAAGTTCGCGCTGCTCCTGGTCGGGCTCGCACTCGTCGCCGGGATGATCGGCGTCGTCCTTCCCCAGGTGCCCGGCCCCATGCGCGCCAACCCCGCGGCACGCTCTGCCTGGATCGAGCTCCGTCGCGAAACCTACGGCCCGCTCACCGGCCCCATGGATGCGCTCGACCTCTTCGATGTCTTCCACTCCGCCTGGTTCAACGGCCTCTGGGTGCTCATCATCGTCGCCGTCACTGTCTGCACCGTCAGCCGCTTCCGGCCCACCTGGCGCGCGGTCCAGCG
>JAHDWR010000262.1 GCA_023382755.1 Dehalococcoidia bacterium
ACCTTCCTGGGGCCGGCTGGCACTCTGGCTGGCCCCTCCCCTCGCCGTCGCGGCCGTGGCGCTCTGGGCCTTCACCGGAAAGGGTGATGACCCGAAGGTCGAGTTCCGGGTGGACGGGGCGGCCGTGGCCACGGTCTCGCTCGGCGAGGCCATCCGGCGCGCGGAGGCCGAAGTCGGCTACGAACTCGTCCGCCCGCGTGACTTGCCCGGCGGCTACCGGCCCGAGTACGTCGACGCGGTCTGGGTCGATGACGAAATCCGGCACGTGCGCGAACAGCGCGTGGTGATGGGCTATGCCGATACCTCGGGCGGAGCGACGCCGCTCACCATCGTGCAGGGTGCCAGCCCCGTCGGCCCGACTGTCCGGCTTGTCCCGTTCGATGCGGGTATAGACCCGGTGCAAATCGACTCCGGCTGGGGCTACGGCCGGACTCACTACTGGACGGTGGACGGGAGCGGCCCGCCGTACTTCCAGGTGTCGTTCTGGGGAGAGGGCCCGCCGCCGGAGGACGAAGTAACGCGCCTGTTCAGGGCGCTGTACGCGCGGTAGCCCTCGTCGGCGCAGCGGATCCAGGGCTCCGAGGGGTCCAAGCGGGCGCACTTCGCCCTTCGTCGTTCGCAATTTCCTCCCTTCTCCCTTCTCCCTTAACAGTCCATACTCCCGTTATGCCAACCGCGGCACACCACAAATCCGCCGAAGCTTTCCTCGAAGCCTACCTCCGCGAACTCTCCGCGGTCGGTGGCCGCTCGCCCTATACCATCCGCAACTACCGCACCGACATCGGCAGTTTCCTCGCCTGGTGCGCCGATCACGACCTCGAGCCGCTCCGCACCACGCGCCAGGTCTTCCGCGAGTACCTCACCGAACTGAAGGATTCCGGCATGGTCGCCGCCTCGATCACCCGCCGGACCAGCACGGTCCATGGCTTCTACAAGTACCTCCACCGTGAGGGCGCCACCGAGCGCGACCTCCTCTACGGCGTTGCCCTGCCGAAGCGACCGAAACGACTGCCGAAGGTGCTCGACCCGGCCCTCCTCGATGCGCTGCTCGCCGCCCCCGACCCCTCGACCCCACAGGGCCTTCGCGACCGCGCGATGTTCGAACTCCTCTACGGCGGCGGCCTGCGCATCTCCGAGCTGGTCTCGCTCGACATGGGGCAGGTCAGCCTCGCGGACGGGGCGGCCATCATCCACGGCAAGGGCTCGAAGGAGCGCCTCGTCCTCTTCGGCGAACCCGCCATGCGCGCGCTCGAAACCTACCTGGAATCCGGCCGCCCGGCACTCCGGGAGAAATCCGGGGCTCCCCTCGCCCGCCGCAGCGGGAGAGGGGCCGGGGGTGAGGGCCATCCCCTCTTCCTCAACCGCTTTGGCGGACGCCTGACCGCGCGCTCGGTCCAGACGCTCATCAAACGCCATGCCGTGGCGGCCGGGATTGCCGTCGATATCCACCCCCACCTCCTCCGCCACTCGTTCGCGACGGCCTTGCTCCGCAGCGGTTACGACATTCGAACCGTCCAGGACCTCCTCGGCCACTCATCCGCGAACACCACGCAGATCTACACCCACGTCTCGCAGGCCCGGCAGGCGCAGGTCAGCGCTGCCGCCTGGGAGAAAGTGGCGGAACAGGCGCTCGAAGGGCCACGCCGCAAGCGATCGCGCTCCGCCTGAGCCCACAGGGCACACAGAGGCACTGCGGCACGGAGGGCGTTCTTGGAGTGTTGGTGGTCAGCTTCGCCCGTTTCGGTGTCCCTCTTGCGAAGCCCCTGTCCCGGCGGTTCTCCGCGCCTCAGCGCCTCCTTGTAACCCGTGCCGCGCTACCACCCAATCGACAATCGACAATCGACAATCGACAATCCCCCCGTGAACCTGCTCCTCGTCCATGGGCCCAACCTGAACCTCCTCGGCGAGCGCAACCCGGCGGTCTACGGTACGACCACGCTCCTCGACATCGAGGCTGACGTGGCCGCCGCGGCCGGTGCCCGTGGGGCGGCGGTGCTGTGTTACCAGAGCAACCACGAAGGCTCGCTCATCGATTTCCTCCACGAGCATCGCAAGCTCGCCGATGGCGCCGTCATCAATGCCGGCGCCTTCACCCACACGTCGGTCGCGCTCCGCGACGCGATCGAGGCCATCCAGCTCCCTGTGGTCGAAGTCCACATCTCGAACACGCACGCCCGTGAGGGTTTCCGCCACCGTTCGTTCATCGCGCCAGTCTGCCTGGGGCAGGTGACCGGGCTGGGCCGGGCTGGCTACACTGTCGCGACCAACCTCCTCCTGGACCACCTGGAGGCGCTGGCCGGGGCGTGACACCGGCGGGAGCCGCCATGACCGACCGCCTCACCCGGATCCGCATCGAGCTCCAGGAGCGCAACCTCGATGCCCTGCTCGTCTCCGCGCCCGGCGAAGAGGAGCTGGGCGGCGCCAACCGCCGGTACGTGAGTGGCTTCACCGGCTCGACCGGCCAGGTGCTCGTCACCCGCGACCGCGCCATCTTCGCGGCCGACTTCCGGTACATCGAACAGGCCGAACGCGAGTGCGCGCCCCGCGGCTTCGAAGTCTTCCACGCGCTGGGCGCCCGCAAGGACTGGTTCCCACAACTCGTGAACGAAGCCGCGCTGGCGGGCAAGCGCGTCGGCCTTTCGACCCGCGACCTCTCCTACGCGGGGTACCTGGCCATGCTCGACTACCTGGAGCCACTCCCCGGACCGGACCGTCCGGAGTTCGTCCCGGTGAAAGGCGTCACCGAAAAGCTCCGCCGCCAGAAGGAACCGGAGGAGCTTGCCCTTCTCCAGCGAGCCATCGAAATTTCGGACGCCGCCTTCGAACGCCTGGAGACCGCGCTCACGCCCGAAATGACCGAAACGGCGGCCGCCGGGGTCTTCGCCGCCAACGTGAAGGCGGCAGGTGGCGAGGACATCTCGTTCCCCACCATCGTCGCCGCGGGCCCCCGGGGCGCCATGCCCCACGCCAGCCCCCGCCTCGAGCCGGTCGGCGCGGACCGGCCCATCGTTATCGACATGGGAGCGCGTTTCGAGGGGTATTGCAGCGACCTCACGCGGACCGTGGTCGTCGGCCAGCCAGATGCGAAGTTCCGGGAGGTTTATGGCATCGTTTTCGAAGCCCAGCAGGCGGCCATCGACGGCATCGAATCCGGCATGAAGGCCTCCGACGCGCACATGCTCGCCCAGGCGGTCATCGATAGGGCGGGCTACGGCGCGGGCTTCGGGCACGGCCTCGGGCACGGCGTCGGGCTCGATGTCCACGAAGACCCGTACCTCGGCACCTCATCGGAAGATGTCTTGGAAGAGGGAATGGTGTTTACCATTGAGCCAGGCATCTATCTGCCCGGCTGGGGCGGCGTGAGGATCGAAGACATCGTGGTCCTCGAAAACGGCCGGCCGCGCGTGCTCAGCCATGCGCGAAAACTGACACCCGCAGGAGTGTGACTCGTGATTTCAACTGGCGAACTGAAGAAGGGCGCCACCATCGAACTCGATGGAAAGCTCTACTCGATCATGGACTATTCCCACATCAAGACGGGCCGCGGCTCGGCCCAGGTCAAAATCAAGTTCCGCGACGTGCGTTCCGGCTCGATCATCGAGCAGACCTTCCAGGCCGGGACCAAGTTCAACCGGGCCCGCGTCGAGCGCCGCGAGATGCAATACCTCTATTCCGACGACCAGTTCTACTACTTCATGAACACGGAAACCTTCGAGCAGATCCCCGTGGGCGCCGAGAAGGTGGGCGACGCGAATAAGTACCTGAAGGAGAACGACACCTGCGAGGTCGTCCTCTACGGCGACGAAGTCATCGGCGTCGAGATGCCCATCTCAGTCGAACTCACTGTCACCGTGACCGACCCCGGCTTCAAGGGTGACACCGCAACGGGCGGCACGAAGCCCGCCACCGTCGAAACCGGCCTTGTCGTCCAGGTCCCGCTCTTCATCGAAGAAGGTACGAAGATCCGCGTCAACACCGACAGCGGGGCCTACATCGAACGGGTGCAGTAGAACCCCGCCCGCAGCTACACCCGGCGAATCCTTCGCCTGTTTCGAGGCCTCCCGTCAGTCCGCCTCCACTTCCCGCAGCAGCCCGGTGGCAACGTCGTAGACGAAACCGCGCAAGAGCACATCCTGCCGTACCAGCGGCGACGACCGGTAGACCTCCAGGTCATCCCGTATGGACTGTTCGACATCACGGAACGGAAGGAACGCGAGGTGGTCGGCGATATAGCCGGCCTCATCGCGCAGCCGCTGGCGCATGTCGTCGTCGCTGAAGGTCATCATCGCGCACTCGGTATGGTGGATGAC
>JAHDWR010000263.1 GCA_023382755.1 Dehalococcoidia bacterium
TCCTGTTCGCCGGGATCCACTACTGGTGGCCGGTGGTGGGCGCGAACCCGACGGCGTGGAACCTGCCGCACCCGGTGCGGTTGTTCTACCTGTTCGCGCTGGTGCCAATCCACGCGTTCCTGGGGTCGATCTTCTACGAGCCTTCGCAGGTGATGTTCGAGCAGTTGCAGGAGACGCCGAGGTTCTGGGGGCCGGCGCCGCTGCTGGACCAGCAGATCGCGGGGGCGATCATGTTCATCGTAGGCGAAATGCTGGGGTTGATCGCGACGATCGCGGCGGCGGCGGCGTGGGCGCGGGCCGACGAGCGCGAGGCGAAGCGGCAGGACGCGCGCCGGGCGAAGGAGCGGGCGGGGGCGTAGGGGCTGTTGGCCGTTGGCCGCTGGCTGATGCGGGGCGGTGTTCGGGCGAGGGGCGTCGCAGCGGGTCATGAGTGACCCGCCTCGGATTGGGGAGAGGGGTGTGGGTCGGGGCGGTAGTTGGCGTGGTTAGTCGAGCGGGAAGTCCCAGGCACCGCGATGGATGTGGCCGATTGAGCTACTGTCGATTGAGACCGTGGCCCTGGGCGGGATCAGGCCGGCGACGTCGATGGTCGAGTGGTTGGCGTTCACCTCATAGCCGACGGTCTTGGCGAAGCTGGTCGAACCGTGGACCTCCGGCCGCTCCTTGCCATCGACGAGGACGGACACGCGCGAACCCGGATGGGTGGCGACGACGGTCGCGCCGGGCCCGGTATTGACCAGATGGATCGAGGTGGTGCCGTCGCCGTTCTCGACGGCGGTCACGGAGAACGGTTCGCCGCCGATGGTGGTCTGGAAGCCGGCGGCGAGCGCCTCGCCCGTCGTCGTGAGCGCAAAGGGCACCTCCGAGGAACGGAAGAACGGACCGGCCCGGAACAGCGCTCCGGGTTGCACCTGCGCGGATTCGAAGACGGCGGCCTGCGATGCGGCCGGGAGACCCGGGATACCGCCGAGGCCGTCGCCGACGCTTCCGGCGGCGCCGTACTCACGCGGGAGGACCAACGAACCATCGGGGTTGACGATCCGGGGGATGCCGAGCATATCGCCGAAGGCTCCATCTCCCTCCACCCTGACCCGGTAGAAGATCACGAAGTCGCCAGTCGCTGAGGGCATGGCCTGGTGGATCTCCACGGTGAAGCCGTCCTGGGTCTTCGAGGCGAGGGCTGGGCTGGCAGGCGGCTGGAGGCCGGGGAGCTGCGAGTCAACGACTGCGCCTGCGGGCCCGAGCACGCGAGTCGGCGCTGTGTTTCCTGCGAACGCGCCGATCGTGAACGCGGCGGCGATGAGGGAGAGGACAACCGCGAAAGCGACAAGAGCCGCGGAGCGCACCCGCCAGTCCCCGCCATGTTGCGTCCCGGCCGCAGCATGGCGACGGGTAGGCGGGAGGATCGTGGAGTGTCGTGTGATCATGGTCGGCTCCGCCGTTCCGGTTTCGGGCGCTCCGGAGAGGGAAAGGATAGCACCAGGCCCCGGCGAACGGGCACTCCCGCCGCGTATAGTCCGGGCGCACCAGACCCGGGGAGTGCCGCGCCCAATGAGTTTGCCACAGCCGATCGACCAGTCCGCCATGCTCGGTGGTCTCCGCTTTCACTACCGCGAGTGGCCCAACCCCGGTGCCCAGGCGCTGGTACTGCTGCACGGGTTCACCGGGCACGCACGGACGTGGGATAGCCTCGCGGCGGCGATGCAGGCGCGCTACCACGTGTACGCGCTCGACCAGCGCGGCCACGGCGATTCGAGTTGGGCCGAGGACTACGGCGTGGACGCCATGGTCAGCGATGTGGACCGGTTCGTGCGGGCACTGGGGCTGAAGCGGTTTGCGTTGCTGGGGCTTTCGATGGGCGGGCGCACGGCGTACCACTACGCCGGGACGCACCCGGAGGAGGTCGAGCGGCTGGTGATCGTCGACATCGGGCCGGACATCCACCCGGCGGGCGCGACGCGGATCAACACGGGGGTGCAGGCTTCGGACGTGTTCGCCAGCCCGGATGAGGCGGTCGCGCGGGCGCGGCAGGCGAACCCGAACGCGGACCCGCACGAGTCGGAGCACCGGACACGGCACAACCTGATGGTGCTCGACGACGGGACCTGGACGTTCCGGTACGACCGGGGGCTGCGTTCGGGGGAGCGGCCGTTGCAGCGGCCGGACGCGGTGGCGGCGTGGGCGCTCCTGGCGAAGATCGCGGCGCCGACGCTGCTGGTCCGGGGCGAAGTGAGCGACGTGCTGGCCGCGGAGACCGCCGAGAAGATGGTGAAGACGATCCGGGACTGCCGGTTCGCGGTGGTACCGGGGTCGGGGCACTCGATCCCGCTGGAGCGGCCAACGGGGTTCCTGGAAGCGGTCCGGACGTTCCTGTAACCGGATTCCGCCTGGGGAAGGGCCAATTCCGCGGGGTGGCCCCAGGCGTGCGGTACTGATGCGGCGAGGTGGTGCCAGTGTAGTCTCCCACGCGGAGGCCCAAATGACCGGCGAGCACGCCCCCACGCCGTACGACACGATCGGCACGACCTATGCCCAGACGCGCCAGCCAGACCCGCGCATCCGCGACGCCATCCGGGAGGGACTGGGCGCTGCCAAGTCGGTGGTCAACGTCGGCGCCGGGACCGGCTCCTACGAGCCACCGGAGACGGTGCTGGCGGTGGAACCATCGCGGGTGATGATCGCGCAACGGCCACCCGGGCTGGCGCCTGCTGTCATCACGACAGCCGAACGGATCCCGCTGCCGGACAAGTCGGTCGATGCGGCCCTCTGCATCCTCACCATTCACCACTGGCCCGACCTCGCCGCGGGGATCGGCGAGTTGCGGCGCGTCGCCAGCCGGGGGGTATTCTTCACGTGGGACCGCGATGTCTCCGCTGATTTCTGGCTATTCCGCGAGTACTTCCCCGAGATGGGCGCCGCGGACTACCAAAAGGCTGTCCCACTCGGGCGGCTCGTCGACCTGGTGGGCCCGGCGAGCATTACGCCGGTCCGCGTGCCGCACGACTGCGTCGACGGGTTTCTTGGCGCCTTCTGGCGCAGGCCGGCGGCCTACCTGGACCCGGTGGTCCGCGCGGGCATCTCCGGGTTCACGCTTGCCCCCCCGGACGAGTTGAGCCGCGGTCTTGCCGGCCTCGAGGCCGACCTGGGTTCGGGCGTGTGGCGCCATCGCCACCAGGAGTTGCTGGCCATGGAGAGCGCCGACCTCGGCTACCGCCTGGTGGCGGCTGAGTGGGGAGAGCGACCCTCGTGAAGGAGATGCGGGCCCGAACCTGAGAAGCCTCGGCCTCAGCGGGGGTTGATTGCGAGACAACTGTTAGGTCACGGGCCGAGATCTTCACGTATCCTGTAGGTGCGGGCTCCGGCCCGCGTTTGCCGTCCCCGCCGTCAACTGTCATTCGAAAACCAACCGTGGAGTGCCGTCGTGGGCGACACCGACCTCCTCGTGACCCTCGCGTTCGCCCTCGGCGCCGCCGGCATCGGGGCGATGGGGGCTGCGTTCTTGCGGCAGTCGCTGGTGCTGGGCTACATCCTGGCGGGCCTGGCGATCGGCCCGCACACCCCCGGGTTCGTTGCCGACGTGCCGACCGTCGAGGACCTCGCCGACATCGGCATCGTCCTCCTGATGTTCGCCATCGGGGTGCAGCTTTCGTTCAGCGATCTGCGGCGTGTCGGGCGGGTGGCGGTGCTCGGGGGCGGGCTGCAGGTCGCGGCGACGATAGCGATCGTCTACGCGGTGGGTATCGCGGTGGGATTTGGAAGACTCGAGTCGCTAATTTTCGGCGCGGTGATCTCGAACTCATCGAGCACCGTGCTCTCGAAGGTACTTTCCGAGCGGGGCGACGTCGATTCGGTGCACGGTCGCATCAGCCTGGCATGGTCGACCGTGCAGGACTTCAGCACGGTGGCGTTGGTGGTGGTGCTCACCACGCTGGCCAACGGTTCGACCGATACGCTCGCGTTAGACCTGACGAAGGCGCTCAGCCTTGCCGCGTTGTTCCTGGTATTGGTGATCCCGCCTGGGCTGTTCGTGTTGCCGCGGTTCTTCGAGCGCATTTCGGCCACGGGAAACGTCGAGGTGTTCACGCTGGCGGCGGCGAGCATCGCGCTCGGGGTGGCCTACCTTGCGCAAGCGTTCGGCATCTCGGTGGCGCTCGGGGCGTTCGTCGGCGGCATCCTCGTCGGCCGGTCGGATGTGTCGCATGAGGTGGAGAGCCGCCTGGCGCCGATGCGCGATCTGTTCGCGGGGCTGTTCTTCGTCTCGGT
>JAHDWR010000264.1:0-1708 GCA_023382755.1 Dehalococcoidia bacterium
TCTGGTTGCGCGGGCGCTTGCGCGCCATGTCGCGCAGGGTGGCATCGCTGAACACCACGAACGGCGGGATGCCGTCGCGGTTGGCGAGGTCACGCCGGACGGCGCGGAGCTGCTGGAAGAGGTCGTCCTCGGCGGCGGCGTGAGTCTCGGCGGAGGTGAGCGTGCCCGCGGTGCAGGGGGCGCAGTTGCCGCAGGCGGGCTCGTGCGCGGTATCGCCGAAATAGGCGAGGATGCGGGCGCGCAGGCAGGTGCGAGAGCGGGCGTAGTCCTCCATGGCGTCGAGCTTGGCGAAGGAGTGCTCGCGGTGGGCGTCGAGGCCCGCGGTATCGATATCGGCTTCGCCGTCGAGGCGGATGGCGCTCACCTGCCAGCCGCGGCGGGCGGCCAGACCAGATTCGACCAGCGCCTGGATGGCGGCGTTGATGCCGGGCTCGTCGTCTTCGCGCATGAGTTCGCGGACATGGATGCGTTCGCCCCCGGCGGAAGCAAGGGCGCGGTAGACCTCGACGACGCGCTGGGCCTCGGGGTGGGCCATTTCGATGAAGAATTCGCGGAGCGAGCGGTCGCGCGGGGAGTAGTAGAGGATGCAGCGGGCGGGTTCGCCATCGCGGCCGGCGCGGCCAGCTTCCTGGTAGTAGGACTCCAGCGAGTCGGGCATGTCGTGGTGGATGACCATGCGGACATCGGGCTTGTCGATACCCATGCCGAAGGCGTTGGTGGCGACGATGACGCGAAGGGTATCGCGGGCGAAGGCATCCTGGATGCGCTTGCGGTCGTTGTCCTCCATGCCGGCGTGGTAGCGGGCGCACTTCACGCCGGAGCGCTGGAGGAAGTCGGTGACCTCCTCGACGCGCTTGCGCGTGCCGCAGTAGACGATGGCCGACTCCTGCTTGAGCGCGCGCAGTTCGTCGGCGATGGCCTGGGACTTTTCCTTGAGCGAGCTCACGCGCTGGACTTCGAAGCGGAGGTTGGGGCGGTCGAAGCCGGCGACGTGGACGACGGGGTCGCGGAGCTGGAGGCGGAGGAGGATGTCTTCGCGGACGCGGGGGTCGGCGGTAGCGGTGAGGGCGACCACGGGCGGGTTGCCGAGCTGCTGGCGGACGCCGCCGAGTTCGCGATAGCTGGGGCGGAAGTCGTGGCCCCACTGGGAGATGCAGTGGGCCTCGTCGATGGCGAGGAGGGCGACGCGGATGCCGCGCAGGGCGGCGACGAAGCTGCCGTTGCCGAAGCGCTCGGGGGCGACGTAGAGGAGCTGGAGGCGGCCCTCGGCGGCATCGGCGATGGTACGGCGCTGGTCTTCGATGGGGATGGAGGAGTTGATGGCGGCGGCGGCGACGCCCATCGCGTGGAGGGCATCGACCTGGTCCTTCATGAGGGCGAGGAGGGGCGAGACGACGAGGGTGATGCCATCGTTTTCGAGGAGGGCGGGCACCTGGTAGCAGACGCTCTTGCCGCCGCCGGTGGGCATGACGGCGAGGGTATCGCGGCCTTCGAGGACGGCGGAGATGACCTCGGCCTGACCGGGGCGGAACTCGCCGTAGCCGAAGACGTCGCGGAGGACGCGACGGGCGGGGGCGAGCAGGGGTGGTTCGGCGACGGTAGTTGTCCGCTCGCGGGTCATTTCGGGAGTCTAGAACATGTGTGCGAGGGCGGGCAAGGCGAACCGAAAGACGAAGTGCGAAATTCGAAGGGCGAAGGGGTGGACGTG
>JAHDWR010000264.1:1808-4245 GCA_023382755.1 Dehalococcoidia bacterium
CGGCGGAATACCCAGCACTTCGCGCGCAATTCGCCCAAGGACTGGCTGCGCGAACGCACTTCGATCGCCAGGGAGGGGATGGAGTCGTCGCCCGCGGGCCGGCCGGGCGCCCAGTACGCGAGATCGGGGAGGCGGTAGCTGGGCAGGTCGCCGATTGCAGTCCGGGCTTCAGGCCGGAGCTTGCCGCCATGCTGGCGCATGTACAGACCAAGTTCGATGAGGAGTTCGGTGACGAGGTCGCCGTGTTCTGAGGTAGGCATGGGTTTCTGCAACACGACTCCGTCGACGTATTCGAGGTATGGCTTCTCCTCGGGCAGTACGAGGTACTCCTCGGGCGTCATGCGGGCGCCGTGGTACTTGGATTGCCATTTCGGGCGGGTCGGGGGTTGGAGCCGTGCTCGGGGCTGACGGATGGCCATGGGATGAGTATACGACGGGGTAAGGGGCCGGGGCGGCGAGACCCGGGGGTGGCGCGGGGTGAGTGAGGCTTCACGGCCCGCGCCGCTGCGCTGGCGGGGCGTTGTCGCGCGCCATTCCTGGCGCGCCTCGGATGGCCGGGGGTTGGTTCATGGCCAGTCGCCGGGAGATACGGCCGTAGCAATACGCCCCAGTCACCTCTTGGCGTGTGAACGCCGCCCGGGCGTGAGGTCGGAGGTGGTGTTGTTTCACGGCCCGCGCCGCTGCGCTGGCGGGGCGTTGCAGCGCGCCATTCCTGGCGCGCCTCGGACTATTCCTGGCGCGCCTCGGATGGCCGGGGGTGGCTGCCGCGGGGCCGCCGGGGCGTGCTGGGATTCGCGCGCCTGCTGACGCGCGCCTATGACTTGCGGACGGCGATGGTGACTTTTGTGCCCTCCAGATCGTGGCCGGCGCTGTGGGCGCCGGGGGCGGGTTCAGTGGCGAGGAGTTCGGTGCTGAGCGTTTCGGCGCGGATGTAGTCTCCCTGGGAGGCGAGGACGCGGGCGACATCGCCGTCGCCGAGGACCCAGGTGGTGATGCGGTCGGCGAGGTCGAAGCCGGCGTCGCGGCGCATGTCCTGGATGCGGCGGACGAGCTCGCGGGCGAGGCCCTCATCGGCGAGCTCGGGGGAGATGGCGGTGCTCACGGCGACGGTGTACCCGGCCTCCTGGGCAGCGGCGTAGCCCGCGGTGTCCTGCGCCTGGAGGAGGATGTCCTCGGGCTCGAGGTCCTTGCCGGCGACGCTGACGTTGCGGCCTCGGCGGACGGCCTCGGCGACTTCGGCGGGGGCGATGGCGGCCAGGCCCGCGCGGATGGCGGCGACCTCGGCGCCGTACTTCTTCCCCAGCACGGGCAGGTTCGGTTTGACGTCGTAGGTGACGACGGCCGTCTCGTCGTCGAGGAGGTCGAGTGTCTTCGCGTTGAGCTCTTCGAGGACGAGGTTGGCGTTCTTGCGGAGCGAGAGCGCTTCTTCGGCGGTGCGGGGCTTGACGAGCACCTGCGCGACAGGCTGGCGCACTTTGATCTGGGCCTTCGCGCGGGCCGCACGGCCGAGGGAGCAGACGCGCTTCACGAGCTGGGTCTCGGCGTTGAGCGACTCGTCGATAAGCGAGGCGTCCGCCTCGGGCCAGGTGGCGAGGTGGACGCTCATGGGGGCGGCTTCATCGGTGGAGCGGACCAGGTTCTGCCAGAGTTCCTCGGCGATGAAGGGGGTAAACGGCGCGATGAGCTTCGTCACGGTGGTGAGCGCGGCGTAGAGGGTGTCGTAGGCGCCCTGCTTGTCGGCATCGCCCTCGGTGGCGCCGCGCCAGAAACGGCGGCGGCTGCGGCGGACGTACCAGTTCGAGAGGTCGTCGACGAAGGCTTCGATGGCGCGGGCGGCATCGGTGGGGTCGTAGGCTTCTAGCTCTTCGGTGACCTTGAGGACGAGCGCGTTCAGCTCGCTGAGGAGCCAGCGGTCGATCTCGGCGGCCGGCTTCGGGCCCCCGGGTGTGGGCCTGTAGCCATCGATGTTGGCGTAGCTGACGAAGAACGAGTACGTGTTCCAGAGGGTGAGGAGGAAGCGGCGGAGGCCTTCCTCGACCAGGCCCGAGCTGAAGCGGCGGGAGGAGCCGGCGGGACTGGCGGCATACATGTACCAGCGCGTGGCGTCGGCGCCGTGGGCATCGAGGACGGACCAGGGCTCGACGGTGTTGCCGCGGCTCTTGGACATCTTGTTGCCCTTTTCGTCGTTGATGTGTCCGAGGCAGATGACGTTCCTGTAGCTGATGCCGTCGGGGACGGACTCGGTGGCCTTGAGCATGGTGGCCTCGGCGTGGAGGGTGTAGAACCAGCCGCGCGTCTGGTCGATGGCCTCGCAGATGAAGTCGGCGGGGAAGTGCTTGAGGAACTCGTCCTCGTTTTCGAATGGGTAGTGCCACTGGGCGTAGGGCATGGCGCCGCTATCGAACCAGGCGTCGGCGACCTCGGGGACGCGGCGGGC
>JAHDWR010000265.1 GCA_023382755.1 Dehalococcoidia bacterium
GAGGCCCGACCGTCAGGGAGGGTGCGCCGTCCAGCCCAGCATGGCCGTCCCTCTCCGGCCGCTCCGCCACGTCCCGGCGATTGGGTTGCGATGGTGAGCGCCGGCTACGTGTCCCCTCCCTCATGGTCGGGGCTCGCCGGGTCCGCACGGTTCGCCACTCCTCCCTCCTCCCCGGGGCGGTGGTGGTGGAAAAGGGTCAGGGCGGAGCGAGCGTAGACGTGCTGGAGTCGAGAGTCCTGATCCGATCGATAGACTCAGCCCAGCGTTGGCTCGCGGGCTCGAGCCTCGCGACCTCTTCGAGGAGGGATTCGACGCGCGGGTCGCCGGGGTGGGAGATCTGGATGAGCCCGGCGAGCGCGACGACTGGACCGGGCAGTGGCGCGAAACACTCGTGAAGGTCGTACCCGGCTTCGATGGCGGCCTCGAGTTCGCGCGTGCCCCCGAAAGAGGCAGCGTCGATGCTGGAGACAAATGCCTCGGCGAGGTAGTGGCGCTCCAGGGGGAGGACATCGGCTGCGGAGCGATAGAGGGTGACCGAGCGTTCGTAGTCTCCAACGCCGGCGGCATCCCGGGCGCTCGCAGCGCGGGATTCGGCTGCGAAGAGCACGACGGCCGTTGTGAGCCCGGCGACTGCGAGCAGGCCGGCCGCCGCAGCGGCAGCCCAGGAGACGAGACGGGGGAGCGGGCGCGAGAGCGGCGCCGAAGGAGTGAGAACGCCGAGGAGCACCGCGAAAGCGGCAAGCTGGGGGATCGCCAGCGGATTGAGGAGCGACAGAGCGCCAAACCCGGCAACGGCTGCGAGCGGGAAGGACGTCCCGGGTTCGCCGGAGAGCGCACGCAAACGGGGTAGGACGATGAAGGCGATGCCGATGGCGAGAAGCGCGAGCGCCGGGATACCGCCGGCGATAGCGATGTCGATCGCGCTGTTGTGGGCGCTCGCAATAGCGACATCGTAATAGATATCGAGGGTTTTGGATTCGGAACGGTGTTGGCCATAGATGAACGCGAGGGAATCGGCCCCCTGGCCGAAGATGGGGCTATCGGCGGAGGCATCGATGCCGGCCTGCCAGAACCCGAAACGGGGCCCGCCAGCGGCGCGGAGCCGGTCCTCCGCCGGCGTACCCTGGGGGATCTCGTGTTCGAACCGGCCGATGAGCTGCGCGGGAGTTTGCGTTGGAAGGGCGAGGAGCAGGCCAACAACGAAGGCACCGCCGAGCCAGGCTGCATCGCGGAGGCCCCTGCGGAGTCCAGATGCGACGCAGCCGAAGACGACGGCCATGGCGAGGGTAACCACGAAGAGGACGACCCCGGCCCGGCTGACCGATAGGAAGACTGCGAGAGTGGCGGCCGCGACCGCGAGCGCCGTTAAGCGCGGACGTTCGCGGACGGGCCACAGGAATCCGAGATAGAGAATGCAACAGGCGGCGAGGTCGTTCGGGGTCCCCGCAAGGCCAGTGTTTCGGGTCGCCATCCGGAGGTCGGTCAGGACATCGGCCGCACCGACCTGCTGACCGAGGGCGACGAGTGCCAGGATGGTGAGGCCCCCGAACGCGCCAGCACGGACGATTGCCAGAAGGACCGGCTCGCGGGAGACCGACGAGGTGGCGAACAACAGAATCGCGACGGCAAGCCAGGTGGTCCAGCCTATCCGGAAGCCGTACCAGCCGAGGGTGGACTCGCGGGGAAACTCGGAGAGCAGCGAAGCCATGGCGACCCAAACGGCAAAACCGGCAATGGAGAGTGCGACTGCCCGGGAAGCTGGCAAGCGGACATGGCTGACGGCCGCCGCAAACAAGAGAACTCCGGCTGCGAGAAACAGGACGAACTGTTTGGGGGCAGCGAACACGTCAGCGAAGGACGTGCTGGCAGCCCAGGGGAGCGTCGCGAGCAGAAATGCGATTGTGCCCGCCGTGACGTACTCGGAGGCCGGGGGTTTCGTGGCGCGTCGCGCCTTGACGTCGCGGTGTCGACCCTTTCTCGTCATCTCAACCGTAGCGACGCTACCGGTGGGCGTAAGGAGAGTCAACTGGCACGCTGGCACGCTGGCGGCGGCGCGTGGCTGGTCAACCGGGAATCGGAAATCGAGGTGCCGCCTGAGGCCAACGGCCAACGGCCTCAGGGCGTGATCGTGAGCCGCGCGCTGCCGGTGGTGTTCACCCCCGCGCACGAGGGAGTGACGCGCCCGTCCGTGCCGGTGGCGGCATCGAGCGGGATCGCGAATGACCACGCCGCCGTCCCGTCGGGGCCGGTCTGCTTGGTCGAACCCTGGGCCATCAGTTCGAGCCCGTTGTCCCAGGCCACGAACGAGCAGGCGACGCCAGACATGGCGGGCTGGGTGAAGATGGTGACCGCGATGGTCGCGCCGCGGGCGGCGGTCTGGGGCGTGATGTTGATGGTGATGGTGTTGGGGACCGGGATGGGCGTCGGCGTGGGGATGCCGTCCTTGTAGGTCTCGGGGTCGCAGTCCAGGCCCTCGGCCATTTCGAACGCGAGGACGGGGCCGAGCTCGATACCGCTGGGGGCGCCGGTCATGCCGTCGGGGCGCTGGGTGCCCCAGAAGGGCACGGCGCGGAGCTTCGCGGGGCCGGCGATCGTGGTCATCCCGCCCGCAATGGGCAGGCCGCAGCGGTTGATGAGGTCGATGCGGGCGGTGGTCATGGCGGCCTGGTCCTCGGGGGCGGCGCCGGCGATGCAACCCTGGGGCGGGAAGTTGGCCATCATCAGCGCGCCCGTGGGCGAGTTCGAAATCAGCAGTTCGATGGCGCCGTTGTTGCGCCGGATGAAGCCCCGCAGCCAGACATCGAGTTCGACGACGCCGGTCTCGGTGGGGGCGATGCGCGGGGTGGCGGGCCCGACGGTGGGGCGTTCGAGGGCCTGGAGCGCGAAAACGGAGGACGCGGTTGGCGTGCGGCCGAAGGCAGCGGCGGGATCGGTGAGGGTCTTCACGGGGGAGCGTTCGCCCGCGCAGGTATCGAGGGGCGCGGCGGGGGTGGAGGTGGCCGTGGGGAGGGCGGTGGCGGGGAGGCCGAAGCCCGCGGCGTCATCGCCGGCGACACCGGGGAGGAATGCCTGGCGGGCGAGCGAGGGCGCCGGGGGGTCGGCGGCGAGGGCGAAGGGGAGCGAGGCGAAGGCCAGGGCAACTGCGGCGGCGGCGATGACCGCCAGCTGGGGAACACGCATAGGGGCCAGTGTGGGGCTCGTTACGACAAGAAGGAACTCAGGGAAGTTACCCATATGTAAAAAGAGGGAGGAGGGAGGAGGGAGGAGTCCCAGCCCCGCACCGCACCGCGGGCCGTTTGCCCGGGCGCACTTCGGACTTCGTCCTTCGCATTTCCCGGGCCTTGCCGGGGGCGCTTTGCGGGGAGGGCGTGGGCCGGGGACACTGGGAGCCAGATGAGCAAGGTTGGCCTGCGGGAAGTTGTGGCGCTTGGGGCGCTCGGGGTGGCGGCGTTCATCGGGTTCATGTTCCTGGACCCGACCTCGACGGAGAGCACGAGCCACACGCCGGGGGACATCCGGCTGGGGGCGACGCCACCAACGGCGACGCCGACGCTCGGGCCGACTGCAACGCCGGTGCCGGTTACGCGGCTGGCGCAGCCAGAGAGCTGGCGGCTGACGTACTACGAGGCGGCGGTCTCGGGAGGCGACATCCTGACCGGCGACAGCTTCGTCCGGCGGCTAGACCTGGTCTCGGAGCGGGCGCCGTTCCGGGACATGCGCGACGACGCGTGGAGCGCGGTGCTCTCGCAGCAGGTGGACGCGGCGGCCGGGCGCAACGCGTTCACGCTCGAGTACGACTGCGCCGTGACCGTGTTCGTCGATGACGAGGAAGTGGCTCGCGGGGAGGACCCGGACGGTCCGGCGCGGCTCGAGGTGACCTTCGACCATGCGGGCGGCGAGGCGGCGCTGCGGGTCGAGGCGCGGGACACGGGCGGGCCGTTCCTGCTGCGCTGGGTGGACTAAGCCGGCGGGAGGCGCCTGCCGCCGACGGTGACGCGCAGGTAGAGCAGCCGCCAGGCGATGGTGAGGCCCGAGACGACGGCCAGGATGATGAGCGTCCAGTAGCACTGGCCCAGGACCGTGCCTATGGCAGCAACGAGCAGGCGCACATCGCGGCTGGCGAGCCCGAAGACGGAGTCGAGGTTGCCGGAGGCGGCGACGTCGGGGAGGTCGGCTTCGATGCGGGCGCGGCTGTAGCTGACGA
>JAHDWR010000266.1 GCA_023382755.1 Dehalococcoidia bacterium
CACGGCTTCAAGAGCACCCGCCGCAACATGGCCAACAGCATCCAGCCGGGCGACCTCCTCGCCTTCTACGTCACCGGCAGGAAGCAGCTCGCTGCCATCTGCCGCGTCACTTCGAACGTCGTCGAGGAACAGACGCGCATCTGGCAGAGCGACAAGAAGCCGGGCGAGATGTACCCCTACCGCTGCGACATCGAACCAGTGGTGGTCCTGGACGAGCAGCAGTGGCTGGACGCCGAGCCCTACCACGACCGCTTCACGTGGACCCAGCGCTGGCCCCGCGCGAACTGGACGCTTGCCTACCAGGGCAACCTCCATGAAATCCCGCAGGAGGACATGGACCTTCTGCTGACCGACATGAAGGCCGCCGCGAAGGCGAAGGTCGGCGCGTAGGCGGCGATCCACTGACGCGCCGACCCTCCCCGGCAACGCGTCGCATACGAGTCGATTGCCCCTTGGCGATCCCGTGCGGTAGTATCCGCGCCGACATTGGGGGAGGGTGGGATGTACCAGTTTCCAAAATGCCGTAAATGTGACTACGGCGATCTCGTCCCGTTTTCTGACTTTGGCAGCCAGGGCGCGCCGATCCACTTCAAGGCGTGGGTCTGCACCAACCCGGATTGCGGCTACAACATCAAGATCCGTAACGGTGATCTCTTCATCGATGAGCCCATCAACGATGGCCAGGTCCACATGAGCCGATCCCGCTAAGGGGCCTCGGTCGACCGGCTTTCCACGCCCGGCCCCTCGCGTTCGCGCGGGGCCTTTGTGATAGACTGCACGAGCAATGCCACAGGCGAACAAGGTCTACCAGCCCCTCCCCCTCAGACTCGATAGCGACGTCGATGAGGAGGTCCAACAGAACATCCTCGTCACCAGCGTCGACCAGGTCCTCAACTGGTCCCGCCGGTCGTCGCTCTGGCCCTGCATGTTCGGCCTGGCCTGCTGCGCCATGGAAATGATCGCCACCGCCACGCCGCGCTACGATATCGCCCGCTTTGGCGCCGAGATTTTCCGCGCATCTCCCCGCCAGGCCGACCTCCTCATCGTGCCCGGCACCGTGACCTGGAAGATGGCCCCCGCCGTCCGCCGCATCTGGCTCCAGATGCCGGAACCGAAGTGGGCTCTCGCCATGGGCGGCTGCGCCATCATGGGCGGACCTTTCGCCTACGCCTACAGCGTCACGCCGGGCGTCAATACGCTCCTTCCCGTCGATGTCTACGTGCCCGGCTGCCCCCCCCGCCCCGAGTCGCTCCTGACCGGGCTCATGCTCCTCCAGGACAAGATCAAGCACGACACCATCGGTAAGGGCTGGGTGCGGCGCGATGTCGAACCGCAGTTCCAGCGCTACCTCCCCGAGGGCGACCCCATCCGCAAGGAACTCGAAACGCTCTGGCCGCCCTACATCAAACACGGCAAGCCATTCGAAGGCGATATCTTCCCGAAGTAATCCCCTCGAAGCGCCCGCATCCGAAGGGGCGGCCCGGCCGCCCTTTTCCGTGGCCCAAAGGAGACCCCCATGGCGAAAGCACCCTGGAACGACGTTGAATCCCTCGTGAAGCACCTCTTCGAACAGGGCCTCCAGCCCGACCGCCAGGACCTGGTCGACCTCGCCTTCGCGGAAGACGCCAGCGACGACGTCATCGACGCCCTCGATTCGCTCAACGGCAAGCCCGTCCCCTCACTCGATTCGCTCAAGCAGCAGCTCGAAGCGAACGGCGTGATCGCGTAGCTATTCGGCGCGGGCTACTCTGCCGCCCGCCCTCCCGGCCACAGGCGCCGCACCTCGCCAGTTTCCAGGTCCAATCGCCACGCATCCGGGAACGCCAGCCCTTGCCAGAACGGCACGAGGTCGATCCCCGACCGCGACGCGAGCCACAGGCTCATTGCCAGGCCGTGGTTCACAATCACCACATCCCCGGGCGAGCAGCTGTTGGCGGCCATTGCCGCATCCACACCGGCGGCGAATCGTTCCACCGCGCGCTCCCGGGGCTCCCAATCAGCAGTCTCGCCGCCGCTCCCGTCCTGGAGATACCTGGCTGCCGCCGCCCGGTAGTCGTCAATCCAGGCCGGGCCCTGTCCGACCTCCCGCAGCCGCTCGTCCTCCAGCACCTCGAGCCCGCGCCGGAGCGCAAGCACACCGGCCGTCTGCTTCACCTTCGGCTGGTGGCTCGTGAACACGGCCGGGGCCAGCTCGTGCGGGAGGGCGTGGGCAAGCAGCACGCAATCCTCCAGTGCTGCCTCGCCGAGTTCCCAGAGCGTCGATGAGACGCCGCGCACGACCTCGGGCATCGCGTGCCGGACGAGGATGATCCCCGCCACGCGGCGTCAGCCCAGCCCGGCGACGAACCGCTGGATCTCGTCGTACACGCGCCACATCTCCCGGTCTCGCTCGAGCGGGAGTTTCGGCTCCGGTACATGCAGCCCCGTGAACGCCTCGATGATCTCCGCGTGGTCATCAATGACATAGTCCGGCCACACCGGGATTCCGAGTTCTTCCATCCGCGCATGATGGTCGGTCAGCGGCTTCCAGAAACAGTCGGTGATGTGTTCGTGGAGCTCGAATCGCTTCACCACTTCCCAGCGAGGGCCCATGCCGCTCCAGAGGTAGATCGTGTGGCCGTCCGTCCGCAGCTGCCGGAACACCTCGTGCACGCCCGGCCGAAGTTTCACGTCCCAAGTGATGATGGTGTTGTCCACGTCGAAGAAGATGTTCAGCCCACGAGCCGCTGAAACTGCCATTCGGTTCTCTCGAGTTGGGTTGTTCGGCCCAGTCTAACGATGGCGGAGCGTAGCTGCGCGACATGACGTTTACCCTGCGGTAATCTGGCCTCAAGGTCCCCGGCTCCGCGCCGTCTGGAGGAAACCCCATGGAATTCAAGTTCTCCGAGGAACACAACGCGCTCCGCGCCGAAGTGCGCGAGTTCCTGAAAGATGCGCTCCCCAGGGACGGCGGTTCCGGACCTGTGCGCCCGACCAGCCAGGAGAACTGGCCCGAACAAATGGAGTTCATGCGCAAGCTCGCGGCGAAGGGCTGGGTGGCTCCGGCCTGGCCGAAGGAATATGGCGGCCTCGCCTGGTCCCACATCAAGCAGATGATCTTCAGCGAGGAAATCTCCTACGCTGGCGCCCCCGACGGCGGGCGCGTCTTCAACGTGGGCATGATTGGCCCCACGCTCATCGTCCACGGCAGCGAAGAGCAGAAAAGAGAGCACCTCCCGCGCATCACCAACGCAGAGGTCACCTGGTGCCAGGGATATAGCGAACCCGGCGCTGGTAGCGACCTCGCCAGCCTCCAGACCCGTGCCGTCCGCGATGGCGATGACTACGTGGTCAACGGCCAGAAGATCTGGACGACCGGCGCCCATCACTCCGATTGGTGCTTCCTCCTCGTGCGCTCCGACCCCGGCGCCCCGAAGCACAAGGGCATCTCCTTCCTCCTTGTCGACATGCAGTCGCCGGGTATCACCGTCCGCCCAATCGTCAACATGGCCGGCTACCACGAGTTCAACGAGGTCTTCTTCGAGGATGTCCGCGTCCCCGTGAAGAACCGCGTGGGCGAAGAGAACAACGGCTGGTACGTTGCGATGACGCTCCTCGACTTCGAGCGCTCCAACGTCGCCTCGATCGCCGCCAACCAACGAACGCTCGAGCAGCTCATCGCCGACATGCGCGAGCGAAAGCCCGGGGGAGCCTACCGCGACATCCTCCGCCACCGCCTCGCCGACATGTGGCTCGCGAACGAGACCGGCCGCCTGCTGAGCTACCGCACCGCCTGGATGCAGGAGGCTGGGCGTGTGGCGAACTACGAGGCCTCGGTCATCAAGGTGTTTGCGACCGAGCTTGCCGCGCGGATTACCAACTTCGGCGTCAACCAGCTCGGCCCGGCCGGGGCCCTCGAACCGGATTCGAAGCATGCCCCGATGCACGGCGTCATGGAGAAAGGCCACCTGGTGAACGTCTCGCCGCTCATCTACAGCGGTTCGAGCGAGATCCAGCGCAATATCATCGCAACCCGTGGTCTCGGCCTGCCGCGCGACTGATATCATGCACGCATGAGCGCAAGCCCGAAGTCACAGACGCTACTCACGGCCGAGGAGTTCTGGGAACTCCCCGAGCCTCCCCACGGCGGGCGCACGGAGCTCGTC
>JAHDWR010000267.1:0-2125 GCA_023382755.1 Dehalococcoidia bacterium
TGTTCACGTACTTCGGCAACCTGTTTTTCGGGGGCCTTCATAGCTATGCGTAAGCTCGGCAGTCTCCTCTGGTGCCCGCCGGCCTCCCCTGGTGGACTCCCCGCTTCGCCGGGCCAACCTGACGCCGAAGCCGCTCCCGGCCCGGGCCTCCCGCTCTCCCTGCGGGCGAGGATTGCGCGCTCGGTAGTGCTCACCCTCGGGCTTTGCGCCGCGGCGGGCGCCCTCGTCTGGTTCTTCGAGAGCACACCCGAAGATGAGGGCAGCCAGGCCATCGCGCTGAGCGCCACCGCGAAGGGACCCGGGCCCAGGCTCGGGAACGTTGCCCCGGATTTCGACCTCGCAGGCCTCGACGGCGAGACCATCGACCTGCAGAGCTTCCGCGGGCAGCCCGTGTGGATAACGTTCTGGGCGTCGTGGTGCCCGCCCTGCCGCGCCGAGAGCCCCGAACTGGTAGCCGCCTACGAGCGCCACGCCGCCGGTGGCCTGGTCATCATCGCTGTCGATGTGGGCGAAGACCCGGCCACGGTCGCGGACTACGTCGAAAAGGCCGGCCTCCCTTTCCTGGTGGGCCTCGACCGTTCCACGCAGGTGGCCGCTCAGTACCGCGTCCGTGGGCTGCCAACCCACTACTTCGTCGACGCTGGCGGGGTCGTCCGGGACATGAAGATCGGCCCCATGGGCGAGAAAGAAATCGAACGCCGGCTGGCAAGCGTCCTGGATTGAAAGTCCCACGCCTCGGCGAGCGAGGAGGCCTGCTCAGTCGCCTGAAGGCCGAGTGGCCCCCGCGTTGCCCGCTCACTCCGCGCGGTGGACATCCTCCAGGAGTTCGCGCAGTCTGCTCAAGGCTCCAGCTTCGAGCGAGAGCGGCAGCCGCAGCAGTTCGGCCGAGAGCGCCCGGTACAGTTCGCGCAGTTCCGGATCCACGGCGAGCGCCAGCAGGTGACCCTCAACCGTGGCGACGTCTCCTCGCGCCACCGGCCCGGTAAGCGCCGCCGCGAGTTCCATCTGCCCAACGTTCGCCGACGCCGCCTGCAAGAGGGGCGATAGTGCTTCCCGCGCGAGTTGCTCGGGCAGCCCCGAGAGTGCCCAGAGCCGGCCCGCCGCACTGGCGAGCGCCACGACGTGGTTGCTTACGGTCACCGCGGCGGCGTGGTAGAGCCGCCGGTCCACGCCGTCCAGGCGAAACGGGCGCGCGCCCAGCCCGGTCACCATTAGCGCCAATTCGCCGCCGAGAGGCTCCGCGCCTTCGACTCCGCAGCAGACGCCCCGTAGACGCTCAGGCTCGGGTGACCGCGACGGGAACGACTGCAGGGGGTGGAGGCACCCCGCGATGCCGCCCGCCCGGGTCACGGCGTCGAGCGCGTCGAGCCCCAGCGCCCCGCTGCAGTGGACCACCCGGTGGCGCGTCTCCCACGGCACGGACTGGCAGACTGGCGTGATCGCGGCGTCGGGCACCGAAAGGAACACCATGCTCGACACCTCCGCGACCCGCGCGGCATCCGTCGTGGGCTCCACATCCGGGCCAAGCGCCGCCGCGAGTGCCCGTGCCGAATCGAGTTGCCGGCTGGCGACGGAGGTCACCCGATAGCCCGCCTCCACCAGACCGAGGGCGAGCGAGGCCGCCAGCCGTCCCGCTCCAACAAACCCGACTGCCGCAACCGTCCTGTTCTTCATCCCAACAAGGAAGGCACGCCGGGCGTCCGGCGTCAACGGGTCTTGCACCACCGCCGTCCCAGAGGCCATGGCCGGTCCCGGGGGCCGGATGCGCAGCAGGATGTGCCTTTGCGGTATATCGAATCCACAACGACATCCGCAGTACGCATATTTACAACCCTATTGCGAGAGATTACAGTCCCGGTCGGTTGAGCCCCTCGCGCGGTTCGCACGATGGCCCGCCGGGGTTCGAGAAGGGAGGCCCAGGCATGTCCATCGAAGAAACGCGCGCACTCTGGGAACGCTTCAAGGTCGCAGACCAGGCGCACGACGCTGAGGCGATCAGCGCGATGTACGCCGAAGATGTGGTCTTCACCGGTACCCCGCTCCGGGGGCGGGCGGCATTGAAGCAGTTCGACGCGACGTTCTATGCCTCCTTCCCCGACTACCAGCGTGAGTACCTGACGGAGGT
>JAHDWR010000267.1:2225-4142 GCA_023382755.1 Dehalococcoidia bacterium
ACGCGACGTTCTATGCCTCCTTCCCCGACTACCAGCGTGAGTACCTGACGGAGGTAATCGGTGACGACACGGTTGCCTTTGTGCACCACTACACGGCGACGCACACCGGCCCCTGGTTCGGCATCGAGCCGACAGGGATGCGACTGGACGTCACCGGCTGTTCGGTCATGAAGGTCCGCGACGGTCACTTCGCCGAGGTGCAGATCTTCCAGCCTGACCTGATGGGCGCGCTCCGCCACCAGGCGAACATCCAGCTCGTTGAGCGTCTCGTGGAGGCCGAAGACGCCGGGGATGTCGAAGCCTACGCCGCCATCATGGCGCCGGATGTCGAGGTATGGGTGAACGGTGTTCACACCGTCTCCTCACGGGACGGGCAGCGGGCAAGCCTGCAGGCCGCGCTCCGCGCCTTCCCCGACTGGCACCGCCAAACGCTCGGCATCTTCGTGGACGGCGACACCGCCGTACTGCGCTGGCGCGGCTCGGGGACGCACTCGGCCGATTGGGCGGGCATGCCGGCCTCCGGCAACCACGTGGAATTCCACGGCACGAGCACAGCGGAGATCGTGGGCGGCCTCATGCGGCGAATCTGGATCGACATGGACATGGCGGGCGTCATCCGCCAGATGACTTCACAAGAGAAGCACCCATGAGCGCCGAGGACACCCTGCGCGTCATCCATGCCTGGTATGGCATGCGCGGCGACTGGAAGCGCGTGACCGAACTTGCCGGACCAGAGTACATACGCCACGAGCCCACCGGGACGCGCACCGTCACTGGCGAGCAGGTGCGCGAGGAGCTCTATGCCCGGGGCTACGTGATCCAGTGGGAGTACAACGCCTTTGCCGAGGGCGACATCGCGTTCGTCACCTGGGTGGCACGGGATACACCCCAGGGCGACATGAGCGGCGTCCAGGCTTACCGAGTCGCCGATGGGAAGCTGGTCGAGACCTGGTTATCGGCCGTCGCGCCCGCGGCATGGCCCGCTCCGCCGCCTGTCGGCGAAGGCGACCCGGAAGCGAACAAACGCCTCCTCCGTCGCTGGTACGAAGAGATGTACGAACAGCGCCGCTTTGCCGAGCTGGCGCCGCAGCTGTGCGGACCCGTCTTCACCAGGCACGAAGCGAGCGGGACCTTCGACGTGACCGCGGAAGAACACGGCGCACGCCTGGCCGAAGCGATCGCGGCACGTGACCGCCGGGAGGGCGCCACGCAGATGGTCCCCGAATACAAGGCCTTTGCCGCCGGCGACATGGTCGGCGTTATCGCGTCGGCGAGATCGACCGGCAGCTACGTCCAGGCCTGGCGCGTCGAGAACGGCAAGTTCGTGGAGTCGTGGTGGCCGGGCTTCGCGCAGGTCAACTGGTAGCGATTACAACCAGGAGAGGAGAACCCATGACACTCGAAGAAACCATCCAACGTGTCCGACAGGGGATGGCCGCCCTCAGCCAGGGCGGCATCGACGCGTGCGGCGCCCTCATCCATCCCCAATACACCAACACCGTGGTGGACCAGCACGCGTTCGCGGAGTCCATGGCGTGAGCGGGGAGGGAGCAAGCCCGATGGCCGACCTCACCCCACGACAGGTTGTCGAACGGTTCTACGCGCTCTACGACGACGGGACGCCCGATTCCTATGGCTCGGACCGCTTCACCGCTCTTTGGGCCGATGACGTCGTGATCGAATACGGAGCGTCCGCCCAGTTCCCGCAGGGCCGCCGCCTCGAAGGCAAGCCCCGCCTGCTCAAAGAGTTGGAGCGGATCGGTGGCTGGATGCGTAACCGCCACGCCGTCCTTCGCGAGATCTCAGTCGAGGGTGAAGCCGTCGCGACCGGCTGGTCGTTCTGGGCCACGACAGAGGTCGATATGCCCGGAATCCCGGCCGGCTCGCGCATCCGGATGGATGGGGCGGACTTCATGA
>JAHDWR010000268.1 GCA_023382755.1 Dehalococcoidia bacterium
AGCGCGGAGGCGAAGCAGATACAGATGCCAAACTGGGAGCGGTTCGAGTAACAGGCCGGGGCCCACGAAGACCGAGGGTCCAGCCCGTGCGGGCTGGGCCCTTTTTCATGAGCGTGCGCGCAAATCGGGCCGAGGCGCCATAAGTGCCTTTCGCGGGCGGGCATGGCGGGTACCATGCGTGGCATGGGCGCTACCCCGATCCCCTCGTTGCGGTTCGAAAAAGAGGCGTGGAACGCCGGGGCCCTCTGGGTGGCGGGGGTAGACGAAGTCGGCGTGGGGCCCCTGGCAGGGCCGGTGGCGGCAGGCGTGGTGGCTTTGCCTGCCGGACGACGGTTCCGCTGGTATTCGAAGGTACGCGACTCGAAGGTGCTGCCCGAACGTGCGCGGGATGAGCTCTCGGAGAAGATCCGGGAATCGGTCCCGTTCGCGATAGGGTGGGCCTCGGTGGAAGAGATCGACCGGATCGGGATCCTGCCGGCGCGGAGGCTGTGCATGTTGCGGGCATTCGAGGCACTGGGCGTGAAGCCGGATGCGGTCATCAGCGATGCGCTGGACCTGCCGCTGCCGAACGTGCGGCCGGTGATCGATGGTGACGCGCTGAGCGTGGCGGTGGCGGCCGCCTCGATCGTGGCGAAGGTGGCCCGGGATGCGCTGATGGAGGAACTGTGCGGCCAGTACCCGGGTTACAACCTGTGCAAGAACAAGGGCTACCCGACCCCGGAGCACAAGCGGCTGCTGCAGGAGCGTGGGCCGAGCCCAATCCACCGGAGGAGCTACGCACCGGTGGCCCAGTTCGCGTTTAAGTGGTGAACGAGCGGCAACGGCTGGGGGGTTTTGGTGAGCGGGTGGCGGCCCACCGGCTGGAGTCGCTCGGGATGCAGATCATCGACCGCAACGTGCGCGTCGGGCGAGCCGAGCTCGACCTCGTCGCGCGGGACGGGGCGGAGACGGTGGTGGTGGAGGTGCGCACGCGCCGCGGGGCGGCGGGATTGGCGGCGGAATCGCTGACGCCGGCGAAGCTGCGGCGGCTGTGGCACGCGGCCATGGCCTACGCGGAGGCGCACGGCATCGACCCGGAGCGCGTGCGGGTAGATGTGGTGGCGGTAGAACTCGATGGGGCGGGAGCGGCGCGGAACGTGGAGCACTTCGGCGGAATCGACATCCCGCGGGGCGAGGGCGACTGACTATCGGCCGGCGGTGGCTTCGTAGACCGAGGCCATCCCTTCGAGGACGACATCGGCCAGCACGAGGATGTTCTCGATCGCTTCGACGGCGTCCTCGGTGGAGAGCCCGGCTTCGGTGGCGATTTGCGAGGCGGTCTCTTCGAGCGAGCGGCGGAGTGAGTTGAACGTGCCGACCGCGGCTGTGAGGCCGACGTGTTCGCCAACGAGGGTGCGGCCGTATTCGCGGCCGATAGTGCGGGCATCGTCCGTGAAGCGTTCTCGCTTGGAATCGGAGGCGATATACCGGGCGAAGAGGTCGACCAATTGGCGGCCGAGGAGACGCAGGCGGTCGCGCGCGTCGTCGCTGAGGCCATCGAACGAGGCGAAACCGTGGCCGGGGCGGCCGCGAGGGCTGATGCGCCTCTTGACGCGGGCGGTGGCGAGGTCGCTGATGCGGTCGGTATCGCGGGCCGCGCTGGCGGCGTGGGTGTTGGCAACGATGTGGCGAAGGTCCTCTTCGAGGATGCGGCGGTGGCCGCCGCTGGTGCGGTAGGAGCGGATCTCGCCGGCGTCGGCCCACCGGCGGATTGTGGACTCGCTGACGCCGAGGAGTTCGCTTGCCGCCCCGAGGGTTAGCCATGTCTGGCGGATGGGAGAGTCACCGGGCACGTACCAAACCTCCTCAAAGTTGATCAATCATTTCGTCGCCACCGTTGGGGTGTCAACCGATCAATGCTGCGGGCGGATCTCGGCGCCGCGGCGGACGGCTGTTTCGCCGAAGCGGTCGCGGAGCTCGGCGACGGTATCCTGGAGGCGGTCGGCGTCGAGGGTCTCGCCGAGGCGGAGCTGGCGGGCGCGCTCCCGGAGGTTCGAGACACCGACGCCGAGGAGGCGGACCGGGCGGCGGTCATGCTCGGCCCAGGCGCGGTCGAAGAGGGCGACGGCGGCCGCATGCAGGTCATCGGCGAGTTCGACGGCAACGCCGGTGGTAACGGAACGGGAGATGGTCTCGAAGGGCGGGAAGCGGAGCTTGAGGGTGACAGTCCGGCCGGCCTTGCCCTGGCGTGCGAGGTCGGCTGCGACACGCTCGGCCTGGCCGCGGAGGATGGCGCGAAGGCGGTCGCCATCGGGCTCGTCCACGTCAAAAGTGGTCTCTCGGGAGATGGACTTCGCCTCGCCCCGGCCGGCAAGCACGGGAGCGTCGAAGATGCCGAGAGCTCGGGCGCGGAGTTCGGCGCCGTGCGCGCCGAAGCGGGCAACCAGGGCGGACTCGGGCGTCCGGGCGATATCGCCGATGGTGTGGATGCCAAGGCCGGAGAGCACTTCGGCGGTCTTCTTGCCGACCATGGGCAGGTCGCGGATGGGGCGGGGCGCGAGGAAGGCGGCTTCGGTGCCCGCGGGGACGACCACGAGGCCGTCGGGCTTGGCGGCATCGCTGGCGACCTTGGAGACGAGCTTGTTGATGGAGACGCCAACAGACGCGTTGATGCCGATCTCATCGTGGACCCGGCGGCGGATGGTCCGGGCGATGGCCTCGGGAGGGCCGAAGAGGGCCTCGCTGCCGGCGACATCCAGGTAGGCCTCGTCGGCGCCTGCGGGTTCAACCACGGGCGTGAAGTCACGCAGGATGGCGTGGAACCGTTGCGACGCCTGGGCGTAGTAGGCGAAGTCGGTTTCGAGGAAGACCGCGTGCGGACAGAGCCGGCGCGCCTGTGAAACGGGAAGGGCGGAACGGACGCCGAAACGGCGGGCTTCGTAGCTTGCGGTGCTGACGACACCGCGGTTGCCGAGGCCGCCAGCGACGACAACGGGGAGGCCCCGCAACTCGGGGCGGCGAAGGAGTTCCATCGAGACGAAGAACGCGTCGAGGTCGACGTGGAGGACTGAGGCGGGCCGTTCGCTCATATGTTCGGATTCTAGCACTCGCGGCAAGAGAGCGGGGCAGGTCGCCGGGGCGGGGTGGCGCTGGTATCCTCCGGGCGTGGATGTGCTGCGAATCGACACCCGGCCCGACTTGAACAAGCCGATCGCGATCTGCGCGTTTGCCGGGTGGAACGATGCGGCAAGCGCGGCGACGAACGCGGCGCGGTTCGTGGTCCGGCGATTGGGGGCGCGGCGGTTCGCCTCGCTCGACCCGGAGCCGTTCTACGATTTCACGGAGACGCGGCCATCGGTGCGGATCACGGCGCGGGGCGAGCGCGAGATCACCTGGCCCCCGAACGACTTCTTCTACGCGCGCAACCCGACGGGGCCGCACGATGTTGTGGTATTCGTCGGGACGGAACCGGGGTTGCGGTGGAGGTCGTACACGGGCACGCACGCCACGTTGTTTTCGGAACTCGGCGTGGACCTGGTGGTCTCGCTTGGGGCCCTGCTGGCGGACGTGCCCCACAGCCGGCCGGTGCGGGTGACGGGGAGCGCGATGGACCCTGCGGTGAACGCCCGGCTGGACCTCCAGCCATCAAGGTATGAGGGGCCGACGGGCATTGTGGGCGTGCTGCATGATTCGCTGCGGCAGTCCGAGCTCGCGGGCGCGAGCCTCTGGGCGAACGTGCCGCACTACATCACTACTTCGCAGAACCCGCCGGCGACAGCGGCGCTGTTGCGGCGGCTGCAGGGGATCGTGGGGATGGAGTTCGACCTTTCCGAGCTCGAGTCGGCTGGCGAGCGGTTCATGGTCGAAGTGAACACGGCCCTTTCAGCGAACCCGGAAGTGGGCGACTACGTGAAGCGGCTTGAGGCGGCGTTCGACGAACGGTTAGAAGAGCCGGAGCCGGCAAGCCAGCTCCCGCAGGGCGAAGACCTGGTGCTGGATGTGGAGGAGTTCTTGCGGAGCCAGCGCGAGGACCAGTGACGGGTGGGCCCGGGGCTACACCAGCTTTAGATGAAGAAGCCCAGCCCGAGTTGGCCCTTCGCGCCGTTGATCTCGCCGAGGTGCATGAACCCGTGTGTCATGACGACCTGGCGGAGCACCT